>CAKSQS010000010.1 GCA_934486705.1 uncultured Eubacteriales bacterium
GATGACTTTACAGACGGCGAAATAGGCATTTTGGCTATGATGGTAAAGGGCGGGCTTGCCGCATCTAACGGCGAGGCACGGCGCTTGGTTCAGCAGGGCGGCGTGAGCGTGAATGACGAAAAGGTGACCGACCCGAAATTTGCCCTTAAAAAGAGCGCCTTTGAAAATGAAGTAATACTTAAAAAGGGCAAAAAGGTATTTCATAAATTTGTGATTTGATAATATATAGTACTGTTTTAAAAAGACCACTCTGTAAAAGAGGGGTCTTTTTTTATGTCGGTGAATGGCGGTTTTGTTTTGTTATATTATAGCGCTGCCGGGAGGGAAACGCTGTGAAAGAAAATGACAAGTTACTTTATAAAACCATGAAGTCGCTGCTTAATGAAAGGCTATCGGACGCGGAGGCAGAGTCGCTTAAAGACGAAGGGTTCAATATTAAAGACCCGACAAGAAAAACCGCGGTTATGATTGCGCTTTACAAGAAAGCGGCAAGTGGGGATCTTTCGGCTATAAAGGAGCTTCGTTCAATTGTCAGCGAAAAAGAGACCGAAAAAAAGGAAAGCGGCAGAGCGGTGGTGATAATAGACGATATCGGAAATTAAATTATCGGAAATTATCGGCGGCGGGTACGACGAATACTGGAATTGCGACAAGCGTTACAGGGTATTAAAGGGCGGCAAAGGTTCAAAAAAATCAGCCACAACGGCACTTAATTTTATTTACAGGCTTATGAAATACCCGGGCAGTAACCTGCTTGTGGTGCGCCAGGTTATGAACACTCACCGCGACTCAACCTTTGCCCAGCTTAAATGGGCGCAGGAAAGGTTAGGCGTTACGCAACTGTGGCGCAACACCGTGTCGCCCATGGAAATGGTTTACGCGCCTACGGGGCAGAAAATAATTTTCAGAGGGTTTGACGATGTTCTGAAATTAGCGTCAGCCACCGTGCCGAGCGGGTTTTTAAACTTTGTTTGGATTGAAGAGGCGTTTGAAATTGCGCACGAGGCGGACTTTGATAAGCTTGATTTATCGGTTCCGCGCGGCGTGATAGAGCCGCCGCTTTACAAGCAGACTACACTTACGTTTAACCCGTGGAGCGGCACGCACTGGCTTAAAAAGCGCTTTTTCGACAATGACAGCCCCGATGTTGCCTGTTTTTCCACCAACTACCTTATAAACGAATTTCTTGACGAAACCGACAGAAAGGTTTTTGAGCGTATGAAGAAAACCAATCGCAGGAAATACGCGGTGGCGGGGCTCGGAAACTGGGGCATTTCGGAGGGGCTGGTTTACGAAAACTGGTCGGTAGGGAAAAAGGAAATTCCCGAAGACGAGCGCTTTCGCTGGAAAAACTTTTTCGGGCTTGACTACGGGTACTCAAACGACCCTACGGGCTTTGTGGGCTTTATGGCTAACCCCAAGACTAAGGAGCTTTACATCTTTTGCGAGTTTTGCAAAACGCGAATGCTCAACTGCGATATTGCCGAGGAAATTAAAAAATTAGGCTACGCAAAGGAGCGCATACGCGCCGACTGCGCAGAGCCGAAATCCAACGACGATTTAAGGCGGCTCGGAATATCGCGCATAATGCCGTCTGTTAAAGGGCGGGACAGCATTTTAAACGGCATAGCCGCAATAAGCGAGTACCGAATAACGGTGCACCCCGATTGTGTTAATATGATACGCGAGTTATCGTCTTACGTATACGACGACCGCACAAACGAGCGCGGGCAACGGCTGCCGAAGGACAGTGATAACCACCTATGCGACGCTTTGCGCTATGCGTTTGAGGATGTAAAGCATTTTCACCCGAGAAAAGAAAGTAAGCCTGTTTACAGAGAAACGGAAATAGTCGGAGCTGATTTGAACGGAGGATGGGACATATGACAGTGTTCATTGTGTTTTTAGCGGTGGTGGCTGCGTTTGCTTTAGGTTTTTTAACCGGAATAAGCGCAGTGCCGACGCAAAAGCCGAAAACGGTAACAGCAAAAAAAGAGGATGAGGAGCTACAAAAGTTCCGGCGGGAATACGCTAATTTTCTTTCCTACGACGGTACCGAGCAGGAAGAAGATAACACCCGCAGATAAAGCAGAAAGGAAGAATAAATTTGGAAAACGTTGGTTTGGAAAACGCCGCACAACCCGAGGCGGCGGAAAAAGAAGAAACGTCGGCTGCAACGGACACCATACTGGAAGCCGAAAAAGAAGTGTTCGTTCCTATAAAATTCAATAAGGAAATTAAAAATTTAGGGCTTGAAGACGCGGCGCGCTTAGCTCAAATGGGGCTGAAATTCGAGGCAATAGCCGATGATTACGAGGCGCTGAAAAACATTGCCGCGAAAGCAGGCCACAGTGTTTCCGAATATATAGCGGCACTCAAAAAGCAAAATGAAGAAGAACACCGACAGGAGCTGACAGAAAAATGCGGCGGTAATGAGGAAATGGCAAGCTATGTTATGCAGCTTGAAAGCAGTGGAGAGGAAAGCGACGGCTTTAAGGAGCTTACCGCGGAATTTCCCGAAATAAAGAGCATTTCCGACCTGCCAGCCGCGGTGACGGAAAACGCAGAATTGCGCGGCACAAAATTGCTTGATGAGTATTTACGCTACCGGCATGCAGAGGAAAGGGCGGCGAAAGCGGCTGCCCTTAAACAAAAAAACGCCGAGAATTTAAGTCTCGGCTCGCTTACCGACCGAAAGGGCGGAATTAACCCGGAGACCGCAGAATTTTTAAAGGGTCTTTGGAGATAAAAAGGAGAAAAATTATTATGTCATTCAATTCTATAGAAAACGCATCTAAATATTCAACCGAGCTTGATAAGCTTTTTGCACAGAAGAGCGCCACGGGATTTTTTGCCGATAACGCGCTTGCGACAAAATTTGTAGGCGCTAAGACCGTAATTATACCTGATGTCGATTTTCAGGGGCTTGCCGATTACGACCGCGACACAGGCTTTACCAAGGGCGCTATAACCGTTGCAAACACCTCTTACACCATGTCTATGGATCGCGCACGTTCGCTCCAGATAGACCGCGAGGATATGAGCGAAACGGGCATTGCAAACCTTGCGGGCAAAATTCTCGGCGAATACGTTCGCACAAAGGTTGTGCCCGAGTGCGATGCATACGTTATTTCAAAGCTGGCGGGTCTTGCCGCTACGCGCTCCAACCTTGTTAACGGCGACAAGACAAAGCCCTACGACGCGCTTTGCAAACTTATAAACGAGGTTCAGTCGGTAGTGGGGTATGACGAGGAGCTTGTAGCCTTTGTTGACAGCTATATGTACGCCGCACTGCAAAATTCCAACGAAATTTCGCGTATGATAACCGTTTCCGATTTTAAGCAGGGAGAAATTACCCTTAAAGTAAAATCCATAAACGGCGTAGCTATTATACCGGTGGTTTCAGAGCGTATGAAGACTGCCTACACCTTTAACACGGCAAACGCGGGCGGCTTTACCCCGCAGGCGAATGCGCGCGAGGTATATATGCTTGTATGCCCCAAGAGCGGCGCTCACCTTGTAAAGAAAACCGAAAAGATGAGAATATTCACTCCCGAGCAGAATATTGACGCCGATGCTTACAAGTTCGATTACAGAATTTACTATGATGTATTTGTAAACAAGAGCGGTCTTGACGCGATTTGGGCATGGCTTTCACCAACAATTACCATAAGCAGCAACGTATCGGATAAGAGCGTTACAGCCGGCAGCATAAGCGGTTCGCTTTCCGTTACCGCAACCAGCAGCGGCGCGCTTACCTACCAGTGGTACTCCTGCAAGGACGCGAATAAAGGCTCTGCCGTAAAGGTAGCAAATGCAACATCAAGCTCCTACACTATTCCCACATCCCTTACAAAGGGTACATATTATTACTTTGTAAGAATTATTGTCGACGGCATTGCGGGCGTTGACTCAAAGGTTGCAAAGGTTACGGTAGGTTAAGTTAGACGTTAGAGGTTAGAAAATACCCCTCAGTCGCCTGTGGCGACAGCTCCCCTCTGTTTGCTGACGCAAAAGAAGGAAGCCAAAATAGCCTCCCCTGTGTAAGGGGAGGTGTCATGCGCAAGCTATGACGGAGGGGTTGTTACTAACTAAACGTTAGACAGTAGACGTAGAAAAATACCCCTCAGTCAACTTCGTTGACAGCTCCCCTCTGTAAAAAGAGGGGAGCCGTGGGGGTAGCGGGGTATTTTCTACAGACATTCATCACTCTAAAAGGAGGTTAAAAAATGAACAAACCTTTTGAAATATATGAAGAATACCGCAAAGCGGCTGATTTTAAATCGGCGCTCGGAAAGCGCGGGCTTTACGAGCAGAACCGCATAAACGAGCGCTTTTACATAGGCGACCAATGGTACGGCGCTAAGTGCGGCAACGACCGCCCGCTGGTGCGGCACAATATAATAAAGCGTATAGGCGATTACAAAATGTCGCAGATATTAAACGCGCCGCTGTCGGTATCATTTTCGGCAGAGGGAATACCCACGGTTGCAAACGAAAATGACAAACGCGCCAACGAAATAAACATTGCAATGTCGGCGCTCAGCGATTATTACAGCGTTACCGCAGAACGGGTGGGAATCACCTCGCTGTATGCCGCAGCGCTGAGGAACGCGTATATCGGCGGAACGGGTGTGTTGTATACCTACTGGAACGGCGATATTAAAACGGGGCTTTATGCCGATAAGGAAATGCATATGCCGATAAAGGGCGATATATGCTGCGAGGTTTTGAATATTGAAAACGTTTATTTCGGCGACCCTTATATTTCGGATGTTCAGCAGCAGCCGTATATAATTATTGCAAGCTGCCGCGAAACCGAGGCGGTACTCCGTGAGGCAAGGCTGAACGGTGCGGATATTTCCGCATTGAGGGCTTTGGAAAACGACGCGGACGACGGAAAGGTGACAGTGTTTACAAAGCTTTTTAAGGAATATAAATCGGGCGGCGGCTATACAATTAAATGTGTAAAGGTTACTGAAAACGCCACCGTAAGAAAAGCGTACGACACGGGGCTTTCGCTTTATCCGCTTGCGGTCTTTTCATGGGAAAAAAGGGGAGGACTGATCTACGGCGAAAGTGAGGTCACCTACCTTATACCGAACCAGATAGCAATTAACCGTATGATAACGGCGAGCGTTTGGTCGGCTATGACAACGGGTATGCCTATGATGGTAATAAACGGCGACACCGTGCCCGACGGAATTACCAACGAGCCGGGGCAGATAGTTAAGGTTTACGGCAGCAGCGAGGATGTAAACGGAGCGGTAAAATATGTTGCGCCGCCCGATTTCAGCCGAAATTTCGACCAAAGCCTGCAAACGCTTATAGATAACACATTGACCCAAAACGGCGCAAACGAGGTAGCTTTGGGCGACAGCCGCGCCGATAACGCAACCGCGCTTATAACCATGCAAAACGCTGCTATAATGCCCTTGCAAATAGTAAAAAACCGTTTTTACTCCTTTGCCGAGGAGATCTCGCGCATTTGGGCGGATTTTTGGATATCGTGCTACGGAAAGCGCGCCATAAAGCTAAAGGACGCAGCGGGAATAAGGTATTTTACACTTGACACGGAGCGGCTGCGCGGGCTTATTATAAATGCTAAAATTGAGGTCGGCACAGGCACGGTATACAGTGAACGCGAGTGTGTAAATACGCTTTTGAATCTTTTTGATAAGGGTATTATTGACAGAAAACAGTTTTTGGAGCGACTACCCGACGGTATTGTACCCGACAGGCAGGGACTTTTAAGCTCTGAAAAAGCCGAAAGCGAGGAAACCGAAGATGAAGGGGTTTGATATTTATAAAAAAGCAATGCTGCTGCTCGGTTATAACGATATTGTGAATAATCCGCCATTGCAGGTTCGGTTTGAAGAGCAGGGGGCAGAGCTGATTTCGCAAATAGCCGCCGACCTGCAAATTTCGGATATTGCTTCCTTATCGTCCGATTTGGTTATAGACACCGTGCAGGCGGAGGCGCTTATATACGGTACGGCAATGCTTTTATCGCTTACAGAGGGCGATACTTCAAAAAACCGTGTTTTTACCGAGCTTTATAATGCCAAACGAGCCGCGGCGCTTAAAAAAATCGGTAAAATTACAGATATTATGCCGCGCGCGGAGGTGGACGGGCAGTAATGAAATTCGGAGCTTTAGACCAAAGAAAAGAAAAAAGCTACCGCATAAGAAAGATAGACGGCGGTATAAATAAATCGGAATTGCCGAACAACATAGCCGATAATGAGCTGGCTGCGGCGGAAAATACAGAGTTTCGCGACGGAATTTTAAAAAGCAGGGCTGGACTTTTCGCCGCAAACAGTGATATAATAAAAAACGAAACGGAAGCCGATATATCCGATTTTTCATATGTTGTTACGCAGACCGAGGTTTACATAAACGGTGAATATAGACGCATAGCATATGAAAACGTATTTGACGGCAGCTCCAATTTCATTTTTCATATATACTTTTTGGGTGCGGACGGGACAAAGCAATCCGCCGGCGAGATATATTTCAGGCGGACGACCGATAAGGTGTTTTATATGCCGTACAGCATACTTTTTTACAGCGGCTCACCGATAGACGGCGGCGGAATATTTGCCTTGGTAACTGCGCAGAACAATTACAATTCCGAAGAGTTCAGCTATATGATATATGAAATAAACGAGGATATGGATTCTTGGCTGTTATCTACAAGCTATTATGAACCGATTATAATGATAAACGGCAGAGGAAACAAATACGAGGCTGCCAAGGCTACCAATTCGGCTTATACCGCACAGCCGAAATTTTTGGAAGCAAGGAACATACTTACAAGTAGGTTCAAGGCATATTTCACCTCGGACGGTCAGTCGAATTTATTCCGTTTACCGTACAGCGGGCTTGCAAACGAATCCGTAATATGCCGCATATATACAACACCTATAGTTTATACGGAATGGGTGATATTCCCGGGTGACACAAGCGATACGCAAACTTTTTTCAATGCCGAGATAACAATGCACGTTGACCGCAGCAGGGGCGTAATATATTTTACCGGCGCAGACGGAAAGGAATATCCCGTGCCGAGCATAAATATGTATCACGAAAACAATATTTGCGTAAAGGCGGGCAAGCTGTTCGGCGAGGAGCTGAAAGAAATATGCACCCTGACCTGCTGCACGGAGTATGGTTCTAAGCTTGTTTTTTCGGGCGGCTGCGAAAGAGGAAAAATTTACTCTGTTCCGTATACAAATCCGCTTTATTTTTCCGATAAATCAACAGCCTGCATAGGCGGCGGAGACAGCGGAATTACATGCTTATTAACAACAAAAAACGGCATTATTGCCTTTAAGAAAAACGAGGTGTATAAGGTAAAGCTGAAGCACGGAAGCGCCCTAAACAACAGCTCGCTGCTTGCGGATAATGATTCCGTATTTTACGCGGGAGACGATTTTTCGCAGACCCGTTTGGCAGATATAGGCTGCCTTAACAAACGCACCTGCGCTCTTTGCGGCAGCACGCCGATATGGATGTCGGGCGACGGTAAGATATACTCTATGAATACATTCTCGGGGAAGATAACAGAAATATCAGAGCCGATAAACAGCTTTTTAAGCGGGCTTACGGCTGATATAACGGCAAACGCAGCAGCAGCTGCCGAAAACGGCAGGTATTGGCTTTTACTCGGCGATAAAGCACTTATTATAAATTGCACCGCCGATAAATCTGATTATAAGTATTATATACGCAGCTTTAAAGGTTTAAAGCCGATAGATATTCTATTGTCGGACGGAAAGCGAAGATTTATATGTATAGGCAGCGATAAAAGAATTTTGTACTTTGCAGCCGAAAGCGGAAATTGCGCGGATGTGGATATCAGGAACATTTCTTCACAGCCGGTTGCGGAAAGTGTGCCGTTCAGATCCGAATTTATTACAAAAAGCTTTGATTTTGGCACTTTAACCGTAAAAAAACATATAGAAAGCATCGCGATTTCCGCAGGCGCGGCGGGAAAGCTGAAAATTTCGCTTATCGGCGATACATCCGAAGAAATGAGCGTTGATTTATCGGACAGTCAGTATAATTGCGGTTCGCTGAACGTTATACGGCTGATACCGCATATCGGCGCGGTTAACACACTCGGGCTGAAGCTTTCGTCCGAATGCGGCATGGAAATAGGAGAAATATCATTTAATTACAGAGAGGCTTGAATATGAAAAGAATTTTTATTTGCCTGGTTGCTTTTTTATTGCTTGTCGGCTGCACTGTCGGCAATCCGAAAAATCAGGACAGTGGGGAAGAGCAGACGAAGTATAAGGGTGTTTCAAGCGCCGGAATCTGGATATCCTACAGCGAAGTAAATTCAATGCTGAAAAGCGAAAACGGATTTAAGGCGGAATTTGATAAGGTAATTCAAAATTGCAGTGATACAAATATAGGCAATATTTATCTGCATATCCGCTCGCACGGCGATTCGCTTTTTAGATCCGATTATTTCCCGCAGAATAAGCTTGCAAGGGAGCTTGATTACGACCCGTTTGAATATGCGGTAAACGCCTGCAAAAGCAACGGAATAAAAATTCACGCATGGATAAATCCGTACAGAATTAACGCCGCGTCGGACGATATATCGGCACTTGATAACGACAGTCCCGCGTATAAATGGTTAAATGACGATAACCCCGATAATGATATAAACGTGGTACGCTTCGGCGGGATATATCTCAATCCCGCCGAAAGCGAGGTGCGTCAGCTTATAATAGACGGCATCAGAGAGCTGCTTTCAAAATATATTATTGACGGCGTGCATTTCGATGACTATTTTTACCCGACCACTGACCCGGAGTTTGACAAAACAAGCTATGAAAATTATTGCAGCACCGCCGAAAAACCGATAGCGCTTGACGATTGGCGGCGCGCGAATGTTAATACGCTGCTTGCGGGCTGCCGTGCGGCTATTAAGGCCGCCGGGGGCGATAAGCTTGATTTTTCCATAAGTCCCGCAGCGGATATTGATAAGAATTACAGCGAATATTATGCCGATGTCAGATTATGGGTAAAAGAAAAAATTGTTGATACAATAATTCCGCAGCTGTACTTCGGATTTGATTACCCGAACAAGGATTTTTGCTTTGATAGCCTGATGAAGAAATGGGTACAGATAGGCAATACCAACGAAAATGTAAGGCTTACAATCGGCTTGGCGCCGTATAAGCTCGGCACTGATAACGAGCCTGATACCGCGGAATGGAAAAACGGAACGGATATTATAGCGCGCCAGATAAAATCGTGCACAAACAACGGTGCTGTCGCAGGATATATATTGTTTTCGTATTCATTTGTTTTTTCAGATTCGGAGCAAACGCATGAGCAGCTTGAAAAAATTAAAGAAGCTATTGCAAAATAAATTACAGCGGTTGGCGTTATAAAAATAAAAAAACAGCAGCATTGAAAAGGTGCTGCTGTTTTTTTAATGCCCGAAATTATTTGCGATAAACGCGAATAGGGTAAATAAATTTATGGCTTTAAAACTTTATTATTAATTGCGTGAAATGAAAGTTTCACGCAATTGGGGGTATCGCAGCGCGCGTACCGCAATAGTTTGCGCTGCTTACCACGCCAACTTCGTGAAACAAAAATTTCACTCAATTTGGGGTTGTACTCCTTTGTGTGGTTTTGTCGGTCTTCGTGAGTATCATTTTACAACCGTGTGCGCAATTTGTCAAGCCCGCGTTTTTCGGCGTTGTTTATCGCTTGCCGCGTGCAGCCTTTGCGGCGCGCTATTTCGTCAAACGTGTAGCCGCTTATTCTGTGGTAAATTATCGCGCTGCGCTCGGGTGCGCTAAGCTCCGTCAGCGCCGCTTTTATCGCTATCTCGGCGGCAAAGTCTGCGGCTGCCGTGTCGGGCTGCTTATCGGTCGGCAGCGGCTGCCGTTGCAGTTCGCGCGCGTAGCGTATAAATTCGTTGCGCAAAGCTACCGCAACATAGCGCTGCGAAATTGCCCGCCCGCTGGCGCATAGCTCCCACAATTTCAGCCATAGCTGCGCCGCCATATCTTCGCCGCCGTATCGCCGCGCGAAGTGCTTTATCAGCAGTGCAAAATCCTTGTTCAGCTGTTCAATGTCCCGTTTATGGTACACTCTTAAACCCCCTTAAAATCGCGCTTTTTGCGCGTTACATTCGCCATTGCGTAAAGCATTGTTACAGCCTCGCTGCTGTGGTTCAGCAGCCGCTTTATTCGCTGTAAATCTTGCCCGCTGCGCTGGTATTCTTCCACCGCAAATTCTTTGCGGGCGCTGTGCGGCGTTATGTTCTCTTTCACCCTAAAAAGCGCTGCCGCGCGTTTTAGGTCTTTCCACACTGCCTGTCGCGTTCGGTGCTGCCGCCCGTCCGTGCGATGTTCAAAAACATAGTGCTGCCCCGCACAGGCAAGGCAGCGCGCTGTCAGCTCATTCGGTAGCCGCACCGTGCGCGTTTTGCCCGTCTTCTGTTCGCGTATTGTAAAGCGCTGCTTTCGCACCCGTTCGGGTGTCAGCGCCAGCACGTCGTTTATGCGCAAGCCCGTTGCAAGGCTTACTTCACAGGCAAGCCTGTTTTCGGGTGTCAGTGCCGCGAGTATATGTTCAAAATCGCCCCTCGGTATCCATTCACTGCGCATTTTCTCACCCCCTTTTCACTTTCCTAAAATTGTAAACTTATCTGCTTTTTAACTCGCCCGTGGCGCGGTCAAGCTGGTATTCTTTCACTTTCACAAAGTCGTTCTCAAAGTCCCAGTTATCCACGGGGCATTTATCAAAGCTGCGCCACTCCAGTTTTTCCCGCCCCTTTAAACCTTGACTTGCGAAGAAAAGGTGCGCGCCGCTTTTCCGCGCCGTTTCGGCTACGTCCTTTGTCACATACTTTGTTATGTATTTTGCCGCCGCTGTCCCGTTCTCTATTTCGGTACACGTAAAATAGCCGAAACTGCGGCGGTAGCGCGTCCAGTCGTATATTTTCACGCCCTCTTTAAGCTGCTTGCGCAAGCGCTGCGGCAGCTTTTCTTCCAGCGTGAAAAGCCGCAAATCGTCGGGGGTCAAGCCCTTTAAAAAACCGTGCATATGCCAGCCGCCCTTTTTGTGCTTTTCGGGTATCAACAGGTATTTTATTTTGTCCCCCGCCGCTCTGCTGCGGTTCAGGTTGCGCACCAGCTGCGCAAAATCTTCCCGAAACTCCGCAAGGTTAAATCGGTCGCGCTTTTCTTTGTCCTGCGTGAACGTGCAAAAATGTGTAAACTCATTGCACGCCGCAAGCTCAAAAATGCGGGCGCGGGTGCGTGAAAGCGATTGCGCAAAGCGCTCCGCGCTCTGCTCCGTCGCTTGCTCCGCATTTTCCGCATTGCCCCTAATCTTCGATTTTTTGCCCCTCTCGCCCGTTTTTATGGCGGGGCAGGTCTTGAGATACACCACCTTGATAACATCGCCGTAGCGGTAAATATTGAACACGTCGTGTGTAGCGTGCTGTTTAGGTTCGCTCGGCGGGGTGGTTGTCGGCGGCGGTCGCCGCGCTATAATTTTCTTCGCCTCTTCGGTTTCAAGGTATGAAATATATTCTTCAAGCTGCTTTGCTGTGAGGTCGGATAATTTATTGAATTTCGGCATTGAAAAAACACAAAACTACCGCTTTATGTTACTTAGTCAAGTATATAGTAAACTAAAGTTTACTCTAAAGCCCGCGCACGGGCGCGGGGTGTCGGCGCACTGCGCCGAGAGGAAAAAAAAGGCTGCCGCGCGCCGCGTGTGCCACGCTGCGGCGCACACTGGCGCGCTGGTCGGTGCGGCTTTGCTGCCGTGCTGCGTTTAAGGTTTGCCCCCGTCCTGTCCGCTCGGTCGCAGCTTAGCTCCGCCCGAACTGTAAACCCCCGTAAAGGGGGCGTAAAAGTCGGCATTTTACGCAACTCGCCCGTTTCGGCTGTCAGGCAGCGCGCCGTGGCGGGTCGGGGTCGGGCACGGTCACAGCCGCCGAAAAGTGCGAGCCGTAAACCCCGCAAGGGGGCGCAAAATGCGGCTTTTACGCAATTCGGGCTACCCTGTACTCCTCGTTCCGCGCCCGCGGGCGGCAGGCTGTCCGCCGCGCCTGTGGGCGCTGCTCTCTGCACAGGGGGTGCGCCCCGCTGCGGCGGGGCGGGGCTGACTGTGCCTTTTCGCCGCAAGCGGCAAAAAGGCACAGTCAGCTGGGTTACAGCCCACACGCCAGCCCGTGCAGCCTGTAAATAAGGCGAAACCCTGTCGTGTTTCACCCGCTGCGCATTGTGTTCTTTTGGTGCGTTGTCAAGGGTCGCGATAAACGGCTGCGCCGCCCTTGACAAGGTGGGGCTGCATAAAGTTTGCGGCTTATTACGCGCTGCGGCGCAGGGGTCACCACCCCCCGCCCGCCTCAAGGCGGGTGCGGTGCTCTGTGTTATGCCCTGTCGGTCACCCGTCAGCTTTCGGCATATCGTCAATTATCGTCACGGGGTCGGGGGTCTCGGGGTTTTCTCCTAAAGCCCGCAGCAGCTGCTCAAGGCTCTTGTTTTCCTCTGCTGCGCGCAGCATTAGCTTTGTTGCCACAAGGTCATAGCCCGTTATTCTGCCTTTTGGTTTGTAAGGGCGCACCTCGTCGGTTAAAAGCCCCTCGGGCAGTGGGCGCGCCAAAGCCTGTTGCAGCGCTGTTTTAAATTTGTTTTCGTTCATCTTATGCCGCCGCATTTTATAAGCTCGTCCCATTGGTGCAAGCTGTCCTGCAGCATTGGGCAGCCGTAGCCCTTTGCGGCGCTAAAGTCGCGCTCTTTTTTCCACGGGCAGGGCGGCGCGTTGTTCGGTCGGCATTTCTGCCGCGCTGCCTGTTGTCGGGCGCAGTGCTCGCATATCGCTATGCCCGCCAGCCCTCGCAAAAATGTCATTTTCCTGTTGTCTTCCACGGCGTTCCACCTCTTCTCTATACCATATATTGTGGTTTAATTTTCCTCTTCCTCAAAATGTGTGCATTTACTGTCGGGGTTTACGTGTTCGCCCGTCAGCGCGCACGCCCAAGGGTCGGGGTCTACTAAGTCTAAAATACAGTCATAGCGCGCATATTTGCAATCGGCGCAACAGGTCATTTTTTTTCACCTCGGTATTTTCATCACTTTGTTGTAGCCTTGCAGCTCGGTAAACATATCGTGGTTGTGCAGCACAAAGGCAAGCGCCTCGGCTTGCGTTGCTTTTCCAAAGCCCCTTACATCCGCCGCTATGTCTTCGGCAAGGTCTAAAAATTCGTCAAAATCCATTTTTTTCACTCCTTTTTCAGCGTATTGCTTAAATTTATACTTGACTTTTCCGCGTCGCTGTGGTAAGCTATTCCACGGTGCGACGTGTTATGCGTTAAAGGCGCAGCCGCAAAGACCAAGGGTTGCGGGCTGACTACCCGCCGCCCGCTGCGCCAGTCGAGCTAAAAAAATAGGTCTTCCATTTCGGAAGACCTATTTTTTTGCGCCCATTTTTTCAAAAGCGGTATGCACCAAACCGCGTGAAATTTAGAAGTTTCACGCAATTCGGGGGAGGAGAAAATAAAGAAAAACTGACAACATCCTGACAGATTAACATCTAATATTTTCTATTGTAAATTGCGCAATTCAATTCACTGTACGAATTGTTTATATAAATCTATCTGACCGTGGATCGCCGGCCAGCGCGAGGAATTTTTGAAGGTTACAACTATGTATTCGTTTTCGGTGGTATTGTTTTTACCGAACGACGCAATGCAAAAACCCGATTCGTTTACAAAGCCGGTTTTGCCGCCGACGATAGTTGCAGTTGCGGGTTCAGTGCCGTACATATAATTAAAGAGCGTAGCGCTCATAGGAAGCCCATCCGGGTGTTTATTTGTCGGATTGCTTCTATACTGATAAGTAGACAGGATTTTACGGCAGATAGGATTTTGAATTGCGGTCTCCAATATTACAGCCATATCGTAAGCCGATGAATAATGATCCTTATCGAACAGTCCCGTAACGTTTGTAAAGTGGGTATTTTTAAGACCTAATTCCTTAACCTTTTTATTCATAAGCTCGACAAATTGAGCCTCGCCGCCGGAAATTTTGGTTGCGAGACCTACTGCGGCGTCTGCGCCCGACGGCAAAATAGTGCCGTAAAGCAGATCGGTCATTTTTATGACCTCGCCGCTCAAAAAGCCTGCGACCGTTGCCTCTGCAACATACAAAGGGTCTGTAATATCGGTTGTCATGGTAAAGGTATCGTCATAGCTTTTAATATTTTCCTGCGCGACCAAAAGGGTCATAATTTTTGTGGTGGACGCCGGATAAAAACGCTCCTCGGCGTTACGCGCAGCTGTGACCTTATGAGTATTGAGATTGACAATAATTGCCGCTCCTGCATCATTTGAAGCGGGAATTTCAGCGGTATCATTATCGAATTTATAGGTTATTTTAGGCTCTGTCTGCTCACTTTGCCGTGCCGATAACGCTGCTTCGGACGAAATGTTATTATCGGTGTTTTTGGCTTTGTTTATGCGGCTTGTCCTGTGTGTGACGGCAGAAACCGTCACAGCGGTAATTGCTATAGCTGCAATTACTGCTATAATCGCTGCAGGACGAACTTTTATAACCCTATAAAACGGGCTTTTACGCACTTTTTTACGGGTGTGCTTGCTGCCGTATGCGGAAGTATGCTTTTCTTCGACAATATTCGACGGAGAGGTGTTATCCGACAGCTGATTTTCAAGCTTTTTCATATATTCGCTGTAATCGCTTTGTGACATAATAACAACCTCCCCGAAAATGAAATAAAATTCAGTCTGTAGATAAACTCAAAAAATATTTTTGCGGCGTTACCGCCGCATTTTCCGTTTTTTCGCTGACATGCGCGGCGAAAAAACACCTTATAAGCGAAAAATAGCTTTTAAAGCTATTTTTCAAGGGCGCTGGGGTGGTATTGGCGGGGATAGAGTGCAGTCAAAAATCTCTGATTTTTGCGAGCGACATTCCCGTCCATGAGCGTGTCGAAAAGTCGACACGCTCATTAAAAACCTCTGCCGGCACCGCCGCCGCCGAATGAGCCGCCGCCACCGGAAAATCCTCCGCCCGAGAACCCGCCTCCGCTGCTGTGACCGCCGAACGAGCCGCCCGAAAAGCCACCGCCGCCGAATCCTCCAAATCCGCCCGGACCGCCGAACCAGAAAAATCTGCGGCGGCGACCGAATATAAGTAAATACAGCAAAACTACCGCGATAAGCGCGACCCAAGAAACGGCTACCTTTGTAGAATAACCGTCCTCTTCGGAGTCGTCGATCGGCGTGTAGCCCTCCTCGGGTTCTTCGCCGTACTCAATATAAATTTCGTTTATAACGGCTTTGGTAATTTGCAGAATACCCTCGGAAAAATTATCGGCTTTCAAATATTCAAGCCCGTAGGTTTCGATTATGCGGTCTGCCTTAATATCGGGCAGCGCGCCCTCAAGCCCGTAGCCCACGGCAATATAAATCTGCCTTTCTTCAAGGGCGAAAAGAATTACAACGCCGTTATTCTTTTTCTTATCGCCTACTCCCCACTGTCTGCCGAGCCCCAAGGCATAATCGGCGGGCTCTTCCCCACCGAGATTTTTTGCAGCCACCACGACAGTTTGAGCCTTTGTTTTTTCATACAGCGCCGCCGCGCGGGAATAAATTTCATCCTCGGCGGATGAGTCTATAACGTCGGCGTAATCGTTTATGAAAAAACGGTCGGTAGGCTCGGGGTATTTCTTTGCCGCTGCCGCGCCGATACCTGTAAGCACCAACAAAACGGCGGCGACGGCAATACTTAAAATTCTTTTCATAAGCTTAATCAAAGCTTACCTGCGGAACGCTTTCGCTGCCTGCCTGCGCCTCGAAATATTCTACCTTTTCAAAGCCGAACATACCCGCGATAATGTTTTTCGGGAAGCGCCTTACGCTTGAATTATAGGACTTTGCGGCGTCGTTGTAGTCCTTGCGGGCAACGGCTATGCGGTTTTCCGAGCCTTCAAGCTCAACCTGCAACGCCTTGTAATTTTCGTTTGCTTTAAGGTCGGGGTAAGCTTCGGTTACGGCGTTTACCCAAACCGAAATTGCGCTGTCAAGCTGCTCGGCTGCCTTTGCCTGCTCGCCTGCGGTTTTAGCGCCCGAAACGGCAGAGCGCGCCTCGGTTACGGCGGTGTAGGTTTTCTGCTCATAATCGGAGTAGCCCTTTACGGTGTTTACAAAGTTCGGAATAAGGTCGGCTCTGCGCTGGAGCTGAACGGAAATTGTGGAATGTTTGTTTTCAACCTCCTCCTGCTGACTGACAAGCCCGTTGTAGCTGCCGGCTATTATACCGATTATAATACCGATAACCGCCAAAACAGCTATAAGAATTGCTATACCTTTTTTCATAAAAAATCTCTCCCTTTAAATTATTTATCCCAGTTTGAAACTGCGTTTGCGCGATTTCTGACCTCGTTTTTCATTTTTTCAAGGTTTGGGGTAATATTGTTCTTTTCCTTAAATAAGTCGCGGAATATAATGCAAGCGAATAACGCGTCTATAAGCAATACTATAATTAAAATCTCTTTTTTAAAAGTCGGTGTATCAAAAAGAGCATATAAAACCGAAAATGCAATCATCAGCAAAATTTGTATAATCGCAAAAACAACAGAAGAAACAAAACCGCCTTTTTGCTCCACAGCGCACATATCTATATAGGTTTTGCCGCTGCGGCTTACCGCCTCTGCTCTTACATAGCTTGAACGGGGAATTGAGAGCGATGACCTGCCATCGGGAGCAGTAACAAAAATTTTACCCTTTTTATCACAGTAAAACTCAATCCGTTTATCCGTGCTGTCGCTTTCGCGGCATACGCCGTTCATCTGCATAAGGCGCTCTATTGTTTCAGGCAGATCGGCAGATATTTCAATTGTTTCGGTATCGATTACTCTTTCACCGCGTCGCGGTTTCATATAAACCTCCGATAGATAGCATTATTTTGAATATTCGACATCTATTTTAATATCGGGTGCGGCGGTGCAGTTAAGCGATTTTATGCTGCCCTCGCCGTTATCGACGATAATATCTACAAGCTTATTCTCAATTTCGCGGCGAATGGTATTTCTGAGTTCCCTCGCCCCGCGCTTGCCGTTGCCGCATTTCTCGGCAAGATATGTGCAAACGCCGGTATCAAATTTAAAATCGATAAGCCGCTCTGAAAGCGAGGTTTTAAGCTCGTTTAACATAAGCTCTGCGATTTTAGCAAGCGATTCGGGGGTTAAGGGTAAAAATACCACTATTTCATCCACACGCGCTATAAACTCGGGGCGTAAAAAGCTTTCAAGCGCTTTAAGCGCCTTTTCTTTGGACGCGTCCGCCTGTGTTTTGCCGAAACCGAGCAGGTTTTCGCTGCGGTCGCTGCCCGCGTTTGAGGTCATAACGATTATGGTGTTTTCAAAGTTCACGGTTCTGCCCTGCGCGTCGGTAATTCTGCCGTCGTCAAGAATTTGCAGTAAGACGTTCAGCACGTCGGGATGGGCTTTTTCGATTTCGTCAAACAGCACCACCGAATAGGGCTTTCTGCGCACCTTTTCGGTGAGCTGACCTGCCTCGTCATACCCGACGTATCCGGGCGGCGCGCCTATTATG
This sequence comes from uncultured Eubacteriales bacterium, assembly GCA_934486705.1. Lineage (GTDB taxonomy): Bacteria > Bacillota > Clostridia > Oscillospirales > Acutalibacteraceae > UBA737. Next base: position 17,627 of record CAKSQS010000010.1, read on the forward strand.
CGGGAAACCGAGTGCTTCTCCATAAATTCCGACATATCAAGGCGGATGAGCGTTTCGGGCGTATCAAAAAGCTGCTCGGACAGCACCTTTACAAGTTCGGTTTTACCGACGCCCGTAGGTCCTACGAAAATAAAGGAGGCTGGGCGGTGCAGATTGTTTGTGTGAATACGCGAGCGCTTAACGGCGGCGGCGACAAGCCTTGTTGCCTCCTCCTGCCCTATTATGCGCTTATTTAGCGCGTCTTCAAGCCCTGCTAACTTTTTAAGGTCGCTTTCCTGCACCTTTGAGGCGGGAATACCCGTCCATAACTCAATAACCTTTGCAATATCAGCGTCGGTGACGGTGCAATCGGACGCTGGCTCGTAAAGCCCTGCCGCAATATTTTTATATTTTTCTATTTTCACCCTTACCATTGCCTGTTTTTCGTAGTCGGGGTGTTCAACGTCGCTTTCGAGTTCTTCCAATTGGTCGTTATATTCGGCAAGCTTTTTGTTAGCGTTGTAAAGCTCGTCTACCGCCTTGTTTGCAAGGCTGGCGCAGGCGCACGCCTCGTCCAAAAGGTCAATAGCCTTATCGGGCAGATACCTGTCGGTAACATAGCGCTCGGATAAAAGCACAGCTTTTTTAATAATTTCATCGGGAATTTTAACGCCGTGAAAGCCCTCGTAATAGCCTTTAACGCCCATAAGCACCTTTTCGGTTTCGGCAACCGACGGTTCTTCAACCGTAACGGGCTGAAAGCGGCGTTCAAGCGCGGCGTCCTTTTCGATATACTTGCGGTATTCCTTAAAGGTGGTAGCGCCTATAACCTGAATTTCACCGCGTGAAAGTGCGGGCTTTAAGATATTTGCGGCGTTCATTGAGCCTTCGGCCGAGTCCCCCGCGCCTACCAAGTTATGAATTTCATCGATAAACAGAATGATATTTCCCGCGTCTTTAATTTCATCCACCAAGCCCTTAACGCGGCTTTCAAACTGACCCCTGAACTGCGTGCCCGCAACAAGCCCCGTTAAATCGAGCAGATAAATCTCTTTATCCAAAAGCCTTGCGGGGGCGCTGCCCTCGGCAATTTTAATTGCAAGCCCCTCGGCAATGGCGGTTTTACCCACGCCGGGTTCGCCTATTAAACAGGGGTTATTTTTGGTGCGGCGGGATAGGATTTGAATTGTGCGGTAAAGCTCCTTATCTCTGCCGATGATTCTGTCAAGCTTGCCTTCGCGCGCGCGTTCGGTAAGGTTGGTGCAGTATTGCTCTGTAAAGCGGCGGCGCTTTTTCTTAGGCTTTTTATCGGTTTCGCCCTTAACGTCGGATTTTTTGTCCTCGGTCTTTTTATCCTCTCCGCCCGAAAAGCCGAAAATCTTGTTTAAAAACGGTATGGCGGGGGCTGTGCCCAAATCAAACGTTTCGTCGTTGAGGGATTCGTCGTCTATACCCTCACCGTCGGGCGAAATAATATCCATAAATTGCTCGCTCATGGCGGCAATGTCTTCATCGGTAATATCCATTTTTTTCAGCATATCGTCAATAGGCTTTATGCCGAGCTCCTTTGCGCAAACAAGGCAAAGTCCGTCCGGTTCGGAATTGGTATCCGCCGCGTTGGCGACAAACACAACCGCCGGGCGTTTTTTACATCTTGAACAAAGCTTCATTTCAGTTCTCCGTTTCGTTATTCTGGCGTAATATGGCTTACGACAACAAATTTAAGGAAAAATGCGTGAAAAACCACGATTTTTCCATTGCCTCGGTTTTAAAAATCAGAAATCCGCCGTTTGTAAGCGGGACTATAAGCGAAATTATAAGGCAGAAAAGCATTGCAATTATTATTCCCTTTGGAATGCCTACAATACCGCCGAGTATTCTGTTAAGCTTTCCTACAATACTGAACGAGAATACGCCGTTTAAGAATTTCGCGAGTATTTTTACAAGGAAAATAAGTATTACCATTATAATTATGCCGTACAATACCGCAAGCAGCTTTGCAACTATGGGCTTTACAACGCCCTGCGAGGCGGCTTTTGCCGCGCTTTCGGCGCCGCTGCCCATATTGTCGTTAATGCTCTTGTTTATGCTCTCCTTTGAAAAGCCCGCGCTTTCGGAGTGCTTTCTGATAAATTCGGGCAGAGCGTTCCAAGTCTCGTCGGTGATTTGGGTAACGCTGTCCCCCGTCGCCTTGCTTACCGAGGAAACTATAGGCGGTTCTATTATTTTATCATATGTAAGGCTTGCTAATGGTGTACTTATTGTAAACGTTATGAAAATTGCGGCAATAAATCCCACCAATTCAATAGCCACGCGCACAAAGCCGCGCCTTGCCGAAATTAAAGCCACCGCTGCTATAATTGCCAAAACAATAAGGTCAAGTAAATAATTCATACTGTTTTCTCCTCTTTATTTTTGTTCAAGCTGAATTTTATCAATGCGGTTATCGGTAATTACCGCCGCCAATGTTCTGCCGAGCGGCGCTATATTTACCCCGCCGAATCCGCACTCGGCTTTGCGCAAAAGCTTGCCGTCGCTGCCGTACAGAAAAACCTCGGTATCACTGATACAATAAATATGCCCGCCCGATACCGCAATATCACTTACAGTTCCCTTAAAATCAAATTCTTTTTTCAGCTGACCCTTTGTGCCGAAAAGCGCTATTCGGTTATCGGCGCGGTCGCTTTCGCGGTTAAAAACGGCAACCGTGCCGCCCGACCCCGGGCGCAGACGGGATAACGTGTAGTCGTTTTTATATTCATTGGTATTTTTTCCGGACCAGTCGGTAAAATAAAGTCGGTTTTCGGTTGCGGCAATAAACCCCGCACGGTGAAAGCTTTCAAGGGTTATTATCGGTCCGCCCTCAATATTTACGGTGGAAACAGGGTTTGCCGACTCAAAATTTAAAATGCATATCTTTGAATTAAACTTACCGTTCGCCGCATTAAACGCCGTTATTGCAATTTTTTTGCCGCTCGGCGCTATTACCGCATTGTTCACCGTATCGGCTGAGGAATACCACGTGTATATCTTTTTGCCGCCCTTTGAATAAACGGTTACTACCGACGCATAGGATTCAGAACGGGTTATTACGGCGTATACGCCCGAATCGGATATTGCGGCGTTAATAATTTCAGACTCTGTTTTAATGCTGCCCTTGAGCTCGTGCAAATTATAAATATACGCCTCGTTTCCGCCTTGGTCGAACACCATTGCTCTGGTAGCCGAGGTCTTTAATACGGGGCTTTCAAAGCCGTGCGAGTGCGAGTATATCTCCTTGCCGCCGTTTGTAAAGGCGTTAAGGCGGGTATCTGTTAAAACATAGTAATACGAGCCGCGCGACACCGCGTTGAGCGTATCGGTGCTTTCAAGGTTTATCGGGTACGAGCCGCTGCCTATAATTGCGGCAAGGTTTTCAAGATTTTCCGCTATGCCTACGGGTAAAATTATGTGTATAACCGTTAAAACAAGGGCAGCGACAGCCGCTGCGGAAACAAAAATTTTGGTTTTCCGCCGTCTTTCAAGCTTTTTGCCGTTTACAACGCGCAGCGGTATTTCGTTCTTTTCTTCACTTGTCGTTTTTTCGGTCTTTTTGCCGCGCCTTTCGGTTGGGGACATTTTTATGTTTTCGTCGCTTACAATAGGCGTTTTTTTGCGGCGCGGCGCCGGCTTAAAGCGGTTTACCCGCTTTTTTCTGTATTCAGGCATTTTCATCCCCCGGATATATGATTTTTTCAAGAAATAAGCCCTGCGGCGGCGCGGTTTTGCCCGCAAGCGTGCGTTTTTTTTCCTCAAAAATACGGCTGTCTTGCGGTAATAAACACCGCCCGTCTGATATTGCAACAGCCGTTCCCGCAATTATACGCACCATATTGTAAAGAAAGCCGCCAGCAGTGATTTTAAGTATTACCATATCTCCCTGCCGCTCCGCTTTGCAAAAGCTGACGCGCCGCACGGTATCCTCTACCGACCTGCCCGAAGAAGAAAAAGCGTAAAAATCGTGCTCGCCCGTAATCTGTTCGCAAAAGCGGTTGATTTTTTCCAAATCGAGCGGTCTTTCAATCTGCCAGGAATAGCGCGATAAAAACGGATCTCTGCGGGAGCTGTTCAAAATATAATACGCGTAGGTCTTGCCACACGCATTATACCGCGCGTGGAAGTCATTTGCAACTTTTTTTACGTTTTTCACCGCAATATCGGGCGGCAAAAGGGAATCAAGCCCCCTTAAAAAGGCGTTTTCGGGGAATTTTTCCTCGCAATCGAAATGGCAGCAAAACTCCCGCGCGTGAACGCCTGCGTCGGTGCGGCTGCACCCCGTGACTGCGGGGCGCTCACCGAGCAGCTTTTCAAGCGCGTTTTGCAGCGTTTCCTGCACGGTTATGCCGTTAGGCTGCACCTGCCAGCCGTGAAACGCCGTGCCGTCATATGCAATTGTAAGCAGCATTCGTTTCACAGCTGTCTTACCTTTCTATAAAAGTATATTAAGGGCTATTACTCCGCCGCACATAGCGACGGATATAAGCGATACCCAAAGGTCGCAGGATTTAAGGTGTATTTGCTTCATACGGGTTCTGCCGTCGCCGCCGTTGTAGCAGCGGCACTCCATAGCCTCGGCAAGCTCATAAGCCCTGCGCACCGCCGATATTAAAAGCGGTATTAAAATCGGTATAAGGGCTTTCACTCTGTCTTTAAGCTTTCCGTTTTCAAGGTCTGCGCCGCGTGCCTTTTGCGCGTTCATTATCTTTTCCGCCTCTTCTATAAGCGTGGGTATAAATCTTAAAGCAATGGTCATCATCATAGCAAGGGTATGCACCGCGTTTTTAAGCCCTATAAATTTAAGGGGCGAAAGTAAGCTTTCAATAGCGTCGGTCAAATCGTTCGGCGTTGTGGTGTAGGTAAGCGCCCCGCTTATGAATATAAGCATTATAATACGCGCCGCCATAAAGAGTGCGCGGTAAATGCCGCCCGTGGTAACAGTCAGCCGCCAAAGACGTATAAGCGTTTCGCCCTCGCCGTAGAAAACATTTATAATCGCCGTGAAAATAAGCACGGGCAAAATAGCCTTTATGTTTTTTAGGTAAAGCCGCAGCGGCACGCGGGAAATAAGCATAACCGCAAGGACAGATACCCCCGCAAAGGCAAGCGCAAAGGCGTTTTTCGCTAAAAATACAAATACTATAAACAGTATCATAAGCAGAATTTTAACGCGCGGGTCGGTTCTGTGAATTACCGAGCGCCCCTCATAATACTGACCGAAAGTAATATCCTTAAGCATTGCGCGCCCTCGCTTTCATATCAGTCAGCACCTTTACGGCGCGTTCCACCGTGAAAACGTCTTCGGGCACATTAAGCCCCGCGGCTTTAAGCTCGTAAAAAACGCGTGTGACTATAGGAACGTTTAAGCCTATTTCGCGCAGCTTATCGCCGTTTTTAAAGACGTTTTCCACCGTATCGAACATAAACAGGCTGCCCTTATTCATAACCAGCAGTTTATCCGCCAGCACCGCCATATCCTCCATACTGTGGGATATTACTATAACGGTAGCAGAGGTTGCTAAACGGTAATCGAATATTATTTTCATAACGTCCTCGCGCCCTTTGGGGTCAAGCCCTGCCGTGGGCTCGTCGAACACGATTATTTCGGGGCGCATTGCCATAACGCCCGCAATAGCCACGCGCCGCTTTTCCCCGCCTGATAAATCAAAGGGGGATTTTTGTAGGTATTCATCGCGAATACCCACAAGGCGGCAGGTATCGAGCACCCTTGTTTTAAGCTCTTCACCCGAAAGCCCCATATTTGCAGGACCGAAAGAAACGTCCTTAAACACTGTTTCCTCAAAAAGCTGATATTCGGGGTATTGAAACACAAGCCCCACCTTAGAGCGTATTTTGCGTATTTCTTTCGGGTTTTCCCATATGTTTTTATCGTCAACCATTATCTCGCCCGAGGTGGGCTTGAGCAGCCCGTTAAGGTGCTGCACAAGGGTTGATTTACCCGACCCCGTATGACCGATAATACCTATTATTTCGCCCTTTTCGGCGGTAAACGATACGTTTTTTACCGCGTCGTTTACAAACGGTGTATTTCCGTCATAAGTGTGGGTAAGATTTTTTACCTCTAAAACTGACAAACTACTTTTCCTCCGAATGAAGCGCCGATATTATCTGCTCGGCTGCTTCTTTTATAGAAAGCGCGTGGGTATCAACGGCAAAGCCGTTTTTCTTTAAATTATACAAAAGCTCGGCGGTCTGCGGCACGTCAAGCCCGACCGATTTAAGCCTTTCAACATCCGAAAAAATAATTTTCGGCTTATCGTCGGCAATAATTTCGCCGTCGTTCATCACTATAACGCGGTCGGCGTTTTCCGCCTCCTCCATATAGTGGGTTATAAGCACCACGGTTATCCCCTTTTCACGGTTCAAACGGTGGAGAGTTGATATTATCTCTGCCCTGCCCTTGGGGTCGAGCATTGCGGTGGGCTCGTCCAGCACCAAGCACTCGGGCTGCATTGCTATTATTCCCGCTATAGCTATGCGCTGCTTTTGCCCGCCCGATAAATGGTGCGGGGTAGATTTTCTGAACTCCCACATATCAACGGCTTTTAGCGCGTCCTCTACCCTTTTTTCAATTTCCTTTGGCGGAATACCGAGGTTTTCAGGGCCGAAAGCCACATCCTCTTCAACAATTGAGGCGATTATCTGATTATCGGGATTTTGAAAAACCATACCCACCTTGCGTTTTACCTCAATTTCGGTTTCTTCATCCTTTGTGTTAATGCCGTCGGCAAACACGTCGCCAGAGGTAGGCTTATTTAAGCCATTGAGCATTTTTGCAAGGGTGGATTTTCCCGAGCCGTTGTGACCCAAAATAACCGTAAAGCTGCCGCGCTCTATATTAAGCGATAAATTTTTAACCGCGGCAAAGGTTTTTTCCTCATCGGTATATTCATAGGTGACGTTTTCAACTTCGATTATATTATCCATTTTCTCTTATCCAAACAGTAGTATTGCCCGCAGGCAGGCTGATTTTTTTATCGGTGACGAAAAGCCCTATTTCATCGGTGGTAACCGTGCCCGGGCGGTTTTTTATTACATAGCGGCTTACCATGTAATTGAGTATTGAGGGCGAAAGCCCGCCCGTATAGGAATTAAGAAAGAAAAACTCCGCATTATCTGAGAGCAGCTTGCCCGTTTCGGTTAAAAGCTCGGTTAATTGCTGCTCCAGCTTCCAAACCTCACCGTCAGGCCCTCTGCCGTAGGATGGCGGGTCCATTATTACCGCGTCGTATTTATTGCCGCGGCGCACCTCGCGCTTTACGAATTTAAGGCAATCATCCACAAGCCAACGAACGGGTCTGTCCGAAAGCCCGCTTGCTGCCGCGTTTTCCTTTGCCCACTGCACCATACCCTTAGAAGCGTCAACGTGGGTCACTTTCGCCCCCGCCTTAAGGCAAGCAACGGTAGCGCCCCCAGTGTATGCGAAAAGGTTTAATACGGATAGCTGACGGTCGGCGCTTTTAATAATTTCAGCAGCCAAATCCCAGTTTACCGCCTGCTCGGGGAAAAGCCCCGTGTGCTTAAAGCCCATAGGTTTCAGGCGGAATGTAAGTCCTTTATAGTCAATACTCCAAACGTCGGGCACTTTTTTAAGCGTTTCCCAATATCCGCCGCCGCTTTTTGAGCGGTGGTACACGGCATTAGCATTGTTCCAGCGCTTATCATCACGCTTGCCCGACCATATTATCTGCGGGTCGGGGCGAATAAAAATAATATTGCCCCAACGTTCAAGCCGCTCGCCCGCGTCTGCGTCTATAAGCTCGTAATCGTCAAATCCCCTGACGGTTCTCATTTATGCTTTTCCCTCAATTACTTTTGCAACCTGCTTTGCAAGGCGCTTAATTTCCACAATGTCGTCACCCTCCAGCATTACGCGAATAAGCGGCTCTGTGCCCGATGCACGCACAAGTATTCTGCCACGCTTGCCGAGGGTCTTTTTAACCTCGTCAATAGCGCCTATAATCTCTTTATCGGTTGTAAGCTTGCCTTTAAGCTCGGGTGATGCGGTAATATTTACAAGGGTTTGCGGCAGCACCGTCATAACCGACGCTATTTCGGATGCCGACTTGCCCGAGGATGATATTATCGATGCGAGCATTGCGCCCGATAACTGACCGTCGCCCGTGGTTGCAAAGTTTTTGAATATAATATGCCCCGATTGCTCGCCGCCTATTTTATAGTCGTGTTTCAGCATTTCTTCAAGCACGTAGCGGTCACCAACCTTGGTTTCTAAAACGTTAATGCCGTTTGCCTCGGCAAAGCGCTTAAAGCCCATATTGGTCATAACCGTTACCACGGCGGTATCGTCATTTAAAATGCCCTTGTTTTTCATATCAAGCGCAAAAACGGCTATCATTCTGTCTCCGTCTATCAGCTTGCCGTTTTCGTCCACTGCTAAGCAGCGGTCGGAGTCGCCGTCAAAAGCCAGCCCCAAATCAACGCTGTGACCGTTTACATAGTCAATAAGGTCTTCCATATGTGTTGAGCCGCAGCGCGCGTTTATATTAACGCCGTTGGGGTTATCGTGCATCATATGCACGTCCGCGCCTAACTTTTTAAAGAATTTTTCCGCAGTGTAAGAAGCGCAGCCGTTTGCGCAGTCAATAGCTATTTTCATACCGGTGAGGTCGGCTCTTACAGACCTTACAAGGTGGTCGATATATAAATCAACATAATCGTAGCGCGCAAAAACGCTGCCCACGTCGCCGCCGACAGGGAACTCAACAGGGCTCATATCGTCAAGCACAAGCGCCTCAATTTCTTCTTCAAGCGCGTCGGGCAGCTTAAAGCCGTTGCCGTCGAATATCTTTATTCCGTTGTATTCGCAGGGGTTGTGTGATGCGGATATCATAATTCCCGCGTCCGCCTCCCTATCTTTTACAAGATACGCGATTGCGGGGGTAGGCACAAAGCCCACAAGCACAACGTCCGCCCCGACGGAGCAAAGCCCTGCCGCCAGCGCCATTTCAAGCATATTTGAAGAAACGCGGGTGTCCTTACCTATTAACACCTTAGGCTTTTCGGTGGTTTTTTCGGTAAGCACATAAGCCGCCGCTCTGCCTATATTCATTGCAAGCTCGCAGTCAAGCTCCTTATTTGCAATACCTCTTGCACCGTCTGTTCCGAATAATCTACCCATTATAAACACTCCTTAAAAATTTTAAAAAATAGATTGCTGCGCGGCGTTTTCGCTCCGCCGTATTCCTAAATGGTCATATGCCAAGGCGGTAACGCACCTACCTCTGGCAGTGCGCGTTAAAAAGCCTATCTGCATTAAATAAGGCTCGTAAACGTCCTCTATCGTCACTGCCTCTTCACCTACTGCGGCGGCAAGGGTATCAAGCCCCACAGGTCCGCCCGAGTAGTTGGTTATTATGGTTGTAAGCATCTTGCGGTCGAAATCGTCAAGACCCAATTCGTCAATTTCAAACCTTGCAAGGGCAGCGCGCGCCACCTCTTCGGTAATATCTCCCTCAAATTCCACCTGCGCAATATCACGCACGCGTTTAAGCAAGCGGTTTGCAATACGCGGCGTTCCGCGCGAGCGCGAGGCTATTTCGAGCGCGCCGTCTTTTTCTATTTTAATGCCCAAAATTCCCGCCGAGCGGGTTATTATCTGCGCTAATTCCTCGGGGGTGTAAAGCTCCAAACGCAGCAGCACCCCGAAACGGTCGCGCAACGGTGCGGTAAGCTGCCCCGAACGGGTAGTTGCGCCCACCAAAGTGAAATGCGGCACATCAAGCCTTATAGACCGCGCAGAAGGACCTTTACCGAGTATAATATCAAGCGAAAAATCTTCCATTGCGGGGTATAAAATTTCCTCAACATTCCGCGGCAGGCGGTGAATTTCGTCTATAAAAAGCACATCGCCCTCGTTGAGAGACGTCAGTATCGCCACCAAGTCGCCCTGCTTTTCTATTGCAGGACCGGATGTCACGCGCAGGTTTACCCCCATTTCCTTTGCAATAATGCCCGAAAGGGTGGTTTTGCCAAGCCCCGGCGGGCCGTAAAGCAGCACGTGGTCGAGCGATTCGTGCCTGCCGAGCGCCGCTTTAATGTATATGCTTAAATTTTCCTTAGCCTTTTTCTGCCCTATATATTCGTTAAGGGTCTTAGGGCGCAGGGATAGCTCCGCCTCGTCCTCTTTATAATCATACTCGGGGGCTACAATTCGGTTTTCAAAATCCATTTCTTGTTCTATCAAGGGTTATATCCTCCTTGCAAGGGATTTAAGCGCCTGCTTTATAAGCTCCTCGGCAGGCAGCGTCTGGTCGAGCCTGCCCACTGCAAGCGACGCCTCACCTTGCGAATAGCCGAGCGACACAAGCGCCGCCACCGCCTCTGATGAATTTGTGTGCGCCGTGGCGTTGCCTATTGCCTTTATATCCTCGCCGTCTTCCGCAATAGCGCCCACCTTATCTTTTAATTCAAGCACTATTCGCTGCGCTAATTTTATGCCGACGCCCGATGCCGCGGTAAGCGCCTTTGCGTCGCCGCTCGCAATGTAAACGGTGAGCCTGTCCGCTTCAAATTCAGAAAGAATGGCAATGCCGAGCTTTGCGCCCACCCCGTTTACCGAGGTTATAAGCTTAAAGGCGTTGAGTTCCGCCTCACTCTCAAAGCCGTAAAGGTCGAGCGCGTCCTCGCGCACCGCCAAATGCGTGTATAAAAATACCTCGCTGCCCTTTGGCGGCAGGCGGTAAAGCGTGTTTTTGGTAACTGTGCAGCGAAGACCCACGCCGCCGCACTCTACCACCGCCGAGGTATTATCGGTATATATCAGCTTTCCTCTTAAAGACGCAATCATCTTCCCGCCTCCTTATATAATCGTGAATAATCCGTACCGGAATAGTGCGCGTGGCAAACCGCAAGCGCAAGCGCGTCGGCAGTATCGTCGGGTTTCGGCACTTTTTCAAGGTTTAAAAAGCTTTTTATCATTTCCATAACCTGCCGTTTTTCCGCTCTGCCGTAGCCGGTTATTGCCTGCTTTACCTGCAAAGGGGTATACTCCGATATATTAAGCCCGTTTTGCGCGGCGGAAAGCACTATTACTCCCCTTGCCTGCGCTACGTCTATAGCCGTGGTGGTGTTGGTGTTGAAATAAAGCTTTTCTATCGACATATCGTCAGGCTTGTACTTTTCTATAATCGTATTCATATCGTTATATATATCGCAGAGCCTTGTTTCAAAAGGCAGACTCGCCTTTGTGGTTATCGCCCCGAAGCCTACAACCGAAAATCTGCCGCGAAAATAATCTATTATTCCGTAGCCTATTGTGGCATAGCCGGGGTCTATTCCCAAAATACGCACTGTCCGCCCACCTTTACTATTCCATAATAAGGTATTATATCATATTCTTTTTAATACTTCAAGAATTTATTGGACGGGAAAGTAAATAGGCGGTGCTAAAATACATAGGCTCCCTTCTTTTTGACGCAAGTCAAAACAGAGGGGAGCTGTCACGTCAGTGACTGAGGGGTATTCAATCAAACTTTAGCTTTTTCAGCGTCTTAGTCTGTAACAACCCCTCCGTCTTTGCCTACGGCAAATCCACCTCCCCTTACACAGGGGAGGCATTGGCTTGCAATTTGCCGTAAATTTTTCAACCAACAAAAAATGAGCATACGCGAGTATACGCGAGAAAAAACGAGCATTTTAAAGACAATAAAATTTAAGGCATAAAATACGGCAGAAAAATGTAGAAAAAACGCAAAAAATACTTGACATTTTAGCGTTTTAATAGTATAGTCAATACTTAGTTAGACATTAAACAAAATATGTTTAAGCATCTGTGTAGAGAGCAGGTTCAGATTTTATGCCGTAGTTTCGGGTCAGAGGGCCTTTGAAAACTATGAAAAACCCTTTGTTCAGGGCATATTACGAAGAGTCTGCGGGTATCGCACGGGGAAAATTATTCTTGTGTCGGCACTTGGTGTTGAACAAAGGGGGATGCTTTATGGAAAAAGAAAATATTGCGGAGCTTAAAAACATTTCGGTCGCTTTTGACGGCGAGCAGGTTTTGGACGGGCTTGACCTTGAAATTAAGGATAAAGAGTTTATAACTCTGCTCGGCCCTTCCGGTTGCGGTAAAACCACCACCCTGCGGCTTATAGCCGGCTTTTTAGAGCCGGACGGCGGCGACATTTTGTTTGAGGGCAAAAAAATAAATGGTGTTCCGGCGTATAAGCGCCAGGTTAACACCATTTTTCAGCGTTATGCACTGTTTCCGCACCTTAACGTGTATGAAAACATTGCTTTCGGGCTGCGCGTTAAAAAGCGCCCCGAAAAGGAGATAAAGGAAAAGGTTGCCGAAATGCTGCGCCTTGTAAACCTTACGGGGCTTGAAAAACGGCATATCGATACACTTTCGGGCGGTCAGCAGCAGCGTGTGGCTATTGCCCGCGCCATTGCAAACCACCCTAAAGTATTGCTGCTTGACGAGCCGCTTGCCGCGCTTGATTTGAAACTCCGCAAGGATATGCAAAAGGAGCTTAAAAAAATTCAGCAGCAGTTAGGCATAACCTTTGTTTTTGTAACGCACGACCAAGAAGAAGCGCTTACCATGTCCGACCGCGTGGTGGTAATGGACGGCGGCAAAATTCAGCAGGTGGGCACTCCGCAGGATATTTACAACGAGCCGCAGAACGCCTTTGTGGCTGACTTTATAGGCGAATCGAATATAGTGGACGGCGTTATGCTGCGCGACTTGTACGTTGAGTTTTCGGGTGCGCGGTTTGATTGCCTTGATAAGGGATTTGCCGAAAACGAGGCGGTGGACGTTGTGGTTCGCCCCGAGGATGTGGACATTCTTCCGCCCGAAAAGGGTATGCTTACAGGCACGGTAACTTCGGTTGCGTTCCTCGGTGTGCACTATGAAATAATAGTGGATATAGGCGGCTTTAAGTGGATGATACAAACCACCGACGAGCATTTTGTGGGCGATAACGTGGGGCTTTTCATTGAGCCCGACGCCATTCACATTATGAAAAAATCGAAATATTCGGGACTTTACGGCGATTATTCTTCTTACAGTGAGGAAATTGACCACCTCTCCGACGTTATCGAGGAGGAATAGCCATGAACAAAAAATCCTTCGGCAATAAATTAGTTGCCTCCCCTTACATTGTGTGGTCGGCTATATTTATAATTGTGCCGCTTGTTATAATGTTTTATTTTGCCCTTACCGATAATAACGGCGTTTTTACCCTCGCTAATATTGCGGCTATAGGCAAATATAAAAAAGCGTTCGGAATTTCCATACTCTACGCCGCGGTTTCCACCGTTATAACCCTGCTGCTCGCCTACCCTATGGCTTATTTTATGACAAAGCTTAAAATATCCTCGCAGCGTATGCTGTTTATGATTATTATGATTCCCATGTGGATGAACTTCCTCATACGCACCTATTCATGGATAACCATACTTTCAAACACGGGGCTTATAAATACGTTTTTACAGAAAATCGGGCTTATTGATAAGCCTATAAAGCTGCTTTTAACCCCGGGGGCTGTAATTCTCGGAATGGTGTACGATTTTATTCCGTATATGATTCTGCCGATTTATTCTGTAATGTCAAAGTTAGATAAATCGCTTTTGGAGGCGGCTGAGGACTTAGGCTCAAACTCGTTCACCAAGTTTAAAAGGGTAATTTTCCCGCTTACAAAGCCGGGCGTTATTTCGGGCATTACCATGGTGTTTGTGCCGTCTGTCAGCACGTTTTACATTTCGCAAAAGCTCGGCGGCACAAAAACAATGCTTATAGGCGACACAATTGAGTATTTCTTCAATTCCGGTCCTGAGCATTACAATATTGCCTCGGCAATCTCTATGGTGCTGATGGTTATGATACTCATATGCCTGTTTATAATGAACAGGTTCTCCGACAGTGACGACGGAGGTGTGTTAATGTGAAAATACTCTCCCGAATTTATGTTGCGCTTATAATTTTATTCCTTTACGCCCCTGTTGCGGTTATGATTATTTTTTCATTCAACGGCAGCGGCAGCGTGTGGGTAATGAACGGCTTTTCTACACGTTGGTACGCAGGGCTTACATCCGATACCGCAATGATGACCGCCCTGCAGCACACCTTAATAATAGCGGTGTCCTCCGCCTTTATTTCGACCGTGCTCGGCACGGCGGCGGCAGTGGGAATTACCGCAATAAGGCGAAAAGTGCCTAAAAAAATAATAATGTCGGTCACGCAGATTCCTATGATGAACGCCGATATTGTTACGGGTATTTCCCTTATGCTGCTGTTTATATTCGTCGGTAAGCTTTTGGGGCTTTCCGAGTCCCTCGGCTTTTTAACGGTGCTTATTTCCCATATCACCTTTAACCTGCCCTATGTTATTCTTTCGGTAATTCCGAAATTAAAGCAAACCGACCCGAATTTACCCGAGGCGGCTATGGACCTCGGCTGCACGCCCGTAAAGGCGTTTTTCAAGGTAATGCTGCCCTCAATTTCCACGGGAATTATTACCGGGTTTATAATGGCGTTCACGCTGTCGCTTGACGATTTTGTTATAAGCTATTTCACCTGCGGGCATTACCAGACTTTGCCGATAGTGATATACTCTATGACGAAAAAGACGGTTAAGCCCGACGCATACGCGCTTTCCACCCTTATATTCATAACGGTGTTTGTGCTGTTAATACTTTATAATGTACTGCAAACCAAATCAGAAAAGAAATCACAGATGAAAGAAAGGATTTAGATAAATGAAAAAGACAATTGCTTTAATAATAACGCTTGTAATTACACTCTCCGCCGCACTTACGGGCTGCGGATACAAATATAAGGAACTTAACCTCCGCGCAAAATTCGACCAAAGTCTTAAGGGGACTACCCTTACGGTTTACAACTGGGGCGAATATATTTCGGACGGCGAGGATGATTCCATGGACGTTAACAAGGAATTTGAAAAGCTTACCGGAATCAAAGTTAAATACTTAAATTATGTAAGCAACGAGACTATGTATTCTCAAATTAAAAGCGCGGGCGTCAGCTATGATATAATAATCCCCTCGGACTATATGATTGAACGCCTTAAAAACGAGGATATGCTGCAAAAAATAGATACCTCCAAAATATCAAACTACGACCTTATTGATTCTAAGTACAAAGGGCTTTTCTTTGATGAAAAGGATGAATACAGCGTTCCCTACAATGTGGGTATGGTTGGTATCGTTTATAACGAAAAGCTTACGGGAGCGGATATTAAGCACTCATGGAACGTGCTGTGGGATGAAAAATATAAGGATATGGCGCTTAATTTTGATAACCCGCGCGACGCGTTTATGACCGCGCAGATGATTTTGGGGCAGGACCTCAACACCACGAACAAAGCGGATTGGGACGCTGCCGCCGAGCTGCTTAAAAAGGGCAAAGGCAATCTTCAGGACTATGTTATGGACGAGGTTTTCAGCAAAATGGAAACGGGCGAAGCGTCGGTTGCCCCCTACTATGCGGGCGACTGCCTTACCATGATGGATGTTAATAAAGACCTTAAATTCTTCTACCCCGAAGAGGGTACGAATATTTTTGTGGATTCAATTTGTATCCCGAAAAACGCCAAAAACGTTGAGGCGGCGCTTATGTATATAAACTTCCTGCTTGAACCCGACGTTGCAACGGCTAACGCCGAATATTTAGGCTATGCATCTCCCAACACCGCAGTTGTAAATAATAAGGACTACTGCTATTATCAGAACGAGATACTCTATCCTGCCGAGACTGCTATGCCAAAGGTGCAATATTACCACGATATTGATACCGACACCAGAACCTACTACGAAAAGCTCTGGAGCGAGGTTAAGCTGCACTGATTACAGCGCAAAATAATTAAGCAAAAAATGCTCACTATTTGCAAAGCAGATAGTGAGCACTTTTTCTTTTCAATAATTTCTTAATTCCTCCAGGTAATCGGTCACAGAGCTTGCAAAAACAAATTCCTCACAGCTCGGCTCTGACCCGGGTATAAAGGTGTAAAGCTTTTTTCCGTAATAATAAACGGTAAATTCCTTGCCGTTATTTTTCTCATATGCCTCTTGCAGAATATCATAAACGCTGTTATTAAGCGACGCTACTATACTGTAACCGCCGTCGTCTGATGATTCCAACATATAAGAGTCAATATCCTTTTCACTGAAAATTTCGATATTTTGCGGAGAAACAAGCTTTATTTTTTCCTTATAGGTATAGCTGTCGTCACCCGCGCGGGCTTTGGTTTTCGTCTGCGAAAACATCCAGCAGAACATATCGCGGTCGGAGTAAGCCGCGTCCCAGGCATTATGCCCCACACCGTAAAGCCTTTTATAATCTACCATCTTCCCGCCTGCATTTAAAATCGCGTTATACATCTCATCCGAGGCACCGCAGCCTATTGTGGTATCAGCCGTACCGTGGTATATTTTTATCGGAATACCTGTCAGGTTATACGCCGAATAGGAATTGCCTATACCGCACACCGGAACTGCCGCCGCAAATTGCTCGGGGTATCTGTCTATAAGCGCCCATGTGGCTATTCCGCCCATTGAAAGCCCTGTTATATATATTCTGTCGGGGTCTCCCCCGTATTCGCCTTTAACGCTTTCCAAAAGCCGCCATGCAGCGCCGAGCCAGCCGTTTTCATCACCATAGCCTTCATCGAGGCTCCACCAGCCGTTAGTGGGACATTGCGGCGCTAATATTATGCTGCCCGATATAATATCACCCGCAGCGTTGAACATACCCTTGAAATTACGGATTTGCGCGAAGTTATCAGCCCCGCGCTCTCCTGCGCCGTGCAAAAGGAACAGAATCGGCATTTTCTTGCCTTTTTGGATATTTTTCGGTATATAAATTCTGTATGGCAGGGTTTTTCCGCTTTTGCTGTCAAAAAACTCTTTTTCCGCAAGGTCGGTGCTGCTGCATATTGTTTCCTTAGCCGGCTTGAAAAGGTTTGTCACCTTTTCAGGGCGTACCGACTTCACAGCCGCGCTGCTTTGCTGTGACGCTTTTGCTGAGGCAGCCTGCTCCCCCTGCTTTTTTTGAGATGACTGAACCCTTGAGGCAGACGGCTGACTGCTTTCCTCCGCGGTACTTTCCGCAACGGTGCTGTCCGCCTTGCTTACCTGCCTGCCGGATACCGTATCGTTCTTTTTTACGCTGACGTGTGAGGTGTTTCTGAAATATTTCGGTAAAAGAAATATCGCCCCCAGCGATAATGAAACCGAAACCAAAGCCGCAACAGAAATAATTATAATCCTCTTTATCATAAAGCTCCCTCCTTAAAATAATTATACACAATTTTTACATTTTTTCAACAAAAATATTAAACAAAAATCCACCTTCCCTGTGTAAGTGGGAGGTGGATTTACATTCTATAAAGACGGAGGGGTTATTAGAAAAGCAAAACGCAGCAAAAAACTTAAATACCCAAATCAAGCCTTAATTCTTTTATCACAGCGGGTTGCAAGGCGTGTGCCTATGCTTTGGAAAAGCTGTACTAACACTATAAGAAACACAACGGCAAAAATCATTACAAGATATTTATACCTGTAATAGCCGTAGTTAATGGCTATTTTGCCGAGTCCGCCGCCGCCGATAATACCGCTCATTGCAGAGTACCCGAGAACGGTTGTTATTGCAAGCGTGGCGTCTGATATAAGCGAGGGTACGCTTTCGGGTATCATAACCTTTACAATTATCTGAAACGGTGATGCGCCCATACTCTGCGCAGTTTCAATAATATTCGGGTTAATCTCCCTCATACTGCTTTCCACAAGGCGCGCGATAAACGGAAAAGCCGCAATAACAAGCGGTACTACCGTAGCGGGCGTGCCTACCACCGTGCCCACTATAAGGCGGGTAAGCGGGAAAACCATTATCATAAGTATAAGAAACGGCACAGAGCGCAAAAGGTTGATTAAAACATTTAAAAAATGCAAAATGCACTTGGGCACGCGCAGAATTTTTCCGTTTTCCCCCGCCACAAGCAATATGCCGAGCGGCAAGCCGATAACCGCCGCAAAAAACGTGGAAAGTACAGTTACATACACGGTTTCCCAAATGGCAAGCGGGAACTGATTTTTAAGTATATCCATAGCTGTTGTAAATTCTTCGGACGCGAAAAAGCTGCTCATTACTGCTTTACCTCCTCTACAAATATATCGGGTATGCTGCCGAGGTAATCAAGCGCCTTTTGCGTTTGCTCCTTGCCGCCCGAAATACCTAACAGCATATTGCCGTATGCCTTATCGCCTATGCTGCGGGTAGATGCCGAAAGAATACTTGCGGCAATATTTTCTTCCATAGCCATTTTCGCTATAAGCGGCGTTTCGGTGGCGTTTGCACCGTTGAACACAACGCGTATAACCGCGCCGTCCTCCCCGCTCATAACCGGGTTTTGGTAGCCCTCGGGGTAAACCAAGCGCTTTGCCGCCTCGGATTTGGGTGACGAGAAAACATCGCTCACCGCGCCCTCTTCGGCAACCACACCGCCGTCAAGTATGGCAACGCGGGTGCATATCTGCTCAACAACGCTCATCTGGTGGGTTATTATAATAACGGTAATGCCTAATCTGTCGTGAATATCGCGGATAAGCGAAAGTATGGATTGCGTGGTTTGCGGGTCAAGCGCGCTTGTAGCCTCATCGCAAAGCAGGATTTTAGGGTGTGTTGCAAGCGCGCGGGCAATGGCTACGCGCTGCTGCTGACCGCCGGATAACTGCGCGGGGTAGCTTTTAAACTTATCCCCCAACCCTACAAGCTCCAAAAGCTCGGCGGCGCGCTTTTCCGCGTCCGCTTTTTTTACGCCTGCCAATTCAAGCGGAAAGCACACATTTTTAAGGCAATTTCGCTGCATAAGCAGGTTAAAGCCCTGAAATATCATTGTAATATCTCTGCGCTTTTCCCTGAGTTCCTTTTGCGATAATTCGGTCATACTTTTGCCGTCTATCAAAATATCGCCGCTTGTGGGACGTTCAAGCATATTTATGCAGCGCACAAGCGTGCTTTTTCCCGCGCCGCTCATGCCTATAATGCCGTAAATTTCGCCGTCGGGTATTGTCAGCGAGATATCTTTCAGCGCATCAACCGTGCCGCCCGATACGCCGAAGGTTTTGGAAAGGTGTTTTATTTCTATCATTGTTTTCTCCGTTTATATAACACAACTGTAACGCCGACCGCGTTTGCGGACAGCGTTACAGTAAATTTTATCTGTTATTTTTCAATTGCGTCAAGGCTTGACTGCTTGCCGCCGTAAAGACCCATAGGCTCAACGTGGATAGCCGCAACCGAAACCACCTTTGTGCCGTTTTCTTTATTGAAGTTTTCAAGGTAAGGCAGGTGCTGGAAGTAGTTTGCGTCAATTTCGCCGCTGTCAACAACGTTATTCGGCTGAACGTAATCGGTAAATTCCTTAACATCAAGCGTTATATTCTTTTTCTCAAGAATTTTCTTGGCAACCGCAAGTATCTCTGCGTGGGGTGTGGGAGAAGCCGCAACCGTAATCTTAGTGCCGGAAAGCTTAGCATAATCTACCGATGAATCGTAGCCGTCGCCGGGGTTTTCAACAACGCTTACAACCGAGCCGTTATATTTATCGGCAATGAAATCGGCAACCTCTTTGCTTTCAAGCGCAGCTTTGAGCGCCTTTATAGCGTCGGTGTTTTCCTTGCCCTCTTTAACAGCTAAAATGTTGCTGTAAGCCGAGGATGAGCCCTCAATCGCAAGCGAATCCTTTACGGGGTTAAGGTCAGCCTCAATCGCGTAGTTGGAATTGATAACCGCATAGTCAACGTCTTTAAGCGCGTTGGGCAGCTGTGCCGCCTCAATTTCCTGGAACTTGATGTTGTGGGGGTTTTCGGCAATATCGTTTACCGTGGCGGTAATTGTTGCACCGTCTTTAAGCTTAATGTAGCCTTTTGATTCCAAAAGCAGGAGTGCGCGCGCCTCGTTTGTTGCGTCGTTCGGTACTGCTATGGTAACCGAGCCGCTGTCCTTACCGCCGCAGCCCGCAAAGGCTGTAACCAACAGTGCCGCCGTTAATAATACTGCAAATATCTTTTTCATTTTAAATCTACCTTTCAAATTCTTTTTTTATATTTATTACAGTGCCGCAGATGAATTGAAAAATTCACATTCGGAAATCCGTACATCGGGTTGCCGCAGCGCTTTTTGCCCGCGATATTAACCCATATCCGCATTTTGTTTTTATCACGGTTTTCAGCTCCTTTTTGTTTCGTTGATGTTAGTATACTACAAAATTTTTGTTTTGTCCAATATCCTATAAAAATAGTGAGTTATAGATTAAAACTATAACTCAGAGCAGTTTGTCGATAGACTATAAATTTTATTTTTGCGGCGTTCACGCCGCATTTTTTGTTTTTCCGCTGACATGCGCGGCGGAAAAACACCTTGTAAGCGAAAAACCGCCAAACAAGCGGTTTTTCAAGGGCACCGGGGTGGTATTGGCGGAGCATAACAACCGACTGCCGCCTGTGGCGGATTAAAGGAGGGCGTTATGGCGCCGCGGTCAAAGAAAATTCGCGCTCCAAGCGATTATTTTCTTTGGGCACCGCAAGAGTAGGGAGTGCAGTCAAAAATCTTTGATTTTTGCGAGCGGCATTCCCGTCCAAAAGCGTGTCGAATTTTTTAGACACGCTCAACTATAGCTCACTGGGTGTTTAAGAATTAAGATATTGTTTTATATTATCAATATACATATTGCCGATATTGCCGAGAAGTTGATTTTTTCTTGTAATATACCCTATTTCCATTGACTGGTCGTTTTCCTCGGTATCTGCGAAAGGCACGGCGCGGTATTCATCACCGTTCAGCTCCTCGCAGATTATTCCCGAGCAAAGCGTAAAGCCGTTAAGCCCCACCATAAGGTTAAGCATTGTAGCGCGGTCGTTTGCCTTTATTGTTTGAGGAAATTCGTTTCCCACAAAAATTTCTTCCGCAAGGTATAAGGAGCTGTCCGCCCCCTGCTCAAAGGAAAGGCACGGGTAATCATTAAGCTCCTCTGCGGTTATGCAGGCTCTGTTTGCCAGCGGATGATTCTTCCAAAGATACACAAAAACGCGGCAATCTATAAGGCGGTGAAATTCCAGCACGTTTGATTTAAGTATTTTATTTATAAAGTTTCGGTTAAAATCGCTTAAATAAATTATACCTATTTCACTTCTGAGCGTTCGCACATCTTCAATTACTTCTTTGGTTTTTGTTTCGCGAATAGCAAATTCATACTTTGCCGTGTCAAAATTTTTCACCGTTTCAACAAAGGCTTTAACCGCAAAGGAATAATGCTGCGTAGATACGCCGAACTTCTTTTTAAGTGTGCCGCCCGCACCGTATTTTTCCGTCAGCTCTTCATATTGATGATACAATTGCCTTGCGTAGGTTATAAATTCCTGCCCGTCGCCCGTGAGGGATACTCCCCTGCCGCTGCGGTGAAAAATAATTATTCCAAGCTCGTTTTCAAGTTCTTTTACCACAGCCGTTAATGACGGCTGGGTAATGTAAAGCCGTTCCGCCGCCTTATTCATTGAGCCTGTTTCCGCTATTACTATTGCATAATGCAGCTGCTGTAATGTCATTAAAATCACCGTAGAATATTATACAATACCGCCGCCCGATTTACAAGAATTAAATAAACCGATTTTTGCACAAAAAAGCAGTCTCCCGTTTATTTGGGAGACTGTTTTTCTTCAAACCGGATTAAAAAATCGATTTTAAATATTTAATACTGGTTTCAGCGCATTCAAGCGGGGTTTTGCCCATGCTGGGCTGATCCTGCTCAACCACTACCCACTTGGCGTTAACTTCCTTGCAGGCTTCAAGTATTGCGGGGAAGTTCTGGAGACCCGAACCTACCGGACGGAATTCAAATGTACCCGAGGCTTCCTTTTTGCTGCTTTCATCGTTGCCGATAAGCGCATACATATTGCCGCCTTTAGTACCTGCGAAGTCCTTTAAATGAACAATTTCAATTCTGCCGTTGTACTTGCGTACAAAGTCAGCGGGATTTTCGCCGCCAACGTTTACCCAGCAGGTATCAAGCTGAGTTGACAAAAGCTCGGGAGAGATTGCCTTGTAGAGCAAATCAATCTTATACTCGCCGTCAACCTTTTCAAACTCAAAGTCATGGTTGTGGTAGCAGAGCTTCATACCGTATTTGTTTGCAAGCTCGCCGAACTTTTTAACATTCTCATAAAACTCGGCGTTTTTGTCGCCGCCTGCAAGGTATTCAGCGTTTATCCACGGAATAACGATATACTTACAGCCTATCTCGGCATAAGTTTTAAAGGTTTCGTCGCCTTTTTTCAGCTCGTCATACGGAACGTGTGCCGAAATGGGGGTAAGACCCGCATCTGCGCAGATATTTTTCACCTCTTCGGCGGTGTGACCGAAAAGACCCGCAAACTCAACGCCGTCATACCCGAAGGACTTAACCTTTTTAAGAGTGCCGGCAAAATCAGCCTCCATATCGTCTCTTACGGAATAAAGCTGTAAAGCAATAGGAAAATTATACATAACAATTACTCCTCAATAAATTCAGATAATCGAAAATCGGTTTAATTAAATCTCCGGAATGTTGATTTCTACTTCGTGGCCGCAGTCGCTTGAACGCTGAATACCGTCAAGTATAGCCTGGTTGTAAATAATCTGGCTTGTCGGAACTGGAGCTTCGCCGCCGGTGATAACCGCATTGAGGAAGGAGCGAATCTTGCGGTCAAATAGGTCGGTTGTAGCGGGCAAAAGCGGAATAACGGTCTCAACAGGCTCGCCTGCAACATCGTGATAAATGGTCATAGGCTTATTGAAAGAGCCGTTCCAGCAATCGGTTGAAGGAATACGAAGAGAGCCTTTAGTACCCATAATAATTGTATCTCCGGGAGTGTCAAGGTGCATATACCAAGCAATGCGGAAGTCGAGAATTATGCCGCCTTCAAGACGGATATAAGCCGACGCGAAATCATCAACGCTGAACTTCTTGGCGCACTCCGGCTTGCCTACCTGAGAATAAGCCTCGGGGGTAGTGCCGAAATAATCGGTAGCAGTACCTGTAACGGTCAAGGGCTTCGGGTTACCGAGAGCGTTCATAACGAGGTCGATTGAGTAGCAGCCGATATCGCCGAGAGCGCCGAGGCCCGCCTTATCGTTCTCGATAAAGGTTTCGGACCAGCTTACCGGAATACCATGTCTGCGGCCGCCGCCTGTCTGAACATAGTAAATTCTGCCGAGCTCGCCCGACTGAACTATCTTCTTTATCATCTGCATATTAGCGTCAAAACGGGGCTGGAAGCCTACCGAAACGATTTTGCCGCTCTTCTTTTCAGCCTCGCGGATAGCGATAGCCTCTTCAAGAGTAACCGTCATCGGTTTTTCAAGAAGAACCGGAAGACCGTGTTCAAGCGCGTAAATAGTGCATTCCGCATGGGTGCGGTTGTAGGTGCAAACGCTTACCGCGTCAAGGTTCATGGTATCAATCATTTCCTTGTAATCGGTAAATGCCTTAGCCTCAACCTCATGAGCCTCAAAAAACTTTTCAGCCTTACCCGGAACGAGGTCAGCACCGGCTACTACCTCAACATCGGGCTGCTTTTTATAGCTGTCGATGTGTGAGTTTGCAATGCCGCCCGTACCGATTATACCGATACGCAGCTTGCGGTCGCTTTTAACCTCGCCCTGCTCGTTTTGATTGCTTGTGAAATTGTTCATGTCAAGTGCCATTTTTTATTCCTCCAAAAAATGTTATATTCAGGCTTAAGCCGAATTTATATTACAAACTGGCGCATATAGCGGCAGCTTAACGCAACGGAATCCATTACGCGCTGCTTTGAGCTTTCAAAGGCTTTATCCTCAACCTCAATGCAGGCGTAGCCGTCATAACCTATATCGGTAAGGGCGGAAACATATTTGCCCCAGTCAACATCGCCGAGCCCCGGCAGCTTCGGGCTCATAAAATCAAGCGGATAGCCCATTATACCCACGTCGTCAAGTCTGTCTTTAAATAGCTTAATATCCTTAAAGTGAACGTGGAATATTTTATCTTTAAATTCATAAAGCGGCTTTATGTAATCTATATGCTGCCAAATAAAGTGGCTCGGGTCGTAGTTTATGCCGAAATTATCGCTGGGTAAAAGCTCAAACATTTTGCGCCAAAGTCTCGGGGTGGTAAACAGGTTCTGTCCGCCCGGCCATTGGTCCGCGCCGAAAAGCATGGGGCAGTTTTCAATTGCAACCTTAACGCCCTTTTCTTCGGCAAGCTTTATAATCGGCGGCCAAATTTCCTTAAACAGCTCAAGGTTTTCTTCCACCGTCTTAGTCTGGTCTCTGCCTATAAAGGTTGTAACCATATTAACGCCCAAAAGCGCGCTCATATTTATTACCTTTTTAAGGTGGGCAATGTTTGCCTCGCGTTTTTCAAGGTCTCCGTCCATAGTGTTGGGGTAAAATGCGAGTGAGGAAATTTCAATGCCCTTTTTCGCGCAGAAATCCTTTATATAGGCGATATACTCGGGCGAGGTATTATCCACGTCAATGTGACTTACACCCGCATATCTTCTTTCCGCCTTGCCCTGCGGCCAACAGGCGACTTCCATACATTCGCAGCCGTTCTGAACGGCGTTTTCAACAGCCTCTTCAAAGGTAAAGCCGTCGTAAATTGCGCTTACAATTCCTAATTTCATAAAATAATCTCCTTTTTCGGATATTTAATGCCTGAGCTTTGCTTTATTAAGTCCATACAGGTATGAACATTGTGCGTAAGAGCCGATACCGTGCGATAATCGCCGTAAAATTCTTTTCTGTTTTCAATATAATCGGCAAATTTTATTGCCTCGTCGCCCATTATTTCATCGCGGCTCGGCATACCCGAAAGCGTTGTTTCGGTGCTGTTTTTCACAAGCGAAATATCGCCGTATTGCGAAACAGAGCCGATTTTCAAAACGCCGCTGTCCCCCACTATTTCGGAGTCTGCGGCGGATTGCCCCGCCTTGCTGTAGGTCAGCACAGCGGTAAATCCGTCATATCCAAAAATTGCGGAGCCTGATTTATCGGCGCCGTTTTCAAAAAATGAGGCAGCCGCCTTAATGCTGTTCGGCATACCGAACATATCAACCGCCGCATACACGCAGTAAACGCCTAAATCCATAAGCGTTCCCGCGCCGAGCGACATATCGAAAATATTCATATGCTCGCCCGCCGTAAAAGCGTCATATCTGCTTGAACGCTGACAAAAATTTATTCTTGCAACCGAAATATTTCCGATTTGCGAAAGCCCTTCAAGCAGTTTTTCCCGTCCTTTATAATGGCGGCTCATAATCGCCTCGGCGTAAATAAGCCCGTTTTTATCGGCAAGACATAAAAGCTCGTCATATTCCGCCGCATTTGTTACAATGGGTTTTTCGCAAAAAACATTTTTCCCGTTTTGCAGAAAAAGCTTGCTTTGCGCAAAGTGGTAAGCATTGGGCGAGGCTATATACACAGCATTAGTCGCACTGTCCGTCGCTAATGCGTTTATATCGGTGCAAAAGCCCTCAAAGCCCTGCTTTTCGGCAAATGCCCTGCCCTTTTCGGCGGTACGCGAATAAACGGTTCTGAATTTGAAACGTCCTGTTTTACGCGCGGCGGACAAAAACTTTTCGGTAATTCCGCTCGTGCCCACTACAGAAAGGTTAAGCATTAAATATTAACCTCAATGCGCTGCTTTTTATCGGAGGACTCAAACGCCGCTTCCATAACCTGCATAACGCGGCGAACCTCGCTGTGTTTAATTGCGGGCTCTGCTTTTTTATCAAGCACGGCGCAGAAATTGCGGTAAAAATCGTGTACATCGCTTACGGGGCGCTCCACCTCATACATATCAAGTGTGATTTCATCACGCGGTGCCATGGTTTTGGTAATTCCCGCAGCGGTCTGCACGGGCAGAACTTCCTTTTCGTTC
Organism: uncultured Eubacteriales bacterium; assembly: GCA_934486705.1. Lineage (GTDB taxonomy): Bacteria > Bacillota > Clostridia > Oscillospirales > Acutalibacteraceae > UBA737. The sequence goes on from CAKSQS010000010.1 coordinate 43,600, forward strand.
CATGCTTTCATACGCGCAACCTGTGCTTTTTTCTGCCAATCCTCAATAATTGCGCTGCCGTTTTTGCACTGTAAATAAAAGCGCGGCATTGCAATAAAGTTATATGTACCAACCTCAATATAGGCGGTTTTTCCGCTTTCAAAATAAAGGATAAGCTTAAAGCCGTCGTCCACCTCGTCGGTCGTGATATTGGTAACCGTGCAGTAAACGCTTACTATTTTTTCCTTTATTATCTGTAAAATCTGGTCGATAAGGTGCACGCCCCAGTCGAGTATCATTCCGCCGCCGTAGGGCTTGTGGCAGCGCCAGTCGCTCGGTATTCCGCGCGAGCCGTGTATTCTCGATTCAATGTTTATAAGCTCGCCTATCTCGCCCGAATTTACAATCTGCTTCATTGCCAAAAAGTCAACGTCCCACCGCCTGTTCTGGTGAACGGTGAAGAATTTGCCCGATTTATCGGCGGCGGCAAGCATTTCATCAAGCGCCGCAACCGACATTTCAACCGGCTTTTCACAAATAACGTTTTTGCCCGCGCCCAGCGCTTTTATAACAAGCTCCTTGTGGCAATCGTTCGGCACGGCTATTACAACCGCGTCAACCGCCGTATCAGCCAGCACCTCATCATAAGAAGCATAAGCGTGTATTCCGTTTTTTTCGGCAAGCTCGGCTTTTTTCGGGTCAATATCATAAATACCGGTAAGTGCGGCAACATCACTTGCAAGTATCTGCCTTGTGTGCCAGCCGCCCTGACCGCCGTAGCCTATAACTGCAAAATTCTTTTTCATAAGGGGTATCATTCCTCAACTTTTTTAATATGCGGGCAATCGATTTCCTTGCGGTAATCGTTATATGCCCAATGAATTGCATTTTTAATAACACGAATTATCTGTGGGTTACGGTAGGTCGGGTAGCTTTCGTGCCCCGGCTGGAAATAGAATATCTTACCGTAGCCGCGCCTGTAGCAACAGCCCGCACGCATAACCTCGCCGCCCTCGTAGCTGCCTATAAATATAAGCTTATCGGGCTCGGGTATGCTGAAAGGCTCGGAATAGGTTTCCTCATGCTCTAACTTTATGTAACGGTCAATGCCCGCAGCTATCGGGTGCGATGGGTCACAGACCCAAACATACTCACGGTCGCCGTCCTCACGCCAGCCGAGCGAGCAGGGCGTGCCCATAAGCAACTTAAAAGGCTTTGAATGGTGCGCGGAATGAAGAAATACCGCGCCCATACCCGCAACTACGGCTTTCTGAACACGAGCGGCTACTTCATCGGGCACTTTATCGTGCGCTATATGCCCCCACCACAAAAGCACGTCTGTATTGCCGAGTAATTCGTCGGTAATATCCTCAACATTATCAAGCGTTACGGTTTTGACCGTGATTTCATCATCCGTCAGCTGCTCTTTAAGAGCGTTATGTATTCCGTCGGGATATATTTGCTTTACAATGTCTTCGGTTTTTTCATGCAGAAATTCATTATAAACAGTTACGCGAATCATAAAAATGCCCCTTTTCACACAACATTATTTTATATTCTAATTTTACAAATTCCCGTAAATTTTATCAAGTAAAATATATTGTATTTTATAGACAAATATTGCTATGCAAGGAAATCATTTCAAATTATCGTGTAAATATATAGTTCTTGAATTGCGGTGCAGATAGACGTTAAGCACAAGCCCTATGCCGAAATAAAGGCAGAATAGCGAAGTTCCGCCCGCGCTGAAAAACGGCAGGGTTATGCCTATAACCGGCAGGACCGACGTGCACATACCTATATTTATTACCGCTTGGGTAAAAATCATTGCAAAAATTCCCACGCAAATAAGCTTTCCGCTGTCCTTTTTTGAAAGCCGCGCTATTTGCAAGCACCTGAAGCAGATGCCGCCGAGCAGCAGAATTACCGCCATACAGCCCAAAAAGCCGAACTCCTCGCCTATGCTTACGAAAATAAAATCGTTAAAGCCGTAGGGCACAATGCCGTTTTGTGTGAAATCGCCGTTTAAAAAGCCCTGCCCCGCAAAGCCGCCGTTTGCAAGGGCGGTTCTGCCGCGCCACTGCTGATATGTGGGCCATTGCTCGCTCGGGTCGCGCTTTGCCGCCGCCTTAAAGTCCAAAATGCTGAAAATTGCGGTAAGCCTGTCCCGCTGATCGTCATTCATAACAAAGAAATAAACAATAGGCGCGGCAATTAAAATTACGGGTATCATAGCCAAAAAATATTTTTTGGAAACGCCCGCCGCCCAAAGCATAAACACAACCATAACCGCAAAAACAAGCGCCGTACCGTCGTCGCCCTGAAAGTGTATAAGTAAAACCGGGAAAGCCCCGTGCAGGCAAACGGGTATTAAGTATTTAAGCTTGTTTATATTGGGCTTTACCGCGCTTATGTGCGCGCTGAAGGTTATAACAAAGCATATTTTTAAAAGCTCCGCCGGCTGAAATGTGGTAAAGCCTAAATCAAGCCACGCTTTATCGTCCGTCCCCTCGGGCGCAAAGCCTATAAAAAATGTGAGTATAACGGGAATTACACCGAGCGCCGCCGCAAGATACCAGTAGCGCAGAATTTTTGAATAATCGACCGCCGAAATTATAAGCGCTGCAACAACCCCCGCCGCAAAACAGATAAACTGAATGAGAAACGGGCGATAGGTCGCTCTGTAATGGGTGGCGGAAAAAACCGCCGCACAGCCGTAAAGGCTTGTAAAAATGCATATTATAAGCAGTATTTTATCCGATTCGCGAATAAAGTCCGCCGTCTTTGCCAAAAGGCGTCGCAAGGCGCACACTCCCCTGTGTATTTAATACACCTATTATATTTGATTTTGCTTTAATATGCAAGTGCATAATTATTAAGAATAAAATACGTTACATTTTAATCGCAATAAACGGAAGTTTCGGGCGGCGGAATTTAAGATTTTTAATGTATAAAATACAAAAAATTCTATTAGTACTTGTTATCGCCGAAAAAATTTGTTATAATATACCCATAGCAATTATAAGGAGTGTGCCATATGGTTAACGAAAAATATCAGCTATGGTGTAAAAAAGCAGTCGGCGACCCCGACCTTGTAAAAGAGCTTGATTCCATTAAGGGTGGCGAGGCGGCAATATCCGACGCATTTTATAAAGATCTTGAGTTCGGCACGGGCGGACTTCGCGGCGTTATCGGCGCGGGCACAAACCGAATGAACATATACACCGTCGGCAAGGCTTCGCAAGGTCTTGCGGCGTATGTAAACTCGGTAAAGCAGAACGGCAAAATCGCCGTTGCTTACGACAGCCGCATTAAAAGCGAGCTTTTCGCGCACACTGCGGCGTCGGTATTCGCTGCAAACGGCATAAAGGTTTATATATATAAAGAGCTTATGCCCACCCCCATGCTTTCATACGCCGTGCGTAGGCTCGGGTGCGACGCGGGCGTGGTAGTAACCGCCAGCCATAACCCCGCCAAATACAACGGCTACAAGGCATACGGACCGGACGGCTGCCAGTTAGGGCTTGAAGCCGCCGATTACGTGCTTTCAATAATGAATAAGGTTGATATTTTCGACGAAGTGAAAACAGTCGATTTTGATACCGCCGTTAAAGACGGGAAAATTGAATTTATAGGCGACGACGTTATTGAGGATTATCTCAATTGCGTTCTTGCCTGCCGCGTTGCACCCGAGGCGGACGTTAAATCGCTTAAGGTTATATATACCCCCCTGCACGGCAGCGGAAATAAGCCCGTTAGAAGTATTCTAAGCAAAATCGGCGTTGAAAACGTAACGGTTGTTCCCGAGCAGGAGCTGCCTAACGGCAATTTCCCCACTGCCCCCTACCCCAACCCCGAGATTCGCCAGGCGTTTGAGTGCGCCTTAAAGCTTGCCGAAACCGTAAAGCCCGATTTGCTCCTTGCAACCGACCCCGATTGCGACCGCGTGGGTATTGCGGTAAATACGGGCGACGATTACAAGCTGCTCTCCGGTAACGACGTGGGCGCGCTGCTGCTTGATTTCGTGCTTTCCCGCCGCAAGGCAAACGGCACGTTACCTAAAAACCCCATTGCCGTTAAAACCATTGTTACAACCGAGCTTTGCAGAAAAATTGCCGCCGACTACGGCTGCGAGCTACGCGATGTTCTTACCGGCTTTAAGTTTATAGGCGAGCAGATAACGCAGCTTGAAGAAAAGGGCGAGGAAAACCGCTTTGTGTTCGGCTTTGAAGAAAGCTACGGCTATTTGGGCGGCACATACGTCCGTGATAAGGACGCGGTTATCGCCTCGATGCTTATTTGCGAAATGGTAGCCTTTTATAAGGCGAAGGGGCTTTTGCTTACCGATGTTTTAGACAGGCTTTATAAAAAATACGGCTATTACTTCTGCTCTCAAAAGAGCTTTACCTGCGAAGGCGAAAGCGGTATGAAACGCATTGCGGGAATAATGGATACCCTGCGGAGCGAAACCCCGGCAGAAATAGCGGGCGAAAAGGTTATAAGAGCGGACGATTACGAAAAATCGCTAAGCCGCAACCTTGAAAACGGAACGGAAAGCAAAATTACACTGCCGGTTTCAAACGTTCTTTGCTATTATATGGCGGACGGCAGCTCGCTTATAGTGCGCCCGTCGGGTACAGAGCCTAAGATCAAGCTTTATATCGGCTCTGTAGGCGCAACGGAGGACGACGCAAATAAAAAAAGAACCGCTCTTGAAGAAAGCGGTACAAAGCTGCTCGGATTTTAATTTTAAAAAACGGTTAGGTTATAAAAAAGGCTCCCTTCTTTTGCGTCAGCAAACAGAGGGGAGCTGTCGTCTTTAGGCGACTGAGGGGTATTATCAGTAACTGATAATTTTGTTGTGGGTTCGATTTTTCAGTATATACAATTAAAGTTCATCCCATTTGATAGGCGGCTGCCCGCTCGCTTTCAGTATTTCATTTGCTTTTGAAAAATGGCGGCAGCCGAAAAATCCGCGGTAAGCGGAAAGCGGGCTCGGGTGCACGGTAATAAGCTTTTTATGTATCGGGTTGGTAATTACCCTCGCTTTCTTTTCGGCATTTGCGCCCCAAAGTAGAAAAACAACGGGCGTTTCCTTGCGGTTAAGCTCGGAAATTACTCTGTCGGTAAATATTTCCCAGCCTTTATCCTTATGGCTGTTAGGCTGCCCCGCTCTGACCGTCAGCACGGTGTTCAAGAGCAGCACACCCTGCCTTGCCCAACCTGTAAGCTCGCCGTGCTGCGGCATTGTAACGCCTAAGTCGTCGATTATTTCCTTATATATATTAACGAGCGATGGCGGCAGCGGCACTCCCTTTTTTACCGAAAAGCAAAGTCCGTGCGCCTGACCCGGTCCGTGGTACGGGTCTTGCCCTATTATAACGGCGCGGGTATCGGCAAAGGAAGTAAATTTCAGCGCGTTGAAAATATCATACATATCGGGATATATGCGGGTTTTTGAATATTCCGCTTTCAGAAATTCATGCAGCTGCCTGTAATAGGGCTTTTCCCATTCGTCTGCCAAAATTCCGTCCCAATCGTTACCGAGCTTTACCATCCTAATTCTCCTTTTGCGGCGATTTTACAAGCCACGCACAAAGCAGCACCGCCACCTGCAGCGGTACGCCGATGCCTAAGATAAGCCATATGTTATAATTCACAAATTGCAGGCAGAAGCATAAAAGCAGCGACCAGATAAGCGCGGAAATAATTAAAAATAAAAATCTTTGCTTATGCCACACCGCGTCAAATACAATAGCTACCACGAGCGACGCGGGTACTGCCCAACAAAAGAGAGTCCACAAAACGTAAGAGCCGAAAATATTGAAGAAGATATAAAACACGGTGGCAAGCAGCCACACTCCGAGAACCGATAAAAGCGTTATTATGCGTTTTCTTTTTTGGGTAAGTCCGCCCGAAGTCACGCGCGTCGGTTTTGCCTGTTCCTCACCTACAATATAATCCATACTGACGCCGTAAAGCTTAGCTAATTTATAAAGCACCTCAATACCCGGCAGAGACTCGCCCTGCTCCCATTTAGAAACCGCTTTGTCGGAATAATTGAGCTTTTCGGCAACCTCAAGCTGGGTAAGCTTATTTTGCCGCCTTAGCTCCGATAAATTTTTCGCAATAATTAAATTCAACTTTTCCATACCGAAATTATAGCATATAACCCCGAATTAGTCAAATGAATAGATATAATTTTTTTAAAATCTACCGTAATACCGCGATTTTTAGGCGTTTTTTTATTTCAGCGCCTCTTCGTCATTACAGCCGAGCTTATTGTGGGCAAGCATATATTCGTAAAGCTCATCAGCCGTTGTAAACGCCAAGGCGGTGTATGTATCGGCAGCGCCGTAATAAATCGCCATTCTGCCCGTTGGGGCGTCGGTCAGAACCGCGCACGGGAAGCAAACATTCGGCACAAAGCCGTTTGTTTCGTAATTTTCCTGCGGGGTAAGAATATAATCATCGGTTCTTAAAAGCACCTTTGCGGGATTATCTATATCAAGCAGCGCAGCACCTATACTGTAAACATAGCCGTTGCAATTGGTTATAACTCCGTGGTAAAGCATAAGCCAGCCCTTATCGGTCTCTATCGGAGCAGGACCTGCACCGATTTTGGTAGACTGCCACCAATTAAGCCCCGATTTCATAACAAGGCGGTGGTTGCCCCAATATTTAAGGTCGGGGCTTTCGCTTAAAAATATATCGCCGAACGGCGTGTGGCCGCTGTCACTCGGGCGGCTTAACATAAGGTATTTATCATTGACCTTTCGCGGGAAAAGCGCGCCGTTGCGGTTAAAGGGTATAAAGGGATTTTCAAGCCTTACAAAGCGTTTGAAATCATCGGTGTACCCAAGCCCTATGGTGGGGCAGCCCGCAAAATCAACACACCAGATAATATAATACCTGCCGTCCATTTCAACAAGCCTTGGGTCATACGAATGAATTTCGTGGTTATAGGGCTTTCCGTCCTCATCCACCCAGGAAATCGGCGCGTCCTCAAACTCCCAGTTAATGCCGTCCTTACTGCGGCCCACGTGCAGGGATGGATTTATATGCTTTGAATCGGCGCGGAATACGCCTATAAAGCCGCCCTTATACGGTAAAACGGCACTGTTGAAAATACGCGCCGCCGAGGGTGTGGGATTCCACCCCACAATCGGGTTCTTTGAATAACGCCAAAGCGGCAGACCGTCGCTTTTACCGCTTCTCTCCTCCCACGGAATATTCGGAAGACCTTCGCCTATTATTTTTATACTCATAATTTTTCCTCTTTTCTTCTGTATGCTTTCACCGTGTGCGTAAATCAGCCTATTTCAACGGCGACGCTTTTGCTCCACTCGGGCAGGGTTACGGTAGCTGCTCCGTTTACCGATTTCACAGTTCCGCTGCCCTTAATGCTGCCCGCAGCGGTATCATACACCTTATAGGCGTATGTGCCGTTTGCAAGCGGTACGGTTATTTTTATTCCGCTGCGATTTTTAATATCGGGCTCTCTGTAGGTATAGGTGATAATGCTTTCGCTGTCATACACCCATATACGGGCGCTCTTATCGGTCGCATAGCCCATTGCCTTCACGGCAGTGCTGTTAAGTGTGCAGGAAACGCCGACAGCGCCGCTTTCAAATGGAATATTAGCTGTAAAATCGCTTAAAAACGAAAGTCTTTCAAGCATTACGCCGCCTAATATCTTTTCCCAATACCACGAAACGCCGACGCCCGCGCTTGACATTACGCCCATCCAATTCTGCTGATTGAATATATCGGCATTTATAATCTCATCGGCATAGTCTATACCTATTTCGGTAATAAATACCGGCTTTTTATAATCGTTTGCAAGTTTTTTAACCTGATTTTCAAGCGCAGATACAGATGAGTAGCGGTATGTATGCACGTTTATAAAATCAAAACAGTCGTCCGTAGGCAAGGTATTATTCATACTTGCCGTGCTTACAGAAACCATACGTCCGTAAGGGTCGTTTGCGCGTATGTAGGCGGTCATTTCCTCGCACCATGCCTTTATATCGCCGTTTTCTCCGTCTGCCGAGGTTATTTCGTTGCAAAGCTCCAATGAAAAAATGCTGCGGGAATACCCCCAACGGGCAAGTATATAGCGAATGTAATTCTTCGTATCTGCCCGCGCCTGCGTATCTGTCCAGAAAAGCTCGGGCGAGGAAAGATAGCCGTTCCTTATAATATTAAACGGATTATCGCGCCACGCCGCGTCAGTACCGTCGGTCGAAAACGCACCGTGGTAGAAAAGCGCCGCTTGCAGATATACCCCGCGCTCCTCGCAAAGCTCCACTAAGGCGTCTATTGCGGCGGCGTCGCTCGCTCCGCCGGAAAAATCGTTCGGCGCGTTTTCCTTTTTCATTAAGGAAAGCCCGAATTGCGATAACCATATCCGCATATAATTTCCGCCGTTTAAAGCTGTTTCGTTCACATATTCGGCATATTCCGCAAAGCTTTTTTGCCACCCGACGTTTATACCTATCGGCGTAAAGCTATCTCCGTTACGCAAAGCGAACCGCGTACTGTTTTTTTCGGAAACCTTTACCGACCTGTCGCCCTTTGCGTTTTCGCCCGCTTCAATACAGCCGCCGAGCGTATCTACGGTCTTACCGTCAACCGAAAGCGCCGTATCAAACCGCCAAAGCCCGCCCGAGGGCAGCGAAAAACGAACAGCCCAGTGCGACGCGCCGTTCGGCGTTATATTATTATCGGGGTGCAGAGTGTAATCCTCCGAATAAAACCCGAATACGTTAAGCTTTTCACCGTTTGGTCCGGTGAGGGCCATATTAAGGCTTACCGCCTCTGAATCGTACGGGTTTTCAAAGGAATCCGCAATATCAAAGGTCAATTCGGTTTTTTCGTTTGCAATAATATTGCTTTCCGCTGCCGAAACCGAAAGTATATGCCCCGCATTCCCCGCGGGATCGCCGTATATCAGGCGATCTGATGAAAGGCAGGCGTTCGACGGGTCTTCAAATGAGCAGACAAGCAGCTCCGAATAATAAATTTCGCCGTTCTTATCCACCGCGTAGGCGCGGGATATAATGTTCTTTTTCTTATTGGGCGAATTTTCCGAATAAACCACCGCAGCGGAAAAATCAACGTAATCATTGCAGCGGTCGTACAAAACGAAATTGCTGTCGCGGCTGTCTGCGCGGGTCATTTTGCCGGTATAATTCAAATCGAAATTATCCGCGCCCGAGCTTATAAACGAATCCGCGGAGGCAATAATTATTCCGTAGGCGGTAATATCGCCGTTTAAGTAACAGCGGTTAATTACCCGCAGCGCGTCGCTGCCGCCCGAATAGTGCTCGCGCTTGGCTCTGCCTATATGCCCCACGGGGGAAGCGTCGGTTTTTTCAAACACCGCCCCCACAGAAATATTTTCGCCGCTCGGTACGGTAAACTCAAATAAATCGGTAATCGCCGTGTTTTCCCGCATACCTACGCGCTGCGGCACTGCTGCGGCAACGCCGTTTACATACACTAAAAGCGTTCCGTTTTTTAAGCGGTAGCCGCTGTCGGGGCAAACGCGTACGGTAACCGTTTCCCCCGCCTTCGCAAAGGCGTTATCGATAAATAAAGCGCCGTTCGCCGTGCTTTTAAGCGCCACGGTCTGTGCCTTATACAAAAATTCGCTGATTATGGCATATTCTTTTTTAAGCTCCGCCGATAATGCGGATGTATCCCAATTTTTTATTTTTTCCGTAATTTCCGTATCGGTCAAACGGGTAAAATCGGTTTTCGGCGCTGCAGCCGCCAAAAAGGCTTTAAGGTCGGCGGAGTTCATTTTTTCGCCGCTTACTGCCGCAAAGCTATCGCACAAATTGCAAAAATCCGAGTATTCCGCCTCGCTTTGCGTTCCCTGCGGTATAAGCGCGGCGCGCGCCGCAAGGCGTATGTCGCTTAAATTTTCATAAGCCGACGTATCGCCCGTAATTGCCGCAATACGCCGCAGCAGCTCAGCGCGGTTCACCGCCGAAAGCTCAAAATCGTAGGATATTACCGCGTCGGCTCTTCCGTCCGATACCGATAAAATTTTAAGCGACGGCTTGGTTATTATAATTTTCTCACCGTTTGTAATTTGCTCGGAATATACGGTAGGCGCAGTGCCGTCGGTCGTGCAGTAAGCCCTTGTGCCCGTGGGAACGCTTATTATACACGGTGTTCCGTATCTTACCAAACCGCTTTTTACATCAGCCGTTGCCGGCTCTGCGGGCAAAAGCTCTGTGTAGCTGCGCGTTATGAAAAGCGAGCCTGCGGTAAGCGTGTTTTCTGCAGTCGAACCCGTTCCGAGCTTAAAAATGAGCGCGCTTATTCCCTTTCCGCCGTTTGCCGCAACATATCTGAAATAATCGCCCGTAACGGTAATTTGCATGGGTGTGCGCTTTATAGAACCGTTAACCTTGAAAAAATCGTATTTACCACCCGAATTTTCAAGCTCGCCGTAGCTGCCGTCCGACAGGCGAAGTGTGAGCGTGCCCCAGTTGGGGGTTACATTTTCGCTCGGCTTGCCGGTTTTGTACCCGCTCATATAATAGCTTACGCTTTCAACATTATCCCAATATGATGCGTCCGCCGCGCCTATCTGCCATTCAAACTGCGGCTGCACCGCGCTTGTGCGGGAATAATGCGTACCGAGGGCTGTAACCCCCAAATTATTCTTAACCGCGCTAAGCGGAATTTGAGCCTGTGTTTGCACGGTATAGATAAGCTGCGTCCATTTTTCCTTTAATTCGGAAATCAGCACATTTGCAGCCTTTCCGCCGTTTTTTGCATTATCAAGCGCGTTTAAAAACTCCGCCTTGCCCGATATATAGTTGCGCTTTTCGGCAAGCAGGCTGTCCGCTAAAGATATCCATGCCGAAAGCGCGTTTTCCGAAGAGTCGGTTTCTGCCGAGACAGCCGGCATAACGGAAAGCGCCAAAATTAAGGAAAGTATTATATTCGGTACTGCTTTTAAAAGTCTTCTCAACATTTTTCCACTCTTTCCGCACACAGTGCAATATCGTGACGGAACTCGGGCACATAAAGGGTCAGTGTACCGTCGGTCACTTTAAAAATTTCGGGCTTTGAAAATTCACCGTTTTCGGTGTTGTAGCGCAAAACGCGGTAATCGCCGTTTTCAATCCTCAGGGTAAGCTCGGTATCGCCCGCCGCGCCGTTTGTGCGGTATGTAAAGGTATACGCGGGGTCATAAAGCCACAAATAGGCATAATCGGTATTTACATACCCCAGCGCATTTGCCTTTTTCGGGTCAAGAAATACGTCTTCCCCCGTTACAGACCTGTGCCCGATATGATTCCACGGTATTCTTTTTGCAAATTCGGCGGCGTAAAGATAATCAATATACCCCTCTTCATTCGGCAGAGCGTCAATTTTCTCCCAGTACCACTGGCAGCCCGTTCCCGCGCTGCCGCACATAAGCCCCGCCCATATATGCTGGTGTATTACCGTTCTGTCCACAGCCGAATCCGCTGTCCATGCGGCGCCGCACTCGGAAAGCAGAACCGGCTTACCGTAGCATTTTGCGCACCACGCAACGTCCGATATTATCTGGTACACATTTGAAATATTACCGTAGCGGTGGTGGTTTATAAAATCAAAAGCGTCATCGTAAATTAAGGGATAAACAGGCGTTGAGGAGCTTGTGGTTACCATATGTCCCCTTGCATCCGTTTTGCGCAGGTATTCCGCCATTTCACGGTGCCATGCGGCAATATCCGCGCTGTTACCCTCTGCCGCGCCCGCCTCGTTAAAAAGCTCGTAGCATAAAATATTGCAGGAATACCCCCATCGCGAAACAACATAGCGCAGATATTTTTTCACATCCCGCTTTGCGCGTTCGTCGATGAAAAAATCGGCGGGCTTTTCAAGATAGCCGCCGTTTGTTGCGGCGTTAAAGCTGAAATCGTGCCAGTTGCGTTCGGTAACCGGACCTGTTTTTTCCTTTAAATTGGAATGGTTAAACAAAACCGCCTGAACGTATATACCGTATTGCTCGAATATTTCCATTATTCCGTCCAGCGTTTCGGCAGCATTAAGCGCAGCCGAAAAATCGGCTGGTGCGGCGTTTTTTGCAATCAGGCTCAAAAACCATTCGGTTGTAAGCCAAAGCCGCGTCCAATCAGCACCATGCCTGTGCAGCTTTTCGCAAATCTCCCTGTAATACTCACACGGCTGCGATTTATCGCCCCAGGCAAGATTATGACCTATGGCGTTAAATACCTCGCCGTTTTCAAAAATGAAGGTGCGGCGGTTTACAGGCTCTACGGAAAGCACTCCGCGCTTATTTTCACTGTCGGCAACGCTGAATGCAAGCTGTCTTTTTTCGGCTTCTGTACCGTTTAAAATTACCGTTATTTCCCCGCGGTACTCCCCTGCCGCCGAAACCGAAAGCCTTATAAGAAAGCGCCCGCCGCCTATGTAAAACGCGTCGGCAAAGCCTGTATTCCCGTGCTCTGTGCCGTAATTCAAGACTATGCGTACGCTCTCGGGGTCATAAAAATCCCCCTTAATTTCGGGACATACAAGCTCAAATTCAATTTTGCGGTTTATCTCGGGATTTTCGGTTATAAGCCTGATGCTTTTTATAAGAGCCGTCATATCACTGCTTCCCCCTTTTAAATAACGGAAATTTTAAGCTTTTGCACATCTAAGCAGTTTTTGCCCACGAATATGTCAAACTCGCCCTTTTCAACGCAGAATTCGCCCTTTGCGTTATAAAACGCAAGCTCCTCTTTTCCAAGGCGGAATTTCACCTCGGCTGTTTTTCCCGCTTTTATAAATACCTTTTCAAAGCCCTTAAGCTCGCGTATGGGTCTTGACATACTCGCGCAGCAGTCCCTTATGTAGCACTGCGCCGTTTCCTTTCCGTCAACCCTGCCTGCGTTTTTAATATTTACCGAAATAACAAATTGCCCGCCGCCGTTAATTTCTTCAAGCGTTATTGCGTCTCTCTCCGCTGCGGGTACGGAGTATTCAAATTCGGTAAAGCTAAGCCCGTAGCCGAACGGGTACATGGGGTCTGAACGGCAATCCTCATAATTGCGAACGGTAGTTGTATCGTACATAAGACCGTAATATCCGTTAACATCCATACTCACGCGGCCCGAGTTATAGTAAATAGGCACTTGCCCCACCACGCGCGGCATTGTGGCGGTAAGCTTGCCGCTCGGGTTTACATCGCCGAACAGAATATCAGCCGCTGCGTTTCCCGTTTCACTGCCGCAGTGCCACGAATAAAGAATTGCGTCGAAATACGGTTCTATGCTTTCAAGCGCCACGGGTCTTCCGTAGCACAATACCCCGATAACCGGCTTGCCAAGCCTGTGCGCCGATAATACATATTCCTTTTGCGCGTCGCTCATTTCAATATTGCTCAGACTTCTCGCCTCGCCCGTTACGGCGTTGCTCTCGCCGAGCACTAAAATAACCGCGTCGCAAAACTGACTTCTGAAACGCATTTCCTCGGGCAGTGCCGAGATGACAACATCGCCGCGGCAGACATTTCGTATGCCGTCTATAACCGAAACGGAGCGTTCAATATCAAAATCAATGGTCCATGAGCCTAAAATCGCCCGTTTTTCATCCTTCAAAGGACCGTACACCGCAACATTGCTTTCCTTTTTAAGCGGCAGCACCGAATTTTTGTTTTTAAGCAGCACCATGCATTCGCCCGCAAACTCTCTTGCAAAGCTTTGGTGCTCTCTGCGGTCAACCGCAATAGGTGTAACGCTCGGATGCTCAAACAGCCCCTTTTCAAGCTTAACGCATAATATTCTGCGCACGGAATCGTCAATGGTGCTTTCCTCTACAGTGCCGTTTTTTACAAGCTCTTCAAGATAATCGGAATAATAGTAGGAAGCCATATCCATATCAAGCCCCGCGTTTATGGCAAGGCGGGCGCAGTCCTCCTTATCCTTTGCAACGCCCTGACCTATAAGCTGCTTTATAGAGGCATAATCGCTTACCACAAACCCTTCAAAGCCGAGCTCGCCCCTTAAAACGTCGGTCAGCAAATAGCGGCTTGATGTTACGGGCTGCCCGCTCACCTCGTTGAAAGAGGACATAACGGTTTTAACCCCCGCCTTTATTGCCGCACGGAACGGTTTAAGATAATAATTGCGCAAATTATAATCCGATACCTCGGCGCGGTGGTAATCTCTGCCGCCCTCTGCAAGGCTGTAGGCTATATAGTGCTTAGCGCAGGCAAGCATTGTTCTTTTATCCGAAATATCGTTCCCCTGCAAGCCGCTTACAACCGCTGCGGAGAACCGTTCGCCTATATACGGGTCTTCGCCGGGGCTTTCTATTATTCTGCCCCAGCGCGGGTCGTGCGAAACGTCGAGCATGGGCGTAAAAGCCCAGTGCAAGCCGTCGTTAACAGCCTCTAACCTTGTGTATTCATACGCCTTTTTAATAAAATCCTCATTAAAGGACGCCGCCATGGCAAGCGGAATGGGATACACGGTTTTATGCCCGTGTATTACGTCCTTTCCGAAAAGCATAGGCACGCCTATTTCCTGCATTGCAAATTCCTGAATTTCATTAAGCAGGCTGAGGGTAGTTCTGCACTGACCGTCCTCATTGCCGGCAAACTGCGTGTTGCCTACTATCATAGAGCCGGGGCGTCTTTCGCGTATAAGCTGTTTTACGCCCTCTATATCCTTTATGTTAAAGCCTATTTGGGTCAGCTGCCCTATTTTATCCTTTAAGGACATTTCGGCAAGCATTTCGTTTGCGCGCTTTAATATTTGACTGTTCATTTTTCCTCCTAAGCCCCGCACGGGTTTTCGGTAATATCCGATGCGGCATTTTTTATTCGGGACTTACCGCCACGGCTATATCGCGGGTAAAATCGGGCACGTTTACTTTCAGCATACCGCCCGAGTGGTCTGCGCTTTCCTCTTTTACCGTGCTGCCCGTCCATGGGTCTATCCACTCAATTTTATATTTCCCGGCGTTAAGCTTTAACGAAGCCGATACTCCCGAGCGTGTTTCAGCCGTGACCGACTGATAATTATAATCGGTATCGTAAAACCAGGCGTATGCGTCGGTATCCGAGCGATAACCGCAAACGGAAACGTTTTCATGTGTCAGAGACGAGCTTGATTTAAGCACCGAATAATACCTTTTGCCGAGCAGATCCATTCTGCCGAGGAAATCGCTTAACGGCTTATACTGCTTGTAGCCGCCGTTTTCGGGTATTGCGTCTATCTGCTCCCAGTACCAGCTTGCCGCCGCACCGCAGGAAAGCCCCATGGCGCATGACCATATTTGCTGGTGCATTACCGTTTCGTTTACAATCGCCTCGTCCCAGCTTATTCCAAGCTCAGATGCAAAAACGGGCTTATTATACATAATCGTATAGCTTGAAAGCTTTGTAAGATACTGCTCAAGCGAGGCATAGCCGTACCAGTGCACATTTATAAAATCAAAAAGCTTATCAAATATTATGGGGTCGTCGTATTTGGCGGAGCTTACCGAGATCATATGGTTATTCGCGTCTGTTTTGCGAATGTAATCGCACATTTCCGCACACCACGCGCGAATATCGGATCCATCACCCGTGCAGGTGCTTATTTCGTTGCAAAGCTCCCAGTTGAGAATATTTTTTGAATAGCCGTAGCGGGCTATCATATACCTTATGTAGCACTTAGCGTCCGCAATTGCGTGTTCATCCTTCCAGAAATCCCCCGCAGTTTTCAAATAGCCGTATTTTTTACCGTATTTAAACGGCATACTGCCCCAGCAGGCGTCGCTGCCGCTATCCATAAACTGACCGTGATGATAAAGGGTCATGGTAATGTAAACGCCGTTTTCCGCGCAGGTATCAAACAGTCGGTCAAGCGCCGCCGCTTTATTCAGGTTTTCGGTGAAATCATTGGTTTTCCCGCCGCTTGAATAAAGGGTAAGGTCGTACTGCGCCATCCACATACGCATATAGTTTCCGCCGTTTTCCGCAATTTTCTTTACGGAATCGGAATAGAATATCCAGTCGTAGCTTGATGCGCTTGTGTTGTTCCAACAAACGTTATGCCCTATCGGCTGATATATCTCTCCGTTTTCAAAGGAGAAGAAATACGGGTTTTTCTTATCTACATATATAAACCCTTTATCGTTCGCCGCAGGCTTGCTTTCGTAAATATTTATGATGCCCGAAACGGTATCCTTAATTTCGCCCTTTTCGGTAAAGGTGATTTTATACTCCCATGTACCCGCAGAGGGCGGAGTTACACGCAATCTGAATGAATCCGTGTTTTCAAGCGGCAGACCCACGCGCCCCGCCTCCGACCAGCCGTAGGCACGGTAGAAAAACGCGGGTGCGGTAAGCGTTTCGCCGTCGGGGCTTTTCATTTCAAGGTCCACGGCGTTTTCGGCAGGGTCGAACATATTGCCCGTAAGGTCGGAAATATGCAGCTCTAACTCTAATTTTTTGCCTGTGCGCGGCATTTTTGTAAGACAAGCCACATCTGTAATTCTGCCGCTGCCCTTTAAGGGATTTTCGGAATTGAGCGTAAGGGATATATCCTTATAAACCGTCTCCTTTTTTACAGGCGTTATTTCGGAGGAAACGGAGCTTGTGCCGCCCTTATTGCAGCCCGCCGCCGCAATAAGCGTAAGCACGGCAAGCGCCAAAGAAATCAATCTTTTCATTTTTTATTCCCCCGTTTTTTTCCGTAATAAAATACTCCCGCTGCGGCTGATCCCGCAAGCAAAACGCCGCCTATTATTATAATTACCGTTAAAGCGCCCGAGCCTTTTTTCAAATCCTCGTTTTTCTTTGCGGGCTTAGCGGTATTCTGCACCGAGAACGCCTCGCCGTCGTCTGCCGGCTCATAGCGGCAATCAAAAACGTCGGTGCTGTAATCCTCGCCTATAACGCTTATAGTATTTCCGCCGTCCTCCGTTACGGGGTCTTTGCCCGCCTCAACCTTAATGCAGCGCACAAGGTTGGCGGAGGAAATGTCAATATCTCCCGAAGCGCCGCTTGAAAGGCTGAAAGAAATTGCGCCTATCTTGCCCGATTTTTCCATAAACTTTACGGTTTTGTCAAGTCGGCTTGTAAATTTGCCGAGCGGCGCTAAGCACTGCCCCCATTTACCGTTGCTTGCGGTAAATCCCGTCCACAGCTCATATGTGCTGTTTATCTGCAAATAAAAGCAGCCGCTTTCACCGCGCGAAAGCTTTTCGGTGCTGCGCATATAAAACTCAATGTAATCAAAGCGCGAGGCGTCCTTATTCGTTATCTGCTTGAAAGCCAATTTATGCCACTTCGCGGGAACATCGGTCATTTTTACATACGAGGTAAGACCTGCCGGCAGCGTTTTATCCGAAACGCTTACATACTGCGGGTAAACCAAGTTATCGGCGTATTCGAGTCCCCATTCCAAATTTTCGGCAACATCAAACAGCGGTACTCTTTGATAATACACAAGGTTACCCCATGCCGCAAGCAGCTTTTCGCGCGCCGAATTTACGGTTTCCTGCGCTGCGGTAACGTCGTTCAGCACCGCGTCAGCCTGGGCAAGCGCCTTTTTAAAGGGCTTCCATGAAGCAACCGAGAAGTCCTCGCTCTTGAATTTCCTCCCGTGCGATACCACCGCCCTTAAAGCCGTGTTATCCGCACCCGATTTTTCTTCGGCTGCGCCCTTGGGGTACGCCACCGACTTATAACGTATACCGTATATTGTTCCGAGGGTAAGCTCATCGCAAACAAGGCTTGATTTCGTGTTATATCCGCTCATAAACGACAGCCCCGAAAGCGGGTCAGAGCCTATTTCGGTGTATTTCCAAAGGGCGGACTTTGCGTTGTTTGTTATGTATACCTTTGTGTATGCCGTGCCCGAAACATAGCTCCAAACATCGCTCCTGCCGTTCTCCTCGGAATTGACCTGCAGCATAAAGGAGTTTTTACTCGGGCTTTTAAGCTTATCGCCTTCCTTATTTACGGCGCGCAGGTGTATTTCAAGCTTATCTATGCCCACAATATCCCTGTTTACCAGCTTATAATTATATTTTGAGGTTTTTTCAACGCCGTTATATACCGCGTAATCGCCGAACTCCGACGGAATATCGTCATTTTCGGTATTGGCTTTGGCGTTCAACGGCACCGCCAACACCCACTGCTCCTTTATACGCAGATTTTTCCAGGCGGACTTATATGCCGAAAGGCAGAGTTTTAATTCGTCATATGCCTTTGCCTTGCGCGCGGCGTAGTCAACGGGCTTTTCGGGTTCTTCTTCGTGCTTTTCGCCGTCAAGCTCGGTCTGTATTTTCTCCGCCGCGGCAACAGCGGCTGAAAATTCCTCGGTATTTGAATAATCGACGGTATCAAGCGCCTTTGCCGCCGCTATCCACTGCTTTAGGGTCATTCCGCCGGCGTTTTCGGGCATTGCGGGTGATACGCGCTTATAGCCGTAAACCTCTTTCAGGGTAATGGGCATTGTGTAGCTTTGCGCGCCCTGAATTTTAACCGACGAGCAAACCGCCCTTGCGGCGTTTCCCACAAGCGCGGCGGTTTCAACCGAAACGGTAGCTTCCTCTTTTTTCGCATTGAACCATTTGTATTTTACTTCATAATATCCGCCCGCAGCTTTATTCATTTGAAAATTCACCGAAATACCGCCGGTTGTATTTGCATAATTGCGGCAATCGGCAACAAAGTCAAGTTTTTCGTAATTTTCAAGGTCTATTTTTTCCTTAAAGGCGGCGGAAAAACCGCCCGTTGTGGGAATTTCGGTTTTAGGCTCTTTAAGCAGTCCCTGCTTTTCGGTCTTTTTCATATTGTTCCAGGCAGCGGTGAGGTCGGCTATTGCCTGCGCCTCTTTCTCGGAAATTCCGCTTTGCGCCGCTATGGCGGAATTAAGCGCCTTAGTAAATTCTTCCGTTCCTACGGTATAGCCCGAAATATCAAGCGCCTTTGCCGCCGCTATCCAATCGGCAAGCGTAAAGCCGTCGCTTTTTTCGGGTAGAGACGCGTAGGCGTAGTAATACCCGTATATTCCCTTTACGGTAATGGGCAGCGGGTATGCCTTTGCGCCCTGAACCTTAACGGAGGTTACAACCGTTTTTTCGGTCTCGCCCGCAAGCGCCTCGGAGGTAACGGTTTTTACGCTTTCCTCGTTATTGGCGTTAAACCAGACGTATTTTGCCTCGTAATATCCGCCCGATGATTTATTGAACTGGAAGTTCAGTGAAACGCCGTAGCTGTATTTATCCGATCTGTAATCCTTACAGCTTACCGCTATTTCAAATTTGCCGTATTTTTTAAGGTCGGCGGGTTTTAAAAATGCAACGGAAAATCCGCCGTTTGTCGGTATGTCGGTTGTTTCGTTTATAAGGGATGTTTCCTCGCGCTGCTCCTTTCCGAGCCCCTGCCATGCCTCGCGCAGGGCAATGAGCGCCTCATAATCGGATGCTTTTCCGCCGTTCATTACATATCTTGCAATTTCGGCGGTTTTAATTGCGTTTTTAAACTCTTCCGTGCCCTCTGTGCATTCGGAAATATCAAGCGCTTTTGCCGCCGCTATCCATTCCGAAAGGTTAAAGCCTTCACTTCCGGCAGGATATGCGGGCGTCAGGCGGCGGTAGCCGTAAATATCGCTTACGGTGCAGGTTTTTCCGCCGTAATTATTAAGCGAGAAATAAAGCGCGGAGCAGCTTGCAAAGGCGTTAAGCTTTGTATTTGTTATAATATCGGCAGTATATTTCACAACCGAGCTCTCCTTTGAATTTGAGCCCCACGCCGCGCCGTACCATGTATCGGATTTTTTGCCGTTTTTATCCACTACCTGCAAATCTACCGAGTTACCGTATTCGCCCGTTCCCGCGGTTGAAACGGTAAAGCTTATTTTGCTGTAGTCATTCAGTGCGATATACGATGTTTCGCCGTTTTTATAATCATAGCTTTCAAGCGAAAACGTGCTTTGCTTTGTAAAGGTTTTTCCCTTGAAAAGCGGTTTTTCACTCTTTTTTTCATATTTTAAGCCGTCCCACGCCGTTTTCAGCGCGCTGATGGCGGAATATTCGGGTTTTTCTGCATTTTCGTAATCAAATTTTGCATTTTTAAGGTCGGAAAGCGCCCCGTGAAATTCCTCGGCGCCATACGCATAATCCTGCATATTAAGCTTTTCACCCGCGGCTATCCAGCCCTCTACGGACAGATCGCCCGGAGTTATAACAGTTTGCGCACTGCCGAATATTTCCACGGCGAGTAACGAGGTCGCCGCAAGCAGGGCTGCTCCGGTTTTAATAATTTTACTCATACCTTTCCTCCTATTACGGAATAATGCTTCCGTAGCCGTCGGTACTGACATAGCTTTCCTTGCTTCTCTGCTCGGAAGATGTGTCCGACGGTTCAGCTTCTTCGGTACTTACCGTATTTGTACCGCTGTTTTCTTCTCTTTTTATTTCTTCCTTGTTTTCCTGTGTTTCGCTTTTTTCGGTGCTTTCGTGGTTGCCGGCGTCGGTTTGCGCGCCTTCGACGAAAACTTCCTCTTCGGTCACGGTGTTATCGGTTTTAATATCTGTCTTGCTCTGTGTTTCGCAGCTTTTGGCAGGCTTATAGCTTTCGCTGTAACCTGCAGAGCCGTATGCTCCCGCCCCTTTGCAGGAGCAGAGGCATACGGTAATTAAAAGCACGGTAATCAATGCTTTTACGGTCATCAGAATATATCGTCCTCGCTGACCGTGTTATCGGAATATACAGTGCCGTTTAAAAGCAGCTTGCGTAACAGTGTTAAGTCGTCCGCCTTTAAATAGTTGTCGTCGTTAATATCGAGCGCGTATTCCGAAATTTCCGCGTCCACGCCCGCAAAATACTTCTTGGCGCGTATAAGGTCGAGTATATTTGTTGTTCCGTCGCCGTTTACATCGCCGTAATCGGTTATATGCGCCTTGTAATTCTTAACGGCATACAGCGTGCCTACTATCCAAGTGGAATTTCCGCCGTCGCCCTGGGTCATAAGAAGATTATTATAGGTTACGGTATCGGAATTATCCATAGCCGCTTTCAGATTATCAACGCTTACGGTTGCTTTGGCGAGAATCGGCTTTACGACTACAGAAGAATCCTTAATGCTTGTAGAAGAGCTGTTAAGATTGAATACATTCCAGTTGGCGTTAGGCGCTTTTGATTCGTCTGCGGTCAGGTAACCTCTTATATAGAAATATATCTCGCTTACATTGTCAAACCATTCGCGGGAGTGTCCTGCGTCAACGTCGTCAAAGCGAACGGCAAGCTTTCCCGTGTTTGATGCTTTGATATAATTCTCACCGAGCAGCGCCTTTTCCTCGTCCGTCGGTTCAAAGGTGCTGTCAGCCGTGCCGGACTGTGCCGCCGGTACGCCGAGTTTTATGCTTTCGGTGTATTCAAGGCTGTTCCATGCGCTTTTAAGTCTTGCAATAAGAGCGTCGGCGTCGGTGTTTTCATCCGCCGCATATATTTCGGCAATAACAGCCTTAAAACTTTCAAGACCTGCGGTAAAGGTTTTTGAAGAATCGGAAAGCAATTCTTCCGCGCGCTCCGCCCATGTAAGCAGTCTGTCGGGCGGGAGCTGCTCTGCCGCATATGTAACCGCGTATATCGGGCTTACGATCCATACGGATTCGGATTTATATTCTCCCTGCTTTAAAAGAACCGTTGATAATTCCAAACCGTTCAATTTTTCCGTTACCAGTTCCTTATCGAAAGTGAACTCCTTTGTCACAGTGCTGATATTCGGTCCGCTTGTACCCGAAGCGGTTTTATAATAAATATTTGAATTTAACAATATTTCCGACCAGTTTGCATCGGGAGCTTGAGCGGTATTCGAGGTTCTGTAGCCGCGAATTGAGAAATACACCTTATCGGCTGCGGCAATTTTCTCGGCTGCGCCGTTTTCTGCGTCAAAGCGCGCTTCTATCTGTCTGCCGTTTGATTTAACGGCAAGCCAGCCGCTTGCAAGACCCTCTGTTTCGCCCGTTATATCGGTGCTTTTCTGCGCCTTCGGATATGCCACAATTACGGCGTTTTCGTATTTAAGCGCGCGCCATGCGGCTTTTATAGCCGAAATATGCTCGTCTGTCTTTGCTTCGTCGGTTTCCGCCTTGGCGTTATTCACGGCGGTCTTAAAGGCTTCTAAGCCCGCCGAATAGGTTTTGCCGTTTGCGAGCAGCTTTTCGGCGCGCCTTACCCAGTTGAACAGCTCGTAGGATGCGGGCGCATTTTCATATTTAAGCGTTTCTATAAACAACGAGCCGATATATGCGTTTATATTTTGGCTGCAATCGCTCGGCTGCTTGAAAATAAGGTTGCCGCTGCCGGTAAATTTACTTACAATGCTTTCTTTTGTAAATTCAAATTTCTTTACCGTTTTTGCGCTTAAATAAACCTCTTTATCATCTGTAAACGGTCTGATGCCGGGCCAGTTAAGGCTTGAATTGT
This sequence comes from uncultured Eubacteriales bacterium, assembly GCA_934486705.1. Taxonomy (GTDB): domain Bacteria; phylum Bacillota; class Clostridia; order Oscillospirales; family Acutalibacteraceae; genus UBA737. The sequence goes on from CAKSQS010000010.1 coordinate 66,026, forward strand.
TGAGTACCAGCCTTACATAATTTATATTCGGCACGGTAGAACCCTTGGGCAGTGAAGTGCCTTCCATGGTTTCGGTTACTTCATCGGATGAATTATAGGCGTAGGCATAAACGTAAATTTTATTTACGTCCTTCCAATAATCAGCGCCCGGGTTTCCGAGATTGTAGTTTATTTCAAAGTGCTTAATGCCGCTTTTGTTTATGTATTTCTCACCGAAAGCGGCAAAACCGGTATTGTTTGCCTTGCCGCCGGTCGGCACTACCTCGGTAACCTCGGAAACGGCAAGTCCGTTCCACGCCGTTTTTAGCGCGTCTATTGCGCTGTTTATGCGGTCGCTGTCGGTAACGCCTAAGTTTTTAAGGTCGTAGAGCTCATTGTAAGCGTTTTCAAATTCTTCAAGACCTACGGTATAGTTTTTTCCCTCAGCCATAAGGGCGTCTGCCATTTCGATCCACTCATCCAGCGGATTATCGCTGTAAATCGCGGCTGACGCACCGAAAGCCGATGAAAATGCAGAGACGGTCAGCACCATGCTGACGATAACGGAAAGAGTTCGCCTGAGTTGTTTTTTCATAGTTCTTTGCTCCTTTTAAAAAATTTATCCTACAATGCCCGTTCTCTCTACGCTTTCCATAAAGAAACGCTGGGCAATAAGATATATAATAAGCGGCGGAATAATAAACAGCAGCGC
>CAKSQS010000011.1 GCA_934486705.1 uncultured Eubacteriales bacterium
TCGGTTAGAAAACGGTTACAACTGATCTTGGAACGGGCGGGCTGTAAAAAGGTGCGCTTTCACGATTTGCGTCACACCTTTGCGACCATGGCGCTGGAGCACGGTATGGATGTGAAAACGCTCTCGGCAACCATAGGCCATGTGTCATCTGCAACCACGCTGGATATTTACAGCCATATCACCGATACTATGCAAAGGCAGGCGGCGGCAAGGATTGACCGCGAGATTGCAGGGGCTGACACGCCCATTCCCGAGCCGAACGCAACGGACAAGGCAAGTGACAGTGAAGCAACCGATCAGCCGACAGAACCGAAATTTGAGCCTTACAAGGGCAAGATACGCAAGTCCGGAACAGGTTGCGTGACGATGATTAACGACCACCTGTACGAGGGGCGGTACACACCAACCAATGCCTACGGCAAGCGGGAAAGCCACAATATCTACGCGAAAACGCGCGAGGAATGCGAAGAAAAGCTCGCGGAAATGATTGTGCAGGTCAAGGCGCAAATCAAGGCGGAAAAAGGCAAAATGACAGGGTGACTGAAAAAGTCACCCTGTCAAAATTTGAGATGCAGTAGACAAAGAATAGCGGTTGTCGTAATATGCTATGATAGTTTTAATGGAAAATCACCGAAACCCATGCAACAAGAGATGCCGTTCAATGAGATTTTTTGCATTTCCATGGTAGCAAGTAGAACACACAGGCAAGTGTGATACATACTGTTGATTTCATAGGTTTTTCCGAGTGATTTGTGCTTGGATTCTTTTTCGATGACAAGAGAGTTTTGAATCAGTTTGTCCAGTGCAGCACGCAAAGTAATATCGTCAAAATTCAGTTTTTCTTGAAGCTCATCGTAGCTAATATCACTCATGGAGATGATAGCCATAGCGGTAAGCAGCGCACTTTTATCTGACAATGCACCGAATATTACTGATGAAAATACTGCAGTTTCCGGTGTAATGTCCTCAAAAAAGCGTCTTGTTATGATAGCTCCGTAGCCTTTTCCGCTGAGAAGCGAGACGCCGTTTTCGTCCGTTATGTGAGTCGGCTCATCGTACATCAGCTCTTTTCCACGCAGGTTTCCATGTGAAATTCCATGATGAGCAGAGGCAAATATTTTGAGCGCTTCTTCATAGGAATCTTTGCTCATCAACGGAAAAGACGAAACCTTCGTCCGTATTTTATCATAGATGTCATCGTAGGTGTAATCTTTTCCGTAAAATAGGTAGTCCACGCTTACATGAAAATAATCGGCAATCAGCGGCAGTGTCATGGTATCGGGCTGACAGGTATTCGTTTCCCACTTCGATACCGCTTGCGACGATACATTGAGGGCTGTGGCAAGCTGTTCCTGAGTGACTCCTGCTGTCTTTCTCAAATCGGTAATGTTTTTGGATATGTTTATGCTGTTCATATGAATCCTCCGAGTTTATTTCCGTGTGCACATCAGATTGTACTTAAATTATATCACATCTTCAAAACAAATCAACAACGCAAAACGGCAGGTTTGAAACCGTTGGTTGAGTGGAAAACATATTTCCGCTTGTGGGTTTCAAAAGATGCAACAAAACTTGTGTTTTTAAACACTGAAAATTTGCCGATGTGGCGGCGAAATCAAATTGTAAGCAAAAAAACAGCCGAAAGTGGGGCGGAAAACCTCATTTTCGGCTGTTTTTTGGTCGGAGTGACAGGGTTCGAACCTGCGGCATCGACATCCCAAATGTCGCGCGCTACCAACTGCGCCACACCCCGATAGTTATTTAATTGTGGTCGTGTAGGTGGTCAAATCTGTGGTCAAACACAGTTTTGACTGCCTTTTTTCATTTTCCGAACCGCCCGAAATACGCACGGTTGAAGGGTTTTCGGCGGTTTTCGCTTTCGTGCGGTGCGAACACCGTCTATGCTCCCAAACCACCCGCGCTACACCCGGATTTATACTGATAACAAAGTTATTATATAAAAATCGCTTTGTTTTGTCAATAGTGAAATACGCGGTATGCCGCAAAAATGCAAATTGAAATAATTTGTCTCGAAAAAATCTAAATTTTCTATTGAACGGCGGGAAATTTTATGGTAAAATAAAGTGTAAATCAGGGAGTAAAGGATTGTTGACAGGTGAGCAGCATATTAAATGCTATTTATGCATTCTGGAATCAGATAATTTACGCTGTCGCCGGTATGCGTATACCGTTTGATATTATAGATATACTGCTTATGGCGTATATCATTTATAAGGCTATAGGTTTTTTGCGCGAAACACGCGCGGGGCAGCTTGCAAAGGGGCTTGTTATACTTTTTGCAATTTACCTTGTTGCAAACTGGTGGAATTTAACCACAATGAAGTGGATACTGTCGCGCTTTGTGGATTACATTATAATTGCCGTGGCAATTATATTTCAGCCGGAGCTGCGGCGTATTCTCGAAAGAGTGGGGCATACGAAATTCGTCGGTTCGCACGGCTCTTCCCTTGAATCCGAGCCGCTTGAGGATTGCATAGATAAGGTCAGCCGCGCGGCGGGAATTATGCAGGAAAGCAAAACCGGCGCGCTTATAGTGTTTGAGCGGTCAACACAGCTCGGCGAAATAATCGATACAGGCACGGTGATAAACGCCGACCCTTCGGTGCAAATGATAAACAACGTGTTTTTCCCGAAATCTCCGCTGCACGACGGCGCTATGATAATAAGAGACGCGCGGCTTTACGCCGCAGGCTGTATTTTGCCGCTTACCCAGCGCGAGGATATATCCTCGCAGCTCGGAACGCGCCACAGGGCGGCCATAGGTATGACCGAAAATTCCGACGCGGTGGTGCTTGTGGTATCTGAGGAAACGGGAAATATCTCGATAGTTTCAAACGGTCGGATAGAGCGTAATTTCAACGCTATCTCCGCAAGAGCAAAGCTCGGCGAGCTGCTTTTATCCGAAGAAAAGAGCGACGGCGGCAGCCCGATCTTGACAAGGCTTAAAAGCATAAATCCGTTCGGAAAAACCAAAGGAAAGGAAGCGGCAGGGTCAAATGATACGGAAAATAAAAATTCCCGCTGATTTTTCTTTAAGGCGCTTACTTTACAATAAGCGGTTTACAATTCCTTTTTCCGTTATTACGGCGTTTATATTCTGGCTTGTTATTATGATAAACCAAAACCCGGATATCGACCGTACCTTTACCGATATTCCGCTTAATATAACCCTTGATAACACCTATGCGGCGGAAAATCATATGGAGATAATAGGGGATATTTCCGAAAAGAAATTTACCGTTACCATAAACGGACCGAGCTATGTTGTGAGCGCGCTGAAATCCTCTGATTTTTATGTTTATGCGTCGGCTGCGGCAATCAATTCGCCGGGAGAATATCAGCTTGAAGTATCGGGCGCACGCAATACCGCGATTACTGACTATAACATTGTAACCATAACGCCATCAACCGTGAGCCTTTATTTCGACTATGTTGATACCAAGGAGTTCACCATAACCGCCAAGGCGGACGGCGTAGCCGCAACAGACGGTCTGGTTGCCGAAACGCCTGTTGTAAGCGGCACGGAAAGCGATACCATAACAATTAAAGGTCCGCGCACGGTTATGAACAAAATCGATTCGGTAGTGGCTTATGCGGCGGTTAATAAGACCCTTTCGGAAAGCGCTACGTATAACGCGGAAATTCAGCTTTTTGATGAGGACGGAAACGCCGTTGATAAATCAAACCTGACGCTCAGCGAAACGGCGGTAAAGGTGACTGTGCCGATTTCAAAGAAGAAGACCGTGCCTGTGGTGGCAGACTTTACAAAGCTGCCGTCCGGTATAACAAAAAGCAGCATAGCATATACCGTGGATCACGACAGCGTTACGGTTATAGGAACGCCCGACGCGATTGATAAAATAACACAGGTATCACTGTCGCCGATTGATATTACCACTATCTCGGTAAGCTCAAACCGCGCCGAGGTTTCGGCAAAGCTGCCCGAGGGCGTGAGAATACTCGATTCGATAGAGCATTTCACCGTAACGGTGGATACCTCGGGGTATGCCGAAAAAACACTCAATATTTCAGATGTGCGCTATACCGGGCTTTCTTCGGGGCTTAACGCCACAACCGATACCGTAATACGGAATGTTAAGATATGCGGTGCTAAGGCTGTTATAGCAAGACTTAAAGACTCGGAGGTTTACGCAACGGTCGATTTGTCCGATAAAGCCGCGGGCGAGCATACCGTAACCGTGACGGTGAAATCGGGTCAGAATAACATCTGGCAGGTAGGCACATACACAACTACCGTTAAAATTAAGTAAATAAGGTGATTTTGTCATTTTCCCCGCCTCATCATATAATGTAGTATGTGGGGTGGGGAAATGATTAAATACATACTTATTTTAGGCGGAATTTGTTTTTCAATGCTGGGTCTTGCGGAGTTTTTGCACGGCTTAAAGACGAAAATTTTATCTTCGGGCAAAAGGGGCGTTACCTATGCGGTGATCTTCCTTACAGGCGATAACCCCGAGGGGCAAATAGCCTTTGCGGCAGAGCAGCGCATATGGCTCGGCAACGGCTATGCCGACCATATAATCGCCGTGAACGCGGGGCTTAGCGAGGATGAAGACAAAAGCTGCAAAGAAGCTGCCGCAAAATACGGCGTTATTTATTGCAGGGCTGATGAATTGACGGAAAAAACGGCTGAATTTATGCCGCTTTGAGAGCGAGGGAAATTTTCTATGGCAGAGGAAGTAACCGCAGGGGTTACGGACATTTCGGGAACGGTTGAAAGAATTACATACAGAAATCAGAGCAACAGCTATACCGTAGCCGAGGTAAAGCTGCCCGGAGAAACCGTTACCGTTGTGGGTATGCTGCCGTTTTTAACAGAGGGCGACTGCGCCGTGTTTTACGGCGAATACACCGTTCACCCGACCTACGGCAGGCAGTTCAAGGCGGAAAGCTTTGAGCGTAAAACGCCCGAAAACGCCGCCGCGGTGCTGCGGTATTTATCATCAGGCGCTATAAGGGGCGTAGGACCTGCCACCGCGCAGAGAATTGTGGAAAAATTCGGCACGGATACGCTTGATATAATTCAAAACCGACCGCAGGAGTTAGCGTCGATAAAGGGAATATCCCTATCAAAGGCAAAAGCGATATCCGAAGAGTACAACAAGCAGTACGGCGTAAGGGATATAATGCTTATGCTTTCAAAATATAATGTAACGCCCGACAGATGCTTAAATATATTTAAGCATTTCGGCGCGCAATCGGTTGATACTATAAAGAAAAACCCCTATGTGCTGTGCGAAGAGGGGCTTGATTTTCGCTTTGAAACTGCCGAGGATATAGCGGCGGATATTGAGTTTGATAAACAAAGCGAGCTGCGAATTACGGCGGGGCTTGAATATGTGCTGCGAAAAAATCTTTTAAACGGGCACACCTGCCTGCCGCGCGCAAAGCTTTCAGAGGTTGCCTGCCGCTTGCTTGAATGCCCGCCCGATACGGCGGAAAGCGCCTGCGACAGGCTTATAGAGTGTTTCAGGATAAAGGAAAAAAACATTATGGGGGTTGAGTATTTATCAATTCCCGCATATTACTCGGCAGAGGAGCATATAGCGGCGCGGCTGCTTGCGGTAAAGCGGTATATCGACCGCAGCATAACCGCCGACGCGCTTGAAATTGACAACGTGGAGCGGCAGCTCGGAATAAAATTTGAGGAATTACAGCGCAAAGCCATAACCGAGGCGTTTGAAAGCGGTATTTTGGTGCTGACGGGCGGACCGGGCACGGGCAAAACCACAACGCTTAACGCCATTATAAAGCTTTTTGAAAACCGCGGCTTAGAGCCCGAGCTTGCAGCCCCCACGGGGCGCGCGGCAAAGCGGATGACCGAGCTTACGGGCAGAGAGGCAAAGACAATTCACCGCCTGCTTGAAGTGGAGTGGACCGACGGCGACCGCCAGCAATTTTCGCGCAATGAGAAAAACCCGCTTTCTTGCGAGGTTATTATTATTGACGAGGCTTCAATGATTGACGCGCTGCTTTTCGATAATCTTTTAAAGGCACTGCGGCTTTCCTGCCGCATAATTTTGGTGGGGGATTCCGACCAGCTGCCGAGCATAGGCGCGGGCAATGTGTTAGGGGATATTTTAGCGTCGGATATGTTCCCGTCGATAAGGCTTAACAAGGTGTTCAGGCAGGCAAGCCAAAGTATGATAATCACCAATGCTCACGCAATTATAAACGGCGAACCGCCCGATTTTTCAAATAAAAATTCCGATTGCTTTTTCCTTAAAAGGACAAGCCGCGCAGATGTCAGCCGCACCGTAACCGAGCTTGTAAGCGAGCGGCTGCCCGCCGCATATAATTTCGACCCGATACGGGATATTCAGGTTTTATGCCCTTCAAGGCTGCTTGATACGGGCACGGTAAACCTCAATAATATGCTGCAAACGGCGCTTAACCCCGATACGGGCAGAAAAGCGCAGCTAAGCTACAAGGGCATATATTTCCGCGTGGGCGATAAGGTAATGCAGACCAAAAATAACTATGACCTGCAATACAAGCGCGACGGCGGCGAGTACGGCACGGGGGTTTTTAACGGCGACGTGGGGTATATAACCGATATTGACAAGCGCGGCGGCATTATGACCGTAAGGTTTGATGACAGAACGGTTACATATTTTTCGGAAGACCTATCCCAGCTTGAACCTGCATATGCCGTTACGGTGCATAAAAGCCAGGGAAGCGAGTACGATTGCGTGGTGCTGCCGCTTTATGACGTGCCTGCAAGGCTTCGCTACCGCAATTTGCTTTACACCGCGGTTACAAGGGCTAAAAAGCTGCTTGTGGCTGTGGGGGATGAGGGCATATGGCTTGAAATGGCAGCTAACGACAGAAAAACGCTGCGATATACTTTTTTAAAACAATTCCTAAAGGAAGCGGATGTTTATGCTGCGGGTAATATCGGTTCTTAAATCGGTATTCTTCCCGAAAACCTGCGCCGGCTGCGGCGCGATAATCGACGAAGACGACGAGCTGTGCGATTACTGCCACGAAATGCTCGTTCGCTGCGACCCGCTTAAGCGCTGTATGCGCTGCGGGCTTGATAAGAAAAACTGCCAGTGTAAAAGGCGGACCTTTGCATTTGAAATGTGCATAGCGCCCTTTGTTAATACAGGCGTTGCAAAGCGGGCTATGTATTACTTCAAATACCGCCGCAAAATGACCTACGGCACTATGCTTGCAAAGCAAATGGCGCTTTGCGTTAAAAACGAGTACAGAGGGCTGAAATTCGACGGAATCTGTTTTGTGCCCATGCATATAAGAAAACGGTTGGAACGCGGCTTTAACCAAACCGAGGTTATGGCGAAAACTATGTCGAATATACTTGAAGTACCTGTGATAAACGCGCTGAAATGCGTAAAATATGTGCGCTCGCAACATGAGCTGAGCGAAAAGCAAAGACTTGAAAACGTTAAGAATATGTGTGTTGCCACAAGAAATCTTCACGGCAAATCGGTTTTACTGGTGGACGATATTAAAACCACAGGCGCTACGCTTAACGAATGCGCCTTGCAATTACTTTCCGCCGGTGCGGATTGCGTTTACTGCGTGACCGCGCTGATAAGCGAAAAGAAAAAGGACGAAAAAAACAAACATAAATAATAAATCGGGGGGCAATTATGGCTACAGATATAGGAATAGATTTAGGCTCTTCAAAAACCGTTATATTTTCAAGCTCTAAGGTGGTGCTTGAGCTGCCTAATGTTGTAACGGTGGACAGCGAAACATGGGAGCCCGTGTATTACGGCGAAAAAGCAAAGCAGACAATAGGCAGAACGCCCGAAAGCCTTGTGTGCGTAACGCCGATAGAGCGCGGCGTTATTTCCGATTACGATATAGCCGAACTTATGCTTAAAAATTATATGCAGCAGGCGTTCGGCAACCGTATTTTGCGCCCGCGCATAATGGCTACCCTGCCCGCAGGGCTTACGGAGCTTCAGCACCATTCGCTTTCAAACGTTATGGAGTCGGCGGGCGGCAGAAACGTATCGGTAATAGAAAGCCCACTGGCAATAGCGTTCGGCTTGGGGCTTGATTTTTCAAAGCCGCGCGGCACTCTTATTGTGGATATAGGCGCAGGCACTACCGATATAGCAGTAATTTCGCTCGGCGGTATTGCGGTGTGCGAGTCCTTTAAAACCGCCTCGGGCGATTTTGATTCTCAAATTGTGCGCTATGTAAGAAAGGAATATAACATAGAAATCGGCGCGCTTACCGCCGAATCGGTCAAAATTAAAATAGGCTCGGCGCTTAAAAGAGATATTGAGGTGGCGGTTGTGGCTAAGGGTAGAAACGTTTTTTCGGGACTGCCCGAAAGCTTTGAAATATCCTCGGGCGAGGTATACGAGGCGATAATCGACACGGTGGACGTTATATGCAACGCCATACGCCAGGTGTTAAACCGCACCGACCCCGACCTTGTAGCCGATATAACCGAGGACGGAATGTACTTAACGGGCGGCGGCTCGCTGCTTTCGGGTATGGCGGAAAAGCTTGAGAATTATCTCGGCATTTCGGTACATATGCTTGATGACCCTACTCACAGCGTTGTTAAGGGCGCGGCGGTGGCGCTTAAAAACCCCGGGCTGCTTAAAAATGTGGATTATCAGATGCGCTCTATTAAAGAATTGGCGGTTGAGTAAGGGCAGGGAATTAGACATTAGACATTAGATGTTAGACGTTAGACATTAGATGGTAAATGTTTATAGGCTTCCTTCTTTTCGGCAAAGCCGAAAAGAAGGAAGCCTTTTTATTCCGCATTCCGCATTCATAATTCCGAATTAAATCAGCTTCCGTTTCTCCCGCCCGACAGCCGCTTTACCGTGCTTATAAGCTCGTCGGTTATATCATCGCCGCTCATTCGCCATTCCCAGTTGCCGTAGGGCACGCCGGGGGTGTTCATTCTGGCAGAAGAATCAAGCTGCAGCCAGTCCTGCATGGGTATTATTACCGTTCGTGCGCGCGAGCGCATACCCGCGGCAATAAGGCTTAGTACCGCGGATCTGCTTTTATCGGCGGGAACAGTGCCCGAAAACATTATTTTTTCCTTTTGCGTTGCCTTTTCAAACCAGCCGCGCGTGGTGTCGTTATCGTGTGTGCCGGTGTAGCAAACGCAGTTTTTATTGTAATTTTTGGGCAGGAACCGGTTATCAAGGTCGGAATCAAATGCGAACTGCAATATTTTCATATTGGGAAAGCCCGTGTCTTCAACCAGCTGTTTTACCTCGGGCGTGTCGCCGCCTAAATCCTCGGCGATAATTTCCGCCGAAACCGCGGGTTTAACCGCGTTCCAAAAGGCAAGCCCCGCGCCCTTTTCCCATTTTCCGCTTTTGGCGTTTTCTGCACCGTAGGGTATTGTATAATAGTCGGCAAAGGCGCGGAAATGGTCTATTCTTATAACATCATATAGTTTAGCAGTATGCGCAAGGCGCTTTTTCCACCAGGAGTAGCCGTCGGCTTTCATTGCGTCCCAATCGTATATCGGGTTGCCCCAAAGCTGACCCGTTTCCGAGAAAATATCGGGCGGCACGCCCGCCACCTGCGTGGGGGTCATATCGCGCCCGAGCTTAAATAAATCGGGGTTGCTCCATACGTCCGCGCTGTCTAACTGAATGTAAAACGGAATATCGCCGATTATTTTAATTCCTGCGGTGTTGGCGTAATTTTTAAGCTTCATATACTGCTTAAAAAATAAATACTGAATAATTTCGCATATTGTAATTTCTTCCGCGTGGGCGGTTTTAAAGGCTTTCAGGGTGTTGGGCAGGCGGTATTTAATGCCGTCATCAAGCTCCGAGAGGCTTTTATTTCGCGCGGAAGCTTTTACCGCCGTAAACAGCGCGTAATCGTGCAGCCAGTAGGCGTTTTCACGGCGGAAATCGCGAAAACCGCGGTCCTTGCGGTTGAAGCTTTCCGCAGCGCGCCGTATCAGCGGCAGCTTAAATTCCCGCACGCGCTTATAATCCACATTCTGCGAAAAGGTGCTTTCGGGAATATCGGCGGGGGATAAAAGCCCGTCGTTTACAAGCTCATCAAGGTCTATTAAAAGCGGCTCGCCTGCAAAGGAGCAAACCGAGCTGTAGGGCGAGTTGCCCTTGCCGACAGGGCACAGCGGCAGCAGCTGCCAGTAGGTTTGAGCACTTTCCCTAAGAAAATCCACAAATTTATAAGCCGCAGCGCCGAGTGAGCCGATACCGTAGGGGGACGGCAGCGATGTGATATGAAGAAGTATTCCGCTCTCTCTCGGATATTTTGTATCGTTACCCCTTAACAGCACCTGCCGCAACCCCTTTGATGATATATTTTTGCATGAAAAGATAGAAAATTATTACCGGTATTACCGACAGCACAAGCATTGCCATTAAAGCACCCATATCAACCGAGCCGTAGCCGCCCTTTAAATACTGCACGGCTATTGGTATGGTTTTATAATCTCTGCCTATAACAAGGTAGGGCAGGAGATAGTCGTTCCATATCCACATGGTATTGAGTATTGCAACGGTTATAGCCGTGGGCTTTAAAATGGGGAACACCACCCGCCAAAACGTGCCGAGCGGCGAGCAGCCGTCAATAGTGGCAGCCTCCTCAATTCCCAGCGGCACGGTTTTAATAAAGCCCGAGTACATAAATACCGAAAGTCCCGCGCCGAAGCCTAAATAGATAAACACAAGCCCTATGGGGTTATCAAGGCTTAACACATTCGCGGTTTTCGACATTGTAAACATTACCATTTGAAAAGGCACTATCATTGAAAACACGAGCGCATAGTAAAACAGTGATGAAAACACGCCCTTTACCCGCACTATATACCACGCGCACATAGAGGTGCAAACGGTGATAAGCGCGATTGAGGCAACGGTTATAAACAGCGACCAGCCGAAAGCTGCGGGAAAGCCGGTTGTTTCAATACCCGTGGTGTAGTTTGAAAAACCGGCAAATTCCGCCCCCATAGGAATGGTAAAGGGCGACGCCGCAATGGAAAACTTTGATTTAAAGGAATTTATTACCACAACCGCCACCGGGAAGATAAACGCGGCGGCAAGGGCGATAAGCAGTAAAAAGGCAACCGCATTAAGCACTTTTCTTTTCAATCAGCTTTCAACCTCTTTTCTGCGGGTCAGGCGCAGCTGTAACAGTGCTATAACCGCCACTATTATAAAGAATATGACGGCTTTAGCCTGTCCTACGCCTTCATAGCCGTTTCTTGAATAAAACGTGTTGTAAATATCAAGTGCGACCATCTGAGTTCTGTCGCCGGGTGCGCCGGCGGTAAGGGCTAAGTTCTGGTCAAATAGCTTGAATGAATTGGTTATGGTTAAAAACAGGCAAATGGTGACAGAGGGCATAACCGACGGTATTATAATTCTGAAAAGGGTGGTAACGGAGTTTGCGCCGTCCACCTTTGCCGCCTCTATAATATCCCCCGGGATATTCTGTATTCCCGCAATATAAATTATCATCATATAGCCAATCATTTGCCAGTGCATAAGAATCACAAGCCCCCAAAAGCCATAGGTGGGGCTTGAGGTTATAGAATAGCCGTACTTATAAAGCACGCCGTTTATTATTACCTGCCAAATATAGCCCAGCACTATGCCGCCGATTAAATTCGGCATAAAAAACACGGTGCGGAAAAAGTTTGTGCCCGGCAGCTCCTTTGTGAAAAGCAGCGCTAACAAAAACGCGAAAACGTTTATACCTATAACCGATATTACCGCAAACCTTACGGTAAACCACATGGCGTTTATAAACAGCTTATCATCGGTAAACGCGCGCACATAGTTTGAAAAGCCCACAAAGGTTGCATCGGTTACGGTTCTGAACTCGGTAAAGGAAAGCACAAGCCCCATTACAAACGGCACAGCAAAGGCTATAATAAACGCTATAAGCGTAGGCAGTACGAATATGGGGAAATAGCGTTTTACCGTTCTGTTCATTTAGGTGCGTTCACTCTTCCATTTTTCGGTTATGATCTTCTCAACGTCCGCCCACTTTTTATCGCCCTGAACGTAATCGAGCAGCGCGCTGCCAACTTCCTTTTTGTAGGCCTCGCTCGGGAAAGAGGTGAATATCCAGGGTACTGTGTTAAGGCTGTCGTCGTTCATATAGCGCACAATTTCCTTTGCAAGCGGGTCGTCGGGCTGCTCGTTTTGTGAGAATGTGGTAAACGGCGTGATGAAATTCAGCTTTTCGGTAACATAGCGCTTGCCCGTATCGCTTGAAAAGAGCCAGTAAAGGAAATCAAGCGACTGATCCTGCAATTCCTTGCTTACCTTTTTATTTATTGCAAGGTAGTTTTCCGTGCCTATGCAAATGCCCTGCTTTTCTTCACCGTCTATTCCGGTGTAAAGCGGCAGCATTTTAATATCTTCCTTTTTAACGGTATTGCCCGAAACGCCCGAAATTTGCGACCACGCCCAGTTGCCGTTTTGTATCATTGCAACCTTACCGAGCGCAAACTCTGCCATTGAGTCGGCAACCGATTTTGAGCCTAAAAGGGTGGGCTTGGTAATGGAATTGTTGATATAAAGGTCAAAAAGCTTTTCAAAGTTTTCCTTATAGGTGAATTTAATTTCCTTTGCGGCAAGCCCTGTTAGGGTTGCGTCCTTGCCGTTTTCCTTTTCGGCAAATTCATAATAAAGCGGAACGTTTAAAAGGTGGGTCTGCCAGCGCCAGTCTTCGCCGTTTGCAAGCGAGGTAGAGGCGAAAACCCCCTCAATCCCCAATTCTTTTAAGTGCTTGGACATATCCTCGGTTACTTCTTTAAGCTTTGCAAAGTTGTTTATCTGGTCGGCTGAGGTAAGGGTTGATTTTTTATCCTTTAAATCGAAATACTTTTTCATTATGGCGTTGTTGTATATAATTCCGTAGCCCTCAACAACATAAGGAATACCGTAAACGCCGTTGCCGTCCTTAATGGCAAGTGATTTATCGGACAAAATGTCGTAAAGCTTGCTGTCCTTTAAATCAAGGCAGTAGTCTTTCCAGGAATCATAGCCGATAGGTCCGTTGATCTGGAAAATGGTAGGCGCGTTGGATTTTGCAATTTCGGACTTTAAGGTCTGTTCGTAGCCGTTTGCGGCGGCGGTTACTACCTTTACCTTAACGCCCTTTTCTTCCTCGTATTTCTTTGCCAGCTCCTCATAAACCGTGGCGGATTCGGGCTTGAAATTAAGGAAATACACTTCCGATGTCTTTTTCTTGCCGCAGCCCGCCATTGTAAGGCAGGAGAGCGCGCAGAGAAAAGACGCTATTAAAGAAATCGCTTTTTTCATAATTTACCTCCTGATGATTTCTTTTAATAACTTTCCACAAAAATACGGAAAAATTCAAGGTTGATAATTTCAGAAGGAAAAATTGCCGTAAAACACGGGTAAATAAAGCAAATTCTAATATCAGTAGAGTTTATAAAATTGCTCTACCGCCTATAATTCAACAGTAGAATTGCCTTAATTTAACATTAGCGTGAATTTTTCGTAATAATTTTATATAATAATAAAAACGAAATTTATTTGGGAGCAGATGAAAAAAATGTCTTACAGAATAGTTACCGATTCATGCGCAAATTTAACCGACAAACAGATAAGCGATTATGATGTGGATATTATAACGCTTAAATACAATATTAACGGCAAGGATTTTATAAGCTACCAAAAGGGCGTAAAAACCGATTACAAGGAAACTTACGCGCTTTTGCGCGATAAGGCGAAGATAACCACCTCGCTTGTTGACCGCGACACCTGCGACGCGGTTATAAAACCGATACTTGAAAAGGGCGAGGATGTGTTGCTGCTCGCTTTCTCTTCGGGGCTTTCGGGAACATATCAGAATATGGTAAACGCGGCGGAGGATTACAAAAACGAATTTCCCGAGCGCAAGGTAATTGTGGTGGATACGCTTTGCGCCTCTTTGGGCGAGGGCTTGGCGGTGCACTATGCCGTAAAGCTTAAAAACGAGGGGCGCTCTATCGAAGAGGTGGCGGATTGGTTAGAGAAGAACAAGCTGCACATTTGCCACATTTTCACCATTGATGACTTGTTCTTCTTAAAGCGCGGCGGCAGGCTTTCGGGTTCAAGCGCAATGCTCGGCACATTGCTCGGCATAAAGCCGCTTTTGCACACGGCGGACGACGGCAAGCTATACGTAACGGGGAAAACAAGAGGCCGCAAAGCCGCTGTTGAGTACCTTATTAAATCCGTCGGCGAAATGTCGTTTGATAATATTAAGGAGCAGGAAGTATTTATCGGTCACGGCGACTGCGAGGAAGAGGCAAACTATATTTCCGATGAGATTAAGCGCCGCTACGGCGTTAAAAAAACCGTAGTCAATTATATCGACTCGGTTATCGGCGCGCACTCGGGCCCCGGAACTCTCGCTGTATTCTTCTTGGGTGAAAAAAGGTAAAGGTTTAGTTTTACGGTCATCTCTCTGCATTATAAAAAGCAGAGGGATGATTTTTTACGGCGGGGCTTGTGCTTTCAAAAAATAACAATGAGGTTTTAAAGTGATTTTTCGGTCGAAAGATTAACATAAAACCTTATATTTGCAACCACGGTGGATAACTTGACCCGATTTATGCCCACTTAATCCACTTTTCCACCGAGTTATCCACTTTTTTATGTTAACTTGAATATTTTCCCATATTTTCGTCCACAATATTTACAGCTTGAAAAGAGGGGCGAAAATATGGTAAAAGGTGTAAGCAAAACGGTAATTGTTGTAAATAATACGGGCAGTAAGCTCTTTGAAAAAATAGTGTTTTACGTAACGCCCGAATACGGCACTTTAAGCGCAAAGCAGCTTAAAAAAGCGGCGAGCAGCTTTTCGTTTCACTATGACGACAGCTGCCGCCCGAAAACCGTAAGAAACAGGATAAAGCGTAAAAGGCAGATACGCCTTTTAATAGCCGCCGCAGCTACGATAATTATAGGCGCGGTGGTTTTAGCCATAATTTTGTAAATAAACTATTAAAAATGCGGGAAGACGTTATGTCCTCTTGCATTTATTTTTTTTATAGTTTATAATAGATATTAACTAAAAAGAGGTGCTGAAATGAAGGAAAATTTTAAAACCGGCGTAAAGCTTTTTTTAAAGCTTATAGTCGTTAATATTATGTGCTTTTTCGTGGTTATGTCGTTCAGCGTGCTTGCAACGGCGGCATTTACCAAAAACGTGGGGTATAAGGCTTACGGCACTTCAAGCGATTCGAGCGAGCCGCAGGAGCTTTATACATATTATTATGCCGATGGGGACGACACGAAAAAAGCGGAATACGAGGGCAGGGGCTTTACCGTAAGTGAATCCAAGATTCGCTCGGAAATGACAAAGGGCGGAACTGCGGCGTTCCTTACTGTATCACAGATTTTTTGTATTTTAATACTTTTCTCATTTATTTACCCGAATATTTGGCATATCGGCACGACCGACAGCAACCTTGTAAAATTCAAGCATAAGGCGGAGGATAAGCTGAAAGGGCTTAAAATCGGGCTTATAGCGGTTGTTCCGGAGTATTTATTCTTACTCTTTGTGATTATCGCAAAGGCAGGCGTATCGCCTAAATTCCCTGTTGTGCTGCTTAAATTTTTAAACGCGGCGTTTTATTCGCTCACACAGGTAATCTGCGGCAGCGCCGTTTATGTTTCGGAGCTTTCGGTTATAAGGCTTATACTTTTGCTTTTACTGCCGCTTGTAATACCGGCGGTAAGCTGCGTTTCGTACATTTTGGGCTATAAGAATTTCTCGGTGGGAGAAAAGCTTATCTACAAGAAAAAATAAGATAGGGGAAAATTAAATGGCAGGCTTTTTCGGCTTATTCAATTATGAAAAGGAAGGACCGGGAATTTCAAAAAACGCGCCCAAGAAAAAAGGCTTTATAGTATTTTTTGAAACCTTTTTCCGCAATTTCTGGAAATTCATAGTAATAAATCTGGTTTACGGGCTTATATCTCTACCGCTCATAACAAACGGTCTTGCTTCCGCAGGGCTTACCAATGTAACGCGCAATATCGCGCGGGATAAGCACTCGTTCGGCGTGAGCGATTTGTGGGATACGGTTAAGAAAAATTGGAAACAGGCGCTGCCTGCGGGCATAATTAAGCTTGTGATTTATATTATTCTCGGGTTTGACATTTATTTCTTCTATTTCGGCAGCAAGGGCATAATGTCAACAATAGGTCTCGGCATATCGCTTTGTATGCTATTTATCTTCACGGTAATGGATTACTTTGTATGGACGCTTATGATTACCTTTAAGTTTTCATTAAAGCAGATATACCGCAACAGCTTTAAATTTGTTTTTATAAATATGAAAATGAATTTGCTCTGCTTTTTCTCAATTCTGCTGGTTTACGCCGCAAATGTGGGAATACTTTTCCTCGCGTCAAGCTATTATATTGTGGCGCTTACCTTTGAAATATTGCTTTACATTCTTTTGTTCCCGTCGTTCAGGTTTTTGTTAGTTCAGTTCTGCACATTCCCCTCAATCAAAAAGTGCATAATCGACCCGTATTACCGCGACCATCCCGACGAGGATTTGGATAAACGCCGCGATTTGGGTATTGAGGTTGAGGAAAAGAAGCCCGGAAAAACCGAGGATGGGGAAGAAAGCGACGAAGAACCCGAAAACGTTTTTGAAGACTAATTTTAAAGGCTTGCTCATATACTCAAAACAGGGAGTGAGAGTGTATGAATTGCAAAATTGCGGATCTTCGCAACAAACAGGTGGTTTGCGTTAAAAACGGCTGCGTTTTGGGCTATGTTTACGATGTGGAGTTTAACACGACAAACGGCTCTTTAAGCGCGCTTGTAATACCCGGCAGACCGCGAGCCTTGGGGCTTTTCGGGCATGATGAGGATATAATAATCCCGTGGTCGGAAATTGAGGTTATAGGGCAGGAAACAATACTTGTAAACACCGATTCCGAGCGGTATATATCTAAACCGCAAAAAAGCTTTTTCGGCTGAATATATAAAAATACGCAAAGTAATTCAGGAAAGTGATTTTTCCCGAAAGCTTTGCGTGTTTTTTTATACCCGCGCTGCTGCTTGATATTTCATATTACATATACGCGGAAATTTTTAAGTGAAAACAGCGATTTGTTTTGCATAGTTTGACTGATTTACAGTCTTGATAATAATAAATACCTACAAACATAAGCACGGCATATTGCACATTTTTGTGGAATGTGATATTATGCATTGCGGAGGGATTATTATGTTTAGGCGTTTATCGGCAGTTATGGTGACCTTGGCTGTTTTGACCGCAGTATGTGCGCCGGCGTTCTCGGCGGCGGGTGCGGTGCAGACGGATAGGATGTACGGATATGATTTCACCGACCCTTATGAAATGCAGGATTTCATCTGCTCTTATGCGGATATAAACGACCCTGCAGTTGAGGGCTATACCGCGCTTGAAATTTGTGATTACACAAAGCACTGGAAGTGCGAGGACGGTGAAATACGCCGCATAAACAGCGGCAGGTGCACTACCTCGGCCTATCAGTGGAAAAATTATTATTCGCTGCTTTCACTTAAAAAGCGTTATGTTAATTTTAAAGCAGAAATTGAGTATTGCTACGGCAGCAACAGTCGTTGGCTTGCCGTTAATTTCGGTGCGGAAAATACCGCTTCGCTTTTTACGGAGTCGGGCGGCGGCTTTGCCGCGTTCTCCGAAAAGGACGGACGGCTGAATTTTGCCGCCTGCACGGAAACCGACGCGGTCAACCGCTTATCGGGGCAGAATAATGACGGCTTTATTCGGCGCAAGCTTGAAAATTTTGATAAGAACGCCGTGCATATACTGACGCTTTGCGTGGAAAACGGCGTCGCTTCTGTTTCGGTTGACGGCTGCAGCCCGCTTTTGACCGCATTGCCGGAAGCTTATGACGGCGGGTACATAGGAATTATATCGGGCGAAAACAGCAATCGCGTTCTGTCATTTACGGTGACCGAGCTTGCAAATGAGCAGAGCGGAGGGGCGAATACGGTTACATTTGATTCGGAAACCGATTTGGAACGCTTTGAAAGCTATTATGCCGAAATTGCCGACAGCAGCGCCGCGGGGTACACCGGCTTTTCTCCGATTGACGCCGCAGAAAAATGGACGGTTTCGGGCGGGGCGCTTAAAAGGCTTAACAACGATACGGTAACCGCCTCGCAATGGAAAAATTATATGGCTATGCTTACATTTAAAAACGGCACTTATGAAAATTTTGAAATAAAAATGACCTTTCAAAAAGGAAAAAATTCAAGATGGCTGATATTGAACTTCGGCGCGTCAAGTCCCGACGGGTTTTGTCTTGACGGCGGCGACGGCGGGTATGGCATTTTTCTGACGCAGGAGGGCAATCCTACCTTTTTGGGTAATTGGCCGGGCGTTAAAAGCTCGGGGTATATTGAGGCGCCCAAATTGTTTTATTCGGGGCAGAACGGTATTGAGTACGATAAAAAGGGAATACATACGGTAACTCTGCGCGTTTGCGGCGGGCTTGCCTCAATTTATGCCGACGGATATGAAACGCCGTGGCGCTGCCTGCTGCCCGAAAATTACAGCGGCGGCTATGTCTCTATTGTAAGCGGGGCGAACGATTGGACGGTATACGATTGGTCGGTTACGCCGATTGAACCCGATTATTTCCGTTTTAAAAGCACCTTCAGTAATGATATGCTTTTGCAGCAGCTTACCGAGAATACCGTGCAGGGCTTTGCCCCCGCAGGGAGCGAGGTGCAGCTTGAATTGGAGCGCGAGGCGGACAATACGGTTTTATTTTCTCATACGGCGTGTGCCGACGCTGACGGCATATGGTCTGCCGTGCTGCCGCCGTTAAACGGCGGCTATGAGTCCTACCGCATAACGGCCGTGTGCGGCGATAAAGAAATCGCACTTAACAATATAGTATTCGGCGAGCTTTGGGTATGCGACGGTCAGTCAAATATGGAGCTGCCGCTTTCCGTAACAGCGGAATACAGCGAGTCGCTCAGCGCCGCTCGGAGCGGGAAGGTGCGTATGTATACGGCTGTTTCCAATGCAATGATGAAAAATACGCCCACCGAACCGGCAGGCTATTGGTTTGCAGATTCGCGCGATGAGCTGCTTTCCTGTTTTTCGGCAGTGGCATATCATTTTGCCGCAAAGCTGACAGGGCAGCTGAATGTTCCCGTAGGGGTAATAGATGTTTCGGTGGGCGGCACGGATCTTTTCCGACATATTGACCCGAAGACAGCCGCCGATTATCCCGAATTTTGCGCCGAATTGGAGAAGGACGGATATATCGGCGCGGGGGATATTTCCGAAATTGCAACCTATTACCGTATGAATCTTGCGCCGTTCGGCGGTTTTCGTGCGGCGGGTATTGTTTGGTATCAGGGCGAAAACGAGGGACTGAGCGGACATCCCGAGGTGCTGCGCCAGGGAATACCGGTTGTGGCGGAAAGTATAAGCCGTCTGTTTGCGCAGGACGGTCTATTACCGTTTATCGCCGTTCAGTTAGCGCCTTATCCGTCATACAAGGATGATTTACTGGTACAGTGTAATCAGGCTATTTCGGACGCGACGGATAAGCTTTCGCAGCAAACGCCGTCGGTATGCGTTGCAATTCATGATGTAAGCACCGAATATAATTCTTCTACGGGCGCAATTCATCCCATTACCAAAAAACCGGTGGGCGAACGGGCAGCGGTTGCGGCGCTCGGCGCTGTTTATGCAAAACGCCGCGCCTACTCCTCGGCGCGCCCGGCGGTGGCTTATTACGGCAGCGAGGGCAAATTGCATGTGCGCTTTTCAAATATCGGCTGCGGATTTTTTGCTGAGGGAGAGCCGAACGGTTTTATTCTTCGGCTTTCGGACGGAAGCACGCTTTCTGTCAAGCCCGATATATCGGGCAGTGAGCTGTTATTTGATGCGGAAGAGGTGACTGCGGTTTCTTATGCAAAATATGAGTTGAATAATGATTGCAAATTATATACGCAAAACGAATGCGGGGAGCTTATAGCCGTAATTCCGTTTGATATTGAGGTAGATACCGAACGTGCGGGAACGGGCGATCTCGATTCAAGCGGCAGCGTTAATGCAGACGATTTGGTTTATATGCGCAGGGAGCTTTTTAATTGTTCAACGGACGGCTCTTACGATATTAACGCAGACGGGCTTGTGGATATAAGAGATCTGATACTGCTTAAAAAGCTTTCTGCAAAATTACAGGCTATAAAATGATTTGATACGGTGATGAAGTATGGGAAAGCAGGAAATACTGTTAAATAAAAATTGGATTTTTTCAAGAAAAGAGCCGCAGGGCAGAACCGAAAACGAAACGGTTTGCCTGCCGCACACCGTGAAGCTGACGCCGGCAAATTCAAGCGGCTGCAGAAACTTTCAGGGTATTTGCCGCTACGGCAAATCGGTTTATATGCCGAAGGAATACAAGGGCAAAAAGCTCTTTCTCCGTTTTGACGGCGCTATGGGAGCGGCTGTGCTTTACATAAACGGCAGGGAAATAAGCAGACATTTTTGCGGGTATACGCCTTTTGTGACCGATATAACCGATTTTGTTAATTACGGGGCGGAAAATAGGCTGTATATTACGCTTGATAATTCCGACGATCCTTTAATTCCGCCGGGAAGACCGCAGTTCAAGCTTGACTTTTCGTACGACGGTGGGCTTTACAGGAGCGCCGTATTAACCGTATGCGAGCCGCTTTATGTAACCGACCCGTTACTTGCAAACGAAAAGGCGGGCGGCGGTCTGTTTGTTTGGTATACCGATGTCAGTGATAAAAGCGCCGAGGTAAACATAAAGGTACAAATAAAAAATGAATATTCGGCGGAAAAGGAATACACGGCTTTGTTTTCCGTTATTTCCCGCAGCGGCGAGACTGTAGGCGAAAGCCGTGCGGAGGGCAGAATAAAAAGCGGCGAAAGCGAGTATATACATACCCGAATAATTGTAGAAAATCCAGAGCTTTGGTCTGTGGAAAGCCCGTCGCTTTATTCTTTAAGAACAGCTCTTTTATCGGATGGGGAAGAATTATACGAGGATAAAACGGATATAGGCATAAGGGATTTTAGGTTCACCCTTAATGACGGAGTTATTTATAACGGCGCATCAATAAGATTTAACGGTGCAAATTATCATCAAACATGGCCGTATATAGGAAACGGTGTGCCCGCAAGCCTTTTGGAGAGGGACATTATAAAGCTTAAAAGGGCGGGGTTCAACAACATACGTTCGCACTATCCTTTCGGTACGGAGTTTATTAAAGCGTGCGACAGGCTCGGAATGACCCTTATAATAAGCAACCCAGGGTGGCAATATTGCGAAACGGGTATATTTATGGAGCGCGCTTTGCAGAATATGCGGGATATAGTCCGCTGTTTCAGAAACAACCCGTGTATACTTATCTGGGAGCCGGTTCTTAATGAGTCGGAAATGTCCTATGAAATTCAGAAAGCCTTTAACGATACGGTACACGAGGAGTTCCCGTATGCACCGTGCTATACGGCTTCGGATTACGGCCCTACCGATATTGCCTATTGCGAATATGATCCCGGAATGTTAGGCAGCGGCATGGAAAAATACGGACTTGTAGAGCAGAAGGATACGACGCCGCGGCCTATGTGGGTAAGAGAATACGGGGATAACCCCGATAATTTTGCAGATCAAAACGCGGCATGGCGCTCACCGAGAGGGTGGGGAGATTTCCCGATGACAGAATCGGTAAACAGAATGCTGCATAAATTTGACGCCTATATAAAGGGAAATAATCAGTATATAGACGTTGTAAACAATAAGCGGCTGTGCGGATACGGAGTATGGCCGGGTATTTCTCATAACAGGGGATATCATATAAATCCCTGCTGGGGCGGACACCTTGACCTTTTCAGATTGCCGAAGTTTTCATATTATTTTATGCAAAGTCAGCAGGACAGGGAAAGGGTCGGAGATATTATTTACATAGCAAGCTGGTGGACCGAAATCAGTCCGCCCGATGTTACGGTTTATTCAAACGCCGAAAGGGTAAGGCTGTATGTTGACGAAATACTTGTAGGAGAACAAGAACCGGACGATGTTTGCGTTAAGCATCCGCCTTTTACGTTTAAAGATGTAAAACGGAAATTCAAGGGGCGGGAGCGGTCTGTTCTGCGCGCCGAGGCGATAGTGGGAAATGAAGTTGTTGCGGAGCAATCGGTTAAATCACCGGGAATTGCAAACAGCTTGCTGCTTGAGGCGGATTATGAGGGAATAGATTTAAAGGCAGACGGAGCGGATATTATTGCGGTAAGGTGCTATATGAAGGATCGCGACGGGAATACCGTGCCGTTGAGCTGCGATAATCACCCGATTAAATTTTCCGTTGCGGGCGAGGGAAGAATAGTCGGCGACGGGGAAATCGGCGCTAATCCCGTTTGTGCCGAGGCGGGAATTGCAACTGTTCTTGTGAGATCCACAACCGAACCCGGAGAAATTAAAATTACCGCCGAAATGCTGTGGAAGCAAAATATGCGGGGTTACATTAAGCCGGCAGAGTTAGTAATATTCAGTAAATGAAAGCGTCCGGAAAGTATTAAGGTGATAAAATGAAACTGAATTTATCGCAAATACGTGGTATTACAACAGGTGCGGCAAGGGTTACGGAAGAAAACGGCGCAATTGATTTTTACCGTTTCACCAAGGAGCAGGAGCTGCTTTACAAAAAGCGTAATTCCGATTTTTATAAAAGAACCTTTGCTTCCTCCGGGGTAAAGCTGCATTTTAAAACCGACAGTAAAACATTGTTTATAAAGATATTAACCGAACCCGGCAGCAGCAGAAGGTATTTTTCGTTGGATGTCTTTGTAAACGGCAGAATGTTGGGCGCGCTTGATAATTTTTCAAATGTCGCTCTGCCGCGCTGTTATTCGGGCGTCAGCTTACCGCTCGGCGAATTTTCGGGCAGCTTCAGTCTCGGAAAAGGGGAAAAGGAGATATGCATTTATCTTCCGTGGTCGGTAAGGACAGAAATCAAAGAGCTTACGCTTGACGACGGCTCTTTTATAAAACCGATAAGACCCATAGCTAAGCTGCTGTGCTTTGGGGATTCAATAACGCAGGGGTATGACGCCTTGCGCCCGTCTCAAAAGTATACTACGCTTTTGGCAGAGCACTTAAATGCCGAGGAATTTAACAAGGGCATAGGCAGCGAGGAATTTTTTGAAGAGCTCGCCGCGCCGAAGGAGGACTTTAATCCCGATATTATTACAGTTGCATACGGCACAAATGATTGGAATCGCGGCAGCAGGGAGGGCTTTGACCGTAATTGTGCGGGATTTTTCAGAAACCTGTGCTTTAATTATCCCAACGCGAAGATTTTTGCCGTCACGCCTATATGGCGCAGCAATTTTGAAGAAAGCAGACCCTTCGGCAGCTTTTTTGAGGTGGAGGAACGTATAAAAAGCCTTGTTGCGGATTTTAAAAATGTAAGAGTAATTTCGGGCTTTGAGCTTGTGCCGCACAATGAGGAATTTTTCGGGGATCTAAAGCTGCACCCCAATGCCGACGGTTTTTACCGTTATTTCAGCAGACTTTGCGAAGAAGCAGGAATATAAAAATCTCCCGTATTCAGGTTGAATTTTCACCGAATACGGGAGATTTTTATGTTGTTATTATTTCTCGGCAATAAGCTCGATTCTTACCGACGAATACTCTGCGCCGAGGGTGGCAAGTCTTATGCCTATATTCATAAGAGCGCAGCCGGTATAACGTTCTTCGTTCTTTTCTCCGTCTATTGTAAGTGTGTAAACCGCGTCTTCCTTAAGCCCCTCTGCTTTTACCGTAAACGGTTTTGCATTACAGCGGGGCTTTGTTTGCACGGCGGTAATAAGAGCGCGGTCTTTGGTCTCGGATACAAGCTCCCATGCCATCAATTCTCCGCCGGGCGGAGTGAGACGGTAGTAATCGCCGAAAAGCACAAGCGGCGCATAACTGCGGTAGGCTGCCGTTTCGGATTTGAGAAACTCTCTTTCCTCATCGCTTAACGAGGTGAGGTTAAGCTCAAAGCCGTATGTTCCCGCCATGGCGACGGTTGAACGCGTTTTAAGAGGCGTTATGCGGCGCGTCTGATGATTCGGCGAGGCAGTGACATGCGACCCTACAGAGCATATAGGGTAACAGAAGGATGTGCCGTATTGAATTTCAAGCCGGCAGATAGGATCGGTATTATCGCTGGTCCAAATTTGCGGTGAGTAATAAAGCATTCCCAAATCAAACCGCCCGCCG
The DNA here is from genome assembly GCA_934486705.1 of uncultured Eubacteriales bacterium. Classification (GTDB taxonomy): domain Bacteria; phylum Bacillota; class Clostridia; order Oscillospirales; family Acutalibacteraceae; genus UBA737. The sequence continues at coordinate 24,291 of CAKSQS010000011.1, forward strand.
CCGCCAGAGCAGCCTTCAATAAGCAGGTTCGGGTAACGGTCGCACAGTCTTCCGAGCAGATCGTACACTCCCAAAATATAGCGGTGGCTTACCTCACCCTGACGGTCGGCTTCAAGCACCGATGAGTATATATCGCTTAAATTACGGTTGAAGTCCCATTTGATATAGTCTATCGGGTTTTCATCGAGAATGTTTTTCATCATATTAAATATGCAGTCAACCGCTTCCGGGTTTGCCATATCGATTACCCACTGATGGCGCGAAAGCGAGCCCTTGCGCCCGGGAGCTTGCAGACAGTATTCGGGGTGCGTTCTGTAAAGCTCGCTGTTTTCGGATATGCATTCCGGCTCAAACCATATGCCGAATTTCATACCGAGCGCGGTTATACGCTTTATAAGCTCGCTTAGCGGACATCCTAACTTTTCCTCATCTGCAATCCAATCTCCCAAAGAGGAACGGTCGCTGTTACGATGCATAAACCAGCCGTCGTCCAGCACAAAGGTATCAGCCCCGACCGAGCTTGAGCTTTTGGCTATTTCATAAAGCTTTTCCGCATTGAATTTAAAATATGTAGCTTCCCAATTGTTGAGAAGAACCGGGCGCACGGCATGGCTTCGCTGACCGCGGAATATATGATTACGCACAAAGCGGTGATAATTTCTGCTCATTTTGCCGAAACCCTCAAAGCTGTATGCATGAACGGCCTCTGGCGTTTGAAACTCTTCCGCCGCTTCAAGCTTATAGCGAAACGCCGCTGTATTTATGCCCATAACAAGACGTGCGGTATGTATTTGAGTGCTTTCAAGCGAGGCTGTAAAGTTACTGCTGTAAACAAGAGCCGAGCCTATGCATATTCCGTGCCTTTCCCCGCAATCGCGCTGCGCCGTTATTACAAACGGGTTTTGCTGATGGCTTGAAGAGCCGCGCACGCTTTCGCAAACCAGTTTATTATTGGACAGCTGCGAACGGTTGAACGAGCGCTCGCCTAAATGCTTTCCGTAAAAGGTAATAAAATCAAGCTCGTCATCGGTAAAATCAATACAGGTTGAAAGCGCCGAGTTCAGGAAAACGGCATTTCCGGTATTGTTCACAATTCGCGCGCTTCTGGTTATTATGTCATATTCTTCAAATACGCTGTACAAAAGATGAACCCGCAGATTATAAAGCGTATCCTTAAGAATTATTTCAAGCGTTTGTGATGCGCCGCTTTCATCATGAGAGCAGGGAAGACCCCGCAGCAAAGGCTTGGTATCGCTTATTTCGGCATTAACAAAGCGTAAATCACATACTCGTGAACCATCGGAAAATTCTATGCTGAGCGCGGGCGTTCTGAACTCGCCGCCGCCGTAAACCGGAAACTCCATAGGCAGAAGATCAGGTGAAAGCAGGAGATCGCAGCAGTCATACGGGAATGGAGAAAAGCTGTGGAAACCGACCTTGGCGTTTATATCGGCAAATGAGTCGTCAAGACGTTTTCCGTAATACAGATGAAGCAGCATACCGTTTTCAACCGACATTTGATAGGTCGAGCTTCGGGTATGCAAAGTAAAATGATTTTCTTTGATTTTTATTGACATTTTTCAGCCTCCAAAATCCCTTAATGTTTATTTTTTTATTATAATTCTAAGATATATCAACACTTTTTTCAACAGTTTTAAAATTTTTTTATGATATATACAATAACCCTAACGGTCTAATAGAGAAAAAGTATAAATAAAGCTGCGCCTTTAAGTTAAAAAAATAATTTTTTCGGGTGCAGCCCCTTATAAAGAAAAAATACAGCCGCTGAAATGCCGTATTATAATTATGTATAAACGGCGTGCAATACCCTATGTTTAACTTAACAATAACGCAATTTATGTTTGAAGTTTATGATAGATATACAATGATTTATGATTTATTTACAAAATCACAGTAGCATTATTGACAAAATGGTGATATATGCTGTATAATTTTTAAATAAATAGGCGTATTATATTTAAAAACTTGATAACGGGGGACAGTATTGTGAAGTTCTTATTAAAGAAATCGGCGTCATTGCTTTTAACGTCAGTCATCATTATAACCGCATTGTTTTCCGAAATGCCGCCGTATTCTGCCGAGGCAGAGCCGCGTGATTCGGCGGTATTCGATTCGACAGACGCTCTTAAGGAGAATTTTTACAGCTATTATTCTCCGAACGGCTATCTTATTGAAGCAACGGATGAAAGCGGAAATGCGCTGTACAGGGAATGCGATCCCTCGCTTACATGGCAGGCGTCGGAGGGTATTTTGAAGCGCTACGGCGTCGGTGAATATGCCGCAGGCAGCGGCAGAACAAGCGCCGCATCCCTTTACTTCAAGAATCAGTATGAAAATTTCAAGATTGAATACGATTACCGTATAGGCGGTCTTTCCGGCTACCGTTGGGCGGGCGTGGGCTTCGGGGCTGAAAATATAGGCGGTCATTACGTAAATGACGGTTACTATGCATTTGTGGAAAAGGAAGGCACAATGCGCCTTTTTAACGAAAACACGAGGGCCGCGCTTATTTATTCGGAAAAGCACACTGATTTTCAGGCGGCTGCGGTTTCGCAAAATCAGTGGATACACGTCTGTTTCAGTGTGATGAACGGCGTGCTTAGCGCAAGCTATACCTATAAGAACGAGGTGGGAGAGGACGTCACCTACTCCGCCTCTGCCGAGCTTGCGGCTTACGGCGGAGGATATGTTTATATAAGCTCCTATACACAGGGAATGACCTTTAAAAACCTTAAAATAAGCGAATATAAATTTGTAAGTGAGGTTAATTATTTAAAACGCTATTCGGCAAAAGCGGGAACCGATTTAGCCGACGCGCTGCCCAAAAGCCTTACCGTAAATTATACCGACGGCAGTACGGGCACTCTGCCCGCTGCGTGGCGCTCGGAAAATTACGATTGTAATACCGACGGTATGTACAGGGTTATCGGCAGTATTGACGGCGGCGAATATACCGTTTTGCAGGACGATATAAAAATTGAGACTTACCTTGAAATTTATTCATACGATCCCGAATATGTCAGTGCGTATTACTTTGATAATATAAATGATCTCAGAGAGAATTTTATATGCTACACATATGATAAGGGCTGTTCATACGGCTCTTCGGATGATGCGGGAAACAGCCGAAAGGTGCTGACCGATCCTTCCGCCTCTTGGAAAGTGCATGCGGATGAATTTGTACTTGAACGCTGCGGCGAGGGTGATTATGAGGGTGCGGACGGCACAAAGGGAGCTTCACTGCTTTATTTCAAAGAGAAATATACCGATTTTGAAATCACCCTGAATTACCGCTTTTCGCGCGGGGCTTACAATAACAGCTGGCGCTGGATGGGAATAGGCTTCGGGGCGGATGAATACGGCGACTGTTACCAGACCGATTCCTATTTTGCCGTTGTTGAAAAGGAAGGTACTGTTCGTCTGCATATGAAAAGCGAGGACGGCACAAAGCTTTCACGAATAAATACAGGCGCTAACGATCTGTATCGGGAGCAGGTATCGCTGAACCCGGATAATTATACGGATTTATGGCATACAATGACGGTGCGCGTTTCAAACGGGTATTGCTATATTTCCTATGATAACGGAACGGTATATTCGCAAAGTATACCGCTTAATGTTACGGGCTATATTTATCTGTTTTCCAATACGCAGTATATGCAGTTCAAAAATATTAAGGTTTCCCGCTTTCTTACCGGCGACAGAGAGGATATGGTTGAGGTATGGCCCGAGGAATACGAGGTTGAAAAATTTGTTTCCGCAACGGTGAGCAATATTAAAAAGGGCAAAAAAAGCTTTAGCTTTACAACAAATGTCAACGGCAGCGCCGTTCCGCTTTCTGTATCCTTTCCGAGGGACGGCGGGGTTCGCATTACGGGAGAAAAAACAGGCTTTTTTGCGCCTGAAGCGTATAATGACATTACTTATGAAGAGACAAACGGCGGCGTTGATTTATGCAGCGGAAACGAGCGGGTAAAATTCAGATACGATAATTCCGTTTGGCGTATAGTTACCCAAAAGAACGGAAATGACAGCCTGACATTTTCCTCCGAGGATATATTTTTCGGGTACAAAAACGGGGCTGTGGCAAAAATGACATATCGCTTTCCCATACGTTCGGGCGAACGCTTTTACGGACTCGGCGAACGGTATAACTCCGTAAATCAAAACGGTTATACCGTAAAGCTGTGGAATCATGACCCGACGTATCATGTGGGCGGTGCAAGCGGGGATAAAACGGAGTCTTATTCAAATGTTCCCGTGCTTCACAGCACAAAGGGCTACACGGTATTTTTTAACTCGACATATTACGCCGAGGCAGATATAGGCTGCAGTGACGAAAACAGATATTCGTTTGATTTTAACGGGGATATATTTGATATATACGTATGGAACGGCACTCCCCTTGAAAATATGAGGGGCTACACCTCGGTTACGGGTACTGCTTGGATTCCCGCAAAGTGGGCGTTCAGCTATTGGGCGGGCTCGGGAAGCACACCGTACCGCAACCGTGAAACCGATATTGCGGATGAGCAATATACCCTTTCAGTTTTACGGTCGATAATAGACGGATATAGCTCTATGGGCATTACTCCCGCAGCGCTTTACGGCGAGGGCGATTATATAAATTATTCCGCCTCAACATTTAATATGCTGAAAAACGGCGGCATAAGGGCGCTTTCCTGGAATCGCTGCAGCTCAAGCTACAAAAATATATCCTCAAAGCTTTCGGTGCCGCTTTATGAGCTGCCGTTGGTAAAGGTTCTTTCAGAGCCCTTTAAGTATTATGCAAATACAATATATTCGTATATTGATTACAGTAATCCTTTGTCGGCCGATTTGGTAAAGGAGTTGTATAGGGAAAAAGCTGCCGCGGGGCTGCACGGACTTATGATAGATATGGGCGAATATCTTATTGAGGACACAAAATTTTACAACGGCAAAACCGGCGCGGAGATGCATAATCTTTACTCCTATTACTATGCAAGGTCAATGAACGAAGCAATGAAAGGGCTTATGGGGGATGATTTTGTTTTATTTGAACGCTCGGGCTGCGCGGGAAGCTGGCAATACAGCGCGTCGTTCGGCGGCGATCAGGCGGCAAGGTGGTACGGGCTGCGCCAACAGGTTAACGCGCTGCTCACCGCCTCGGCAAGCGGATTTTCCGTATGGGGCGGCGATATAGGCGGGCTGCACGGCAGACCCGACGATGAGCTTTATATGCGCTGGGTGCAGTTTTCCGCGTTCTCTCCGCTTATGAGGGAGCACGGAAACACCGCAGATGACGGATTGCCCTGGACCTACTCCGAAGAGGCCAAGCAGAATTTTACGGATTATTATAATCTGCGCGAGGTTTTGCTCGACCATATTTACAGCGGAGCTCTTAAAAGCGGCAAAACGGGCGTTCCCATGACCGTTACACTTGCTATGGCTTATCAGGATGACGAAAACCTGAGCGATATTGATGATGAATATATTTTCTGCGATAATATGCTCGTAGCGCCCGTCCTTTCGGAAGGAGTGACCTCAAGAGAGGTGGTATTGCCGCGCGGCGAATGGTATGATTTATGGAGCGGCAAAAGGTTTACGGGTGGCAGCACCGTTGTTGCCGCCGCTGCGGCGGATACGATTCCGGTATATCTGAAATCGGGTTCGGTAACTGTGCTTAATACTTCCGACGAGCTTTCCTTAAAAAAGGCGGGCGGACGTAAGGCGCTTTTGGTAACGCCGCCCGAAAACGATACGGAAACAACGGTTTTGACCTCTGCCGACGCGGGACACAGCTACAGTCTTTCCAAAAAGTCGGATACCTCATTTATTCTCAAAAAGGACGGTACGGACGGCTGCTCTGTTTTAATGATATACGGCTTTAAGGCAAGCGCCGTTAATGCGGACGGTACAGAGCTTACGGCGGATAATTTTTACATTGACGGCGAGAATACCGTTGTTATGCTTCCCGACGGAGTCGAAACAATTGAGCTTTATTCGGCAGGTGTGCTGAGAAGGAATAATATTACCGAAATAAGCCCGGAAAACAATTCGGCGCTTGCCGATTTTGCAACCTACAGCGCCCCGGGGGATAGGTTGATTGAAGAGTACGACGAAAACGGAAAATCGGTTTTCAAAAAAACCGAAAGCACCGATATATGGCGCGTTCCGTATAAAGGCGTTATAGAGCGCAGAAGTATATCGGAATATACATCCACCGCTTCAAGGCGCGGCGCATCCGCACTGTATTTTAACGGAGATTATACCGATTTTGAAATTGAATTTTCTTATAATTACAATAATGCCTCGGGTTCATGGCGCTGGATATCTGTAGGATTCGGTGCTGAAAACGAGGGCGACAGCTATTATGACGGCGGGTATTTAGCTCTTCTTGAACAGGAGGGTACTCTCAAGCTTTTAGGCGACGCGGCGGAAAGAAAAATAAAAACCTACAGGCTAAGCAATACGGTGCGGGAGGGTTACCCCGTTACCGATAAATGGTATAAATACAGGCTGCGCGTTACGGGCGGCACCGCAACGCTGTGGTTTGAGGATGAAGCTTACAGCTATGCGCTGCCGAATTACGTCGGCGGAAAAATATATCTGCACTGTTTTACTGACGGTATACTGTTTAAGGATATAAAAATAACCGATCTGTCGGGCGAAAAATACAGCCGCGCCGACCGCTTTGAAATAGCGGTATCAAAAACACTTTCCGGCGGAAAAATCGAAAGCGGCGCTATTGCCGCGGCGGGGGAGACGGTAAGCCTTAACGCTGTAGCAAATAACGGATTTTTGCTGGGCGGCATTTCGGTAACAGGCTTTAACGGCGAAATGCTTGATACGGTAAAAGCAGAAAAAAACGGCGACGGAAGCTATTCCTTTGTTATGCCGTTTTACCCGGTTGTGGTAAACGCGGATTTCTATATGCCGTATGATGTAAATAATGATAAAACCGTGGATGTGCGCGATTTGATATGCATAAAAAAATATCTCGCCTCACGGACGGTTCTTATAAATACATATTCTGCCGACGCCGATTTAAACGGCATTATAAATGCTGCGGATATTTCGGCTGTGACAAAACGATTATTGCAGCATCAAGAATAAAAGGGGGCAAACGTCCCCTTTTATTCTTTGTTAAATATACCTTTGGGGTTTAAGTTAAAAGCTGCCCGAACGGGTATAAAATACAGTTGATTTCGGCTTGAAAAAGTAAAAATAAACGTCTTGCGGGCTGATACGGATTTATAATTTCGGTGTTTAACTTAAAAACGCCGAATACTTTATGAATATCGATTATTTTTTACATATATGATTTATGATATTTGGAGAAAACGAACAAAACCGATTGCAAAAAACGTGATATCGTGCTATTATTTAATTAAAAGAACAGCAATGTTTTATTGAACGACCGACGCTTATATACTTTTTTTCAGTTAATTAACTTAACAGGGGTGAGACGATGGCAACTATTAAGCAGATAGCGGATATTACCGGCGTTTCAATAGCAACCGTTTCGTATGCGCTTAACAATACCGGCAATATCAGCGCCGATACCAGAAAGCGTATAATCGAGGCGGCAAAGGAGACAGGGTACATAGAAAGCAACGCCGCATTGGCTACGCGCGTTAAACGGTATAATAATATCGGAATAGTTTTCAGAATATTTAAGGGCGCTTATTACCACCTGATGCTTGAAGGGCTTCACCAGTCGGCGGCGTCGCGGTATAAGTACGGCGTTCACCTGATAATAGCCGATAAAAACGAAACAAAGCTTTTGGAGGATATTCTTACGGCCAATGTTGACGCTTTGATAATTTTAAGCAGCGTTATTGAGGATTCAACCATTGAAAAGCTGAAAAACAGAGGTATACCGCTTGTATTTCTTGACCGTGAAATAGAGGATGAGCTAATTTCAAGTGTGCTTACCAACAACGTTATGGGGATTACCGATGTTATGGAATACCTGATTTTAAACGGTCACCGACGAATTGCTTTTATGCGCGGAGACGGCTTGTATAATGACGGAAAGCGCTATGAAGCGTATATAAACGCCATGAAACGGCACTGTTTGCCGATTGAGCCGAGTATGATAATGCGGGCGGATTTTGATACTATTTATGCCGAGGCGCAGCTGTTGAGGGCTTACCCGAATATGAAATACTTTCCCGACGCCATTTGCTGTGCAAACGATGAAATGGCAAAGGGCTGCGTAAGGGCGTTGGAGTCAAAGGGCTTCAGCGTACCGAGAGATGTGAGCGTAACCGGATTTGACGATACCCTTAAATTGGGTGATTGCTCTGTTCCGCTTACCACGGTAAGAAACCCCATAAGAAGAATTGCCAAGGAAGCCGTGGAGGAGGCAATGCGTCTTATTCAATGCGGCGGCAACGGCAGGAAGGTATTTGTCGAGACCGAGTTTATTGAACGAAATTCTTGCACAATACGCGATTTGGGAGGTGTTGAGTAATGAAAAAGGGAATTATAAAATTTGCAAGCATACTTGCCTGCTTCGGCATAGTTTCGGGCGCAGTTTGCACACGGTGGTCGGATTCTTTTATAAAGGCGCTTGCCGAGTCGGGCAGCGGTATTACAATGGAGGATATTGAGGCTGATTTTTCGGGCTTTATGTATGATAATACAGCCTCCAATATAAGCGCAACCTCCGTTCTTATTGCGGATGATACCGTGGAGCAGCTGGAAAATTATGAGAATAAATATGTGCCCGGGGGCTATACCTCGCTTGCCGATTATATGTATTCGGCAGATAAAGAGGGCAATCTTATAAGGGATAACGATTACAGTGCGTCGGGCAATAAAAAAACAGGTCTGCTTTATTACAAGGAAACGATGACCGATTTTGAAATTTCCTTTGATTACAGATATACAACACTGACCCAAACGGGCTGGAACGGTATTTATATCGGTTTCGGAGCTGAGCGCAAGGGAGAGCTTTGGAGTCACTCACCGAAAAACAGCGTTATTTTTCTGCAGCCGCATGACCATAATCTGCTTTGCGGCTCAACTACCGTAAAGAGCGATTACAGGTCGGCAAGGGTGAATTATTCAAATGCGCTGCTGAAACGCGAAAACGATACCTCGGGTAAAGCATGGTACAGCTTTGTGCTTCGTATGAAAAACGGCGTTGCCAAATGGTATATTGACGGCGATCTCATTGCCGAATACACACCCGAAGCATACGAAGGGGGTTATATATACTTCGGAACAATGACCGGTGAAACCGCTTTCCGAAATATTTCGGTTAAAAATTCAAGCGGCTATTTTACCGATATGAGCGATATTGAAAAATATTACAGGGCGGCATTTTACGACAGCGCCGCAAGCAATATAAGCTCTTCATCCACGCTTATTACCGATGAAACCGTAGAGCAGCTTGAAAACTACAATAAGAAATATCTTCCGAGCGGTGCTACCTCTCTTGCTGATTATCTTTTCTCGGTTGATGCCTACGGCAACCTTGTAAGAGATAACGATACGGGAACCGGCGGCGATAAAAAAATAGGCTTTCTTTATTACAACAAGGTGTTAAGGGATTTCACATTGGAGCTTGAATACAGGCATAATATGAATGAGACCCGTGTGGGCAGAAGGTCTGTTTATATCGGTTACGGCGCTCAAAGCATCGGCGGTCATATGTATAATGATTCCGCAAGCTCGGCAATAAGGCTGCAGCCTGTCGAGATGTACAGCTATTCGGGCGGTAAGCTCAGCCGAAATTATACCAATAATTCCGATTTTAAAACGGCGGTCAGCAATGTATACGCCGACGATAAAAATTCAGGCAAAAGCAGCTGGTACAAGTTAAAGCTTACCGTTTCGGAAAATACGGTTACCTGGGAAATAAACGGAAAGACCTTCAGCGAGCAATTAAGCGGGTACTCGGGCGGCTACATATATATTACGGCAATGACGGTGGATACCGCTTTCCGCAATATTAAAATAACGGAGCTTGAGGATCAATCCGATACGTCATCCTACAAGGTTTACTACGCGCAAAACGGAAAACGACTTATTGACAGCGGGGTTCAGGCAAAGGAAACTGATTTTAAAAACTGCTGGTCGTTTGAAAACGGAACTTTCACGCGCACAGGCTCGGGCGAATACGCCGCAGGACCGAACGGGCGTTACGGAGAATCGCTTCTTTACTTTGATAAAAAATACGATGCGTTTGCTTTAGAGCTTGATTACCGCTTCGGCTCGGATAAAAAAACCTGGCTCTGGGCGGCAGTGGGCTTCGGGGCTGACAGTATAGGCAGCCATTATGCGAACGGCGACGGCTATCTTGCTTTTATCGAGCAGGAGGGTTACATAGGTTACCAATACCCCGACGGTTCGGGCACTAAGAGCGACCGACTGCTAAAGCCTGCTTATTTCACCGAAAAATACGGCGTAAACAAAAATCAGGATTATTATGATGACGTGAAAAAGTCGTCGCCGTCCGCTTGGCATCATTTAAAAATTGTTGTGCAGTCGGGAGTAATGACCGTAAGCTATGATAACATTCCGTCGGTTACGGCATCGGTTTCCGATTACGGCGGATATATATACTTGATGGCGTTTTCGCCCGAATTACAGTATAAAAACGTGAGTATTACCGAGCTTGCAAACGAAGACCTTACCTGGACGGAGGGCTATGAGGCATATTATGTGCCGAACGGTACGGATTTTCGCCGTGAGGGCGTAACCCTTGAAAAAACGGATGTTACGAACGTATGGGCTTATTCGGACGGTGAAATAATCCGCTCGGGCTCGGGCAAATACGCCGGCGGCAACGGCGGGGTCAAGGGTGAGGCCGCGCTGTATTTTAAGGAAAAGTATACCGATTTTGTTTTGGAATACGATTATTCCTTTGCAAAGGACAGAACAACCTGGCGTTGGGCGTCGGCAGGCTTCGGAGCGTCCGATAAGGGCGAATTTTTCGGCAGCGACGGCAGCTATTTTATGTTTGTTGAAAAAGAGGGCTACCGCTCATACAGAGGTAATCGGCAGTCCGGCCGCATACCGTCGGCAGGCATTATTCCCGATTATTATGAGCTTGTTGAAAACGGCGATGATACATGGCATCATTTCAGGCTTGTTGTGGCGGGGAATAAGGCTCAGCTTTATATTGATAACTATGATGCAGCTGAAATTATTCTTGAAAATTACAACGGCGGATATGTATCGATCTACAGTAATACCCCGGGAATGAAGTTCAGAAATATTACGGTGGAAGAAATATCCTATATAAAAGAGACGGCGGATATTCCGCCGATAATTGCAGAGGCGGGAACTGCACAGAGCGACCTGCCGCTTCCGAATAAGGTTGATGTGACCTTAGGGGACGGAAGCCGAAGGTCCTTGGGCGTAATAAGCTGGAAGTGCGATAATTATGATCCGAATACTCCCGCAACCTATATATTCACGGGCGAGCTTGATATTTCAAATACCGAAATATATAAAAAGGACAGCAACCGCTTTGTGCGAATGAGCGTTACCGTAGCCGACTATGATATTTCCGCGGTTAAGGAATATAATATTCTTACGCAAAATCAGCTTAATTCAACCTTTGTTTCGTATTATGTCACTAAGGATGAGAATATCGATAAGGGTGCACGCCTGAAATCTGCCGACGCCGCAAGGCTTTGGACCGTTACGGGAACAGGCGGAATAAAGAGAACCGGAACGGGAGAATACGAGGGTACTCTTTCGGGGCATAAGTCAGCCGCTTTGCTGTACTTCAAGGAAAAATTGGGCGACTTTGAGCTTGATTTTGACTATTGCTTTAACGGCACGGTTCAAAGTCATAAATGGGTGGCTTTCGGTGTAGGCGTTCGGCAATACGGAAAAACCTCATATGACGGAAGTGCGGGCGGAGCTCTTTTCTGCATTGAGCAGGAGGGGCAGATAAGATCCCTCAAAAACGGAACATCTCCTCTTATCACTCCCAAAAAAGCTTTTAACGGATATAATAGGACGTTAACGGATAAGACGCTCAGCCTTAATATACGCCACCATGTGAAGGTAGCGGTTAAAAATTCCACGGTATATATTTTTGTTGACGATTATTCCGTGGCGTCCGCACCGATTGAGGATTACAGCGGTGGCTATGTTTATCTGCTCGGATGCACTAAAAATTTGGAATACAGTAATATTCGCATTTCAAGTATAAAAACGGCTGAGGTAATAAGCGAATTGCCCTACCGTTCTGTCCCGATAGGGACTTCCGCCGAGGAAATAGATCTTCCGCCGACGCTTGAAATAAAAGCGGACGGAAAAAGGCTGCACTGCCCGGTTAAGTGGACCTCATCGGATTACAACGGTTCGTGCGAGGGAACATATATCTTTTATGCCAACCCGACAGGCAAATATTCTCATTACTGGCTTTCGGGCAATTCAAAACGTGTAATTGCCGGTATTTCGGTGGGTAATTTCGACGCCGAGGTGGTTCACAAATTTGCGCTGACCTCGGTTGAGGAGCTTAACGCCTATTTTACCAATTATTACAGCAAGACCGATAAGGAGTTTACGGAAAGCGGAGAATGGAACAGGACCGCGCCGGGCAACAGCTGGAGTGTTTCCTCAAACGGCTATATAAGCCGCGGCGGGATAGGCGAGTATTCCGGCGGGCGGAAAGGCACATTCGGTGCGGCAGCTTTGTACTATAACCAAAAGCTTAAAAATTTTGAGGTTGAGCTTGATTACCGCCACGGAAACAGCGGATGGCGCTGGTTTCAGATACTCGGTTTCGGCGCGGATAAAATAGGCGATGTTTATACCGATTCGGGCTATATGGCTTATGTTGAGCGGGAGGGCGATATTACGCTTGCGGGCTCAATAGGCGGCGAAAGCCTTAATGTTGCCAATCCTTTCCCGGCTTCAATGCTTATGGAGGGCTATAACGATAAGTACCTTCGCATAGCAAAGGGCGCGGATGAATGGCATCACATCAGACTTTCGGTAATAAACGGCGTTTTACGGATAATAGGCGACGACGGATCTATGAGGAAGGTAAGCCTTGATAAGAGCTACGGCGGCGGTTACATTTACCTGCTTGAAAATTCGGCAAATACCGCAATCAGAAACCTTTCAATCACAAATTACGACGCAAAGGATATAACAATAGTATCCGTTCAGTCCGCCGAGCAATTGGGGTGCGCCTATCAGTCTATAGACAAAACAAAGGGTGATACGCTTAAATTCCCGTATATGGCAGAGGTTACCGACGATAACGGCTATAAGTACAGTCTGCCGATAGAGTGGAACGCCCCCTCAAACTACCGCTCGGGTATACTCGGTACATATAAGTTCAGCGGCGTTCCCGTAATGCCGCATTCGAGATTTAAAAACCCGTTCGGCGTTAAGGTGCTTTCAACGGTTAAGATAGCCAAGGTAGACTACAATACAAAAAATACCGTAAAATACTATTTTGACCATGAAAACGACCTGCTTGATTTCACCAACTATTACGTTGAGGACGCGATGGAAAGCGATTTTGCGGCTAACGACTGGAGCGATCAATGGACGCTTGCAGACGGAAGACTGCAGCGAAAGGACGATAATTTCCGTTCGCTTACCGGCAGTTCTAAATACAAAACGGTAAAAAAGGTTGCGCGCCTTACCTACAATAAGGCGTTTGAGGGTAATTATCAGATAGACGTTGACTATAAGCAGGACGGAAAAACCTGGATGTGGCCGATGATATGCTTCAGTATTCAGGATAAAACCAAGTTTATGACCGATTACAATATTGCCGACGATGAGTTTGAAAAAAATAATGTCGGCGGAACGGCGGTTTACCTTGAAAGAGAGGGCTATGTTGACTTTTGGGGCAATATGGCTCAACCCAACCAAGAGGGTATACGTATAAGGGCAACGGTTATGGCGGATAAGTTTATCGGCTACGACCATAAGGTCAGCCACCATATGCGGCTCACCTTTATCAGGGGAGTGGCAAGGCTTTATATAGACGATTATGAAACCACCTATGCCGTTCGTATTCCGGATGCGGCAGTCGGTGAGTTTGCAGCCCTTATGACAAACGGCAATGCGGCATGGTTTGATAATTTCGCGGTGACAAAGCTGCCGGATAACGCCACAGAGGGAATAAATATCGATTCCGACGAGGTATCGATAGTCGCAAAAGAAAAAGCGCACACCGTTACGGCGGCTGAAAACGGCAGGACCGACAGCCTGAAAATAATAATAGCCGTATCGGCGGCTTTGGCGTCGGTAGGCTTGCTTGCCGTAAACGGACTGATACTGTTTAAGCTTAAAAAGCGTGAAAGGAAATGATTCTATGAAAAAACATCTGTGTGGTTTGCTTGTTGTATGCATGGTTATGTGTACCTTTATTGCAGGCTGCGGCGGCAGCAAAAAAGATAATTCAAATAAAAACGGCAAGGCGACGGGTGAATTTGTCGTTGAGGGAATAGGTAAGGATGAATACGCCGATTATCAGGTTTCGGGTGATGTTACCGTTGCGATAAATCTTTCCCGCCCTACCGACTATGAAGCGGTTCTTGATAAATTTCAGGAGCTTTACCCTAACGTAAATCTTAAAATAGACTATTTTTCGGGAAGTGACGTTGCCGAGGAATATCTTTCAAACAAGGCGGCAACGGGCGAACTGCCCGACGTTGTATTTGACGAGGCAGGCAAGCTGCCTATCTATGTCCGCCAGGGGTGGGTATATCCTATTTCGGAATTTGTTAAAGACGATCCTTATTTCAAAGAGGTAGACCCCGGGCTTATTGAAACCTATACCTACTGTGATGAGCTTTATGCGCTGCCTAATTCGCTTACTTTCCAGACAATGGTTATTAACAGCGACATTCTTGATGAACTGAATCTCGATCATCCGTCACTTGAGTGGACTCTCGATGATTATTACAGTCTTTTAAAGGCTGCCACAAATGACCGTTATTCGGGTACCGAAACACTGACCTTCTGGACCGACTACGGCTCTGCACTGTTTAAGGGCGTAGGCGAAAAGTGGGGATACAGCAACAAAAACCGCAGCTTTAACCTTACGGGTTCTTTGTTGAAGGCCGTTAACGTTATGCAATACCTTAATTCTCTTCCGGGAGTTGTTGCCAATACGCTCCACTCCACAAAGGATACAAACGGTCAGACAGACTATGCCAAAAAATTCGGTACAGATACCGCCAACACGGCTTTCAACACCGGGCGGGTGCTTTTGGAGTCCTCGGGAACATGGAAATATTCTTCGCTTGACTCAACCCTTACATATAATTGGGAAATGTGGACTACCCCGCAGGACGAGGCGGGACGCATATGCCTGCACGCAGACCATTCCTTTATGTGCAGCACTTCAAAAAATCCGAAGGCTGCGTTTCAGCTTCTGCGTTTCCTGACCTACAGCCCGGAGGGGAACTATGTACGTCTTGCCATGTATGCCGAGGAAAACAAGGACGCGTATATCCTCAACGACCGCTTGTATTACCCCGCAACCACAAACGCAGAGGTAATCTCACGTTTAGGGGAGCTTGACGCCTTTACCGAGGTTGACCGCTACTTTATGGATAATATTAAAAATTCTTTCCGCGGCGACCCCTTTAAATACGTTCCCGAGTATAACGAAATACATTACAGCTATCTTAAATCCATGATAGCCACTCTTTCCACAGGCGGTACAGATCCCACCTCACAGCTGACCTCTGCGCAGCCTACGGTGAATAAACTTATTGCCGACGCCTGGAAGAATTTTGAAAACGAGGTTAAGAAGGTTCAGGCGGAATTTAAGCCTAAGGGCTGATTTTAAATTGCGCCGGAGTGTGCCTATCAACACATTTTTTCGCAAGCGAGGTGCGATAATGAGAATTAAAAAATGCCTTATAGCGTTGGCTGCGGCGATAGCTGTATTTTGCAGTATTTGTCCCTTGGCGGTTTTTGCCGAGGATCAGGTGTATCCTGTAAAAACGGATGTAAAATGGTATTCCGTAAATAAAATTACCGCTGAGAATAAGGGGGAAAATGTTCTGACCCTTACAACCTCTGCAAACGGTACGGAAATAAAGCTTTACATTTCTTTTCCCAAAGAGGGCGGTTTCAGGATATATACCGATAACGACGGCGTTTTTCAGCCCGACGGACTGAACGCGATAGAATACGGCGAGGATCTGACAGGAAATACAACTCTCACTTCGCCGGACGGTACACGTATCGTTTTAAAAAAGGGAGAAACCGAATGGAAGCTTATTATAAGCAACGGAAAGCGGGAATTGTTTACCCTTTGTAATACCGATATATTTTTCGGCTTTTATCTCGGCAATATAGAGCACATAAGGGTGGAGCTGCCGCTTAGCTCAAAGGAGGCTCTTTACGGCTTCGGTGAGCGTTTCAACGCCGTAAACCAGGTGGGCTATAAGCTACAGCTGTGGAATTTGGATAATGTTTACCATTCAAAAAGCACAACCCTTGAGGATAAAACCTATTCCTATATAAACGCACCTATTATTCACAGCTCAAAGGGATATACGGTATTTGTCAATTCCGCGTACTGTGTTGATGCGGACCTCGGCGCTACCGATAAAACAAAGTATACGCTTGAATCCTACGGTCCGAAATTCGATTTTTACTACTGGACACAGGACACCGAGAAGAACCTGCAAAGCTACACCGCGCTTACGGGCCGCAGCTTTTTGCCGCCGAAGTGGGCGTTCAGCTATTGGGCGGGCGCAACAAACCATGTATGGCGCGGAACGGATAACGGAAAAGGGCAGTATATTTCAATATTGCAGAGCTTTTTGAACGGCTACAAAAAGCTGGGTATTCCAAAGCTTGAGGCTATTTATACCGAATCGGTTGTAATGTTTGACCCCGTGGCTTACAGTATTCTTAAAAAGAATAAGACACGTATGCTTATGTGGACCTCCGGGTATTTCAATTTCAACACCATATTAAGCACGTTGGGCGTTATTGACAGCGAGGCGCCGGTTGTACGTTCGTCTATCAATAAGTGGAATTACGACGTTGTTAATTACGATATGGCGTTTCTCGATCATTCAAACCCGTTAGCTACAGAGTTTATGAAAAAATACCTTAAGCAGTATGTTGAGTGGGGCTGCCGCGGTATGATGGTGGATATGGGTGAAAAAATTCCGCAGGACACCGTTTTTTATAACGGTATGAGCGGAAAGGAAATGCACAACTTTTCATCCTACTATTACCTTAAAAGCGTTAACGAAGCTATGACCGCACTGCTTGACGGCAAACAGGACTTTATTTTGTTTCAGAGAAGCGGGTGCGCGGGCTCACAGACCTTCGGAGCAAACTTCTTAGGGGATAACAACGGTAAAATGTCAGGTCTTAAGCAGCAGCTTAACGCGGGCCTTTCTCTGAGCTCCTCGGGGTTCGGAATTTGGGGCGGAGATATAGGCGGCTTTAATAAGACCGACAGTGCCGATACATATATGCGCTGGGTTGAGTTTTCGGTTTTTGAACCGCTTATGCGCGAGCACGGCGTAGGCACGAGCAACCCTTGGGAATTCGGAAAAGCGGCGGAAAATGCTTTTGTTAAGAATTATTGGCTAAGGGAAAATATTATTGACGCAATTTACAGCGCAGCCGCCAATTGCAACGCCTACGGTACGCCGATGGCAAAAACTCTTATTATGGCTTACCCCGAGCAGGAAAAGCTTGCCGAGGTTTGGGATGAATACATATTCTGCGATAATATGCTCGTATGCCCCGTTACCGAAAACGGCGTTACATCCCGCGAGGTCACCCTGCCCGAGGGCGATTGGTATAACCTTTGGAACGGCGAAAAAATAAACGGCGGCAAAACGATTACCGCAAGCGCTCCGCAGGACAGTATTCCGGTTTACCTAAAGTCCGGCGCGGTTTTGCCGGTTGATGTGGCGGAGGACAGCTATCAGCTGAGGGATTCTATGGCTGAGGGCAGCGTATCATCCCTTATAGTTACCCCCGCCGATAAAACCACCTCCTTTGAGGTTTGGGACGATAACGCCGAAAGCTCGGTGGTTTACCGAAACAGCCTGAAAAATAAAAATACCTTTACTGTTACGGCGTCCGAAAAGAGCGATATTAAATCAATTATTGCATACGGCGTTTCACCGAGCTCCGTTTGTGTTGACGGCGTTTATCTTCCGAAAACGGATAAGCTTGACGGCTCTGTAGGCTTTTATAGGGATAACATAGGCAGAACGGTCATAGTTTTGCCCGATAAAAAATGGAAGAGTATAACGATTACGGGCATTGAGACGCAGCGCAAGCTTAACAATGTCGCTGCGGGCGCTACGTTTACCGATTCCAAAAACGATAAGGAAAACACGGTATTGGCTTCGCTTAAAAACGAAACCTCCGAATATGAATGGAAAGCAACGGGAACGGGAAAAAATTCTTATCTTATTGCGGAATTTGACAAAAAGTATACCGTTGATTCCATGGCGCTTAAATGGGGCAGCGGATACGCTTCGGAGTATACGGTCGAGGCGTCAACCGACGGCGAAAGCTGGAAGACCGTTTATAGTGCCGCCGACGCCGCGGGGGGAATTGAAAACATTTCGTTTGAAGCGGTTAAAGCAAAATACATAAGACTCAGCAATATTAAACGCGGCGGTAATACGGCTGCGGCGCTTTACAATGTTTCGGTTTATGAGGCGCAAAACAGCGGTAAAGCGTTTTCTTTTAAAAGCACAAGGGTTTATTACCCGCTCTCGGTTGCGGCAAATGCAGTTACGGGGGGCAGTGTTCCGCTTTTAATGTGTGTGGCTTTAATGCTTGCCGCGGCAGTGGCTTTAGGCATTGCAAACGCAGTTATAAAAATCAGAAGACGCAAACAATAAAATGTCTCGGAGGATTTGGTATGAAAAAGATTTTGGGAATAATAGCCGCAGCCCTGTCGCTTGCTGTTTTGGCAGGGGGAGCGGTATGCTTTGCGGACGCGGCAAATGCAGCAAAATCTTTTGAGCAAACCTTTGCCGAGAGCTCGCACCGATATACGGAAAAAGCCCTGAACGATTGGTTCGTGCGGGACAGTGTTACCGTTCTGCACAGTGTCGGTCTTGACGGGGTTAAGGTAAACGGCGCCGAACCGACCGTATCGGAGGGCGGAGCGGTTACACTTTGCGCAAACGACGTTCTTTCCTTTTTCCTGCCCGAAAGCGCGGGGAACAATAAAATTGTTTTAAGGTATAAGACCGTAACGCAGTACGCCGTTGACTGTAAATTTGAAATAACAACGGGCGATCGGGATTATATGGGATATGTACCCATGCTTTGGGCGGACGCGTCGGACGGCTACTCTACCGATCGTTCGGGCAACGAGTACAATCCCAACCAGATTTGTATTGACGAATTTACCGAGGATTTTATTTATAATTACCGCACTCCCGATAAATCGGCAGTGGATTTTGCGGCGGGTGAGGTCACCCTGAAATCGGTTTCACAAAATCTCGAAATAGCGGAAATATTGGTTGTAAAGCCTAAAAAAATACCGACATATTCGCAATATGCCGCAAAAGCCGAAAAAGCAAAGGATACCGTAATTATCGAAGCGGAGAAGTATTCACTTAAATCGGATTCCTTTATACGCGGCAGCGCAAATAAAAATGCGGCGCTTGAGCCGCACGATACCTACCGCGACCTTATTAACAGCATTTCCGAGGATTCATGGAGCAATGTGGGGCAGAAGATAATATGGGAATTTGAGGTTAAAAGCCCCGGGTATTATAAGCTCGGATTCAGGTATTTGCAGGACGGCGACGCAAATAAAAATGTTTACCGAAATATTGAAATAGACGGCAGAATCCCGTTTAAAGAGGCGGAGCTTGTCAGCTTTCCTTACAGCGGCAGCTCCAAATATGCAAATTACACCCTTTCGGGTAAAGACGGGGATTATTATGTTTACCTTGAAAAGGGCAGCCATACAATCGCCATGAAGGCGCTTTCGGGCGATTATGCCGAGGTATACAACGATACGCAAAAGCTTATGGGCGAAATAAGCGAGCTCGGTATGCGGCTTACCAAGCTTACCGCCGGCAATACAGACAGCAACCGCACATGGGATATGGACTCATATATGCCGGACGCGGTTGAAAAGCTTAAAGACTATGCTGACAGAATTGACGGTATATACAAAAGACTAAAAAAAATAGGCGGCGCAGAGCCCACATACGCTTCAAACCTTGTTTATGCTGCCGAAACGCTGCGTAAGCTTACCGAAGAGCCTAACAAGATACCGAATAAAACCGAACAGATTCATTCGGGCGACAGCTCCGCCAATAAATACCTCGGAACGGTGCTGACAAGTCTTGTTTCAAGCGGAATGAGTCTTGACAGGATATATTTCTATTCGGATAACTATAAGCTGCCGGCGGTTTCGTCAAATATATTTGTTTCCGCCGTTGACACTGTAAAGGCGTTTTTCTTTTCCTTCTTGTCCGATTATACCGATAACAGCGGCGGCAACGGGAAAACCGAAGAGCTTGAAGTGTGGGTCAACCGTTCCATTCAGTATGTGCAGGTGTTACAGCGCCTGATCGACTCGGATTATAACAGCGTATACGGTACGGATATACGCCTTTCGGTTATGCCGAATGAACAGAAGCTTATTCTTTCAAACGCAACCGGAACTAACCCCGATGTGGTTTTGGGCGTTACAACATCCACTCCGTTTAATCTTGCTATAAGAGGCGCGGTTAAAAATCTTCTTGAATATGAAGATTTTCTTTCTTCCTACACGCCCGAGCACCATATAGAATCGCTGATTCCCTTCGTTTACGGCGACGGTGTTTATGCGGCTTGCGAATCCTACGATTTTCAGGTGCTTTTTTACAGGAAGGATATTCTTAAGTCCCTGGGGCTGCAAGTTCCCGATACATGGAATGATGTGAAAAAAATGATGCCTGTATTGCTCAGAAACTCCATGAACTTTTTTATTCCGCTTTCTTCGGGCGGCGGGTATAAAAACTATAATATGACAACTCCGTTCATTTATCAGAACCGGGGCACGCTCTACAGCGAAAACGGCGTTTCAACGGCAATCGATTCCTTGCGGTCGATTAACGGATTCTGGGATATGACCGAGCTTTACGATATTTATTCGCTTGATCCGGTGGTGGCAAGCTTTTATAACAGCTTTCGCTACGGTGAAATTCCCATAGGTATTTCGGGGTTCGGGAATTATATTCATCTTCTGATTGCAGCGCCCGAGCTTTCGGGTCAGTGGGATATTGCGCTGACCCCCGGTACGGTCAAGGAGGACGGCGGTATTCTCCGCAGTCAGATGGCGGATCTCAACGCATGTATGATATTTGATAATACGGATAAGCCCGACGAGGCATGGCAGTTTATGAAATGGTGGCTTAGCGAGCCGATACAGACAAAATATTCGCTTATGCTGCAAACAACGTACGGCTCGGAATACCGCTGGAACACAGCCAACCTTAAAACCTTTGAGCAGCTGCCTTATGAGGAGTCCCACAAAAGGGTAATACTCGCCCAGTGGGAAAGCCAGATGGAAAATATACGTCACCCCGCCAATTACATGGTGGAGCGTGAAATAAGCAACATATGGAACAATGTGGTTATAAATCAAGAGGGACTTATTGAAGCGGTGGATGAATCGGCGGTGCTTATAAACCGTGAGATTGAACGTAAGCTAAAGGAATTTGGGTTTATTGACGATAACGGGAAAACGGTAAAGGAATATAATACCAACGCCTATAATTTCCTTATTTCACTGTTGAGGGGTGCGGAAAATGAAAAAAATAAATAATTTTTTGAACCGCCATTCCGCAGCGGTTATGATTGCACCCTATGCGTTTTTATTTTCGCTTTTTATAATTATTCCGGTAACGGCGGCGGTAATTCTTTCGTTTACGGATTTTAATTCGGTGCAGTTTCCGAAGTGGGTCGGATTTGATAATTATGTTCAGCTTTTTACCAATGACAGCGTTTTTATGCAAAAGGTACTGCCGAATACCATAACCTTTGCGGTGTTTGTGGGGGCGGGCGGCTATGTTTTGGGCTTTTTGCTTGCGTGGTGTCTGTCGCAGATAACAAAAGGACCGCGAACCGTGCTTGCCATTATAATATATTCTCCCTCAATGACCGGCGGCGTGCTTATAAGCACCATTTGGAATGTGGTTTTTAACGGCGATAAATCGGGTTACCTGAATTACATACTTTTAAAAGCGGAAATTATAGATAAGCCGATAGCCTGGCTGCAATCGGAAAAATATCTGCTTTTGATAATGATAATAGTATCGCTTTGGAGCAGCATGGGAGTGGGCTTTTTGGCAATGCTCTCGGGAATACTCAATGTTAATGAGGAGCTGTACGAAGCGGGGTATATAGACGGTATCAAAAACCGTTTTCAGGAGATAGTATACATCACCGTTCCCGCCGCAAAACCGCAAATGCTTTTCGGCGCTATTATGGCAATTGTAAATACCTTTCAAACGGGAAATATCGGCGTAACCCTTTCGGGCTCAAATCCGACGCCGAATTATGCCGGTCAGCTTATAGTTACGCATATTGAGGATTTCGGTTACCTTAGGTACGAGATGGGCTATGCCGCCGCGGTATCGGTGGTGCTGCTGATAGGAATTTACCTGCTTTCAAAGGGAACGGAAAAGGCGCTTTCCGCCAATGATGAATAGGGGGTTATATCGTGAAAAAGAAAAAGGTGCGCAGCAGAATCAGACAAAGCGGTATGAATCCCGCGCATTTTGACCGAGGTCAGATAAAATTTTACACGGTTCTTATTCCCGTGGGGATAGTTATGGCTTTGCCAATAGTATTTATCATTGTTAACGCCTTTAAACCGATAGACGAGCTTTTTGCGTATCCGCCGAGATTTTATGTTAAAAATCCTACGCTTGATAATTTTCGGCTGCTGCTCTCTGTATCGTCGGGAACGTCCGTTCCGGCTGTACGCTATCTGTTTAACAGCATTTTTGTGTCTCTTGCGGTGGTGCTTACTACGGTTATAATATCGGCGTCGGCGGGCTTTGCCCTTTCCAAAAAGAAATTCCGTGCAAGGCGGGCGCTTTTTGATATAAACAAAACCGCCCTTATGTTCGTTTCGGTGGCTGTGAGTATTCCGCGTTATTTCGTTATAGTATATACGGGCACGTTTAATACCGTATTTGCCAATATTCTTCCGCTTATCGTAATTCCGACGGGGGTATTTCTTGTAAAGCAGTTTATAGATCAGCTTCCCGACGCACTTATAGAGGCTGCCGTTATTGACGGGGCAAGCGATTTCAGAATACTCAGAAAAATAGTCTTCCCGCTTATAAAGCCTACGCTTGCTACGGTTACAATTCTTTCGTTCCAGTCGGTATGGAACAATGTTGAAACCTCTAACCTTTATATAAATAACGAGGCGATTAAGACCTTTGCCTTTTATATGTCGACGCTCACAAGCGTTACAAGCGGATCGGTTGCCGGTCAGGGAATAAGCGCGGCAGCTACGCTTATTATGTTTCTTCCCAATTTGGTTCTGTTTATTATACTGCAATCCCGTGTTATGAACACTATGGCGCATTCGGGAATTAAATAGGGAATAAAAGTCTCCCCGTTACCGCTTGCTTTATGCGCCGCGGCTTCTGTTTATAAAAATTCAAATTTGCGGCGCTTAAGCACGGAAAGGAATGATTATGTAAATGAAAAAGATAATTGCTTTTTTTATAACATCGGCATTGCTGGTTACTTTCATTTGCCGAATACCCGCGGGCGCAGTCAGCAGTACGGCGTATAATTACACGGTATCGGTGGACGGTAAATGGATACGTACCCAGGACGCCTATCTTCCTTGCGGGGTTTTGCTGAAAGAAGCGGGGCTTAGTCAGCCGCAGGATATCTTTATTAAGGGTGATGAGATTTATATTGCCGATTCGGGAAATGCGCGCGTACTGGTTTATAATATGAAGAATAAAAACGTAAGAACCGTAGGGGACGGTATTTTCACTTCACCGTCGGGTGTGTTTGTCAGTGCGGACAACACCGTTTATGTAGCCGATTCAAAAGCTCCCGCTGTTTTTATTCTTTCACCCTCGGGCAAGCTTTTACGGACTATAGGTAAGCCGGACAGCTACCTTTTCGGAAAAAACAGCGTTTATGCGCCAAAAAACGTATCGGTTTCTTCGCAGGGGAATATCTATGTTGTGGGCGAGGGCGCACACGAGGGTCTTATGCAGTTTGATTTTGACGGTACTTTTCAGGGCTATTTTGCCGCAAATAAGCGTTCGCTCACTTTTCTTGAGCGCGTTCAGGAAATTATTTATACCGACGCTCAAAAGCGAAAGCAGCTTTCACGTATAGCGCAGCCTATATATAATATAGATATGACCTCGCAGGATCTTATTTACAGCGTTACGCAGGCGGCGGACCGGTATTCCGCAGGGGCAGACTCGGGCGCAAAAACCCATAATCTCGTGCAGCTGCATAATCTCGGCGGTAACGATATTTTCCCGTCCTCGCTTAAAATGCGCGATGAATGGAACTTTGTGGATATTGCGTCCGGTATATACTCAAACTGCTATGCTTTAACGCAGACCGGCCTTATTTATGAGTATGACAGCTCGGGCGAGCTTGTGTTTTCTTTCGGCGGAAGAGCTATGGCGGACGATAAGAACGGTTTGATAACCGACGCCGCTGCCATAGATGTTGACGGCGAGGGATATATCTATGTTCTTGACCGCGAACGCGCCTTAATTCAGATATTTATGCCGACCGATTTTGCAATTGCCACACAGCGGGCTATTTACTATCTTGATACCGGTAATTACGAGGACAGCGAGGATATATGGAACGAGGTTTTAAAGCTTAACGGTATGTCGCGGATAGCTCACCTCGGCTTGGGAAAAACCTTGCTGCGGCAGCAGCGCTACAGCGAGGCTTTAAAGCAGTTTAAAATTGCCAACGACACAGAAAACTATTCCGCAGCCTTTTGGGAGCTGAGAAGCGCGTGGCTTGACAGGAATATTCTTTATCTGTCGGGTGCGGTATTGCTTGTATTTATCGTATTTATTTTTTACGGGAAATACCGAAAAAGGCATCCGTCGCTCGCTCACAATAAATTTATCGGTGATGTGCTTTATATAGGTAATATATTAAGACACCCCATTGATTCTCAGTATTACCTGAACAGGGGAGAAAGGGGCTCGGTAAAATCGGCCACGGTACTGTACCTTATGGCATTTGCGGTTTTCGGGGCGGATATGCTGCTGCGAGGATTTACCTTCCGTACCAGCCTTGCGAATACCGTTTCACCGTTTTCTCTTATGGCAGGCTTTTCGGCGGCTGTGGGACTGTTTGTTATAGGTAACTATATGGTAAGCTCTATAAACGACGGCAGGGGAAGCCTTAAAAACGTTTATATAACTACCGCCTATTCCCTTGCTCCTTATATCTGCCTTACGCCTGTAATTATTGCGCTTACATATATTATGTCGCTTAACGAGAGGTTTTTGGTTTCGTTCCCTTGGACGCTAATACTTATTTGGACCGGGGTAATGATATTTATAAGCGTTTCCGAGACGCACGCCTATTCATTCAGAGCAACTGTTAAAAATCTGTTTTTGACGATATTCTTTATGGTTGTATGCGTGGCGGTTGCGGCATTGGTTTATATTTTCTGGAAACAAATAATTATATTTATAAGCGAAGTATTCGGGGAGGTAGGCTATCGTGCAGTTGAATAAGTACATTCCCCGTTTAATCGGTGCGGCGCTTGTTATCGCGCTGCTGTGCACCGCCCTGACATCGGCTCTCCGCCGAACGGAGCAGACCTTTATTGTGCCGGAGTCTTCAAAGCTTGAAAGCGCCACAAACCGACATACTCACCCCGAAACGGGAAATACCGTTACCTCATCGCTTACTACCGATGGGTATGAATTGAAAATGCATAACGATACCCTTGAGGTTTGGTACAGAAAAGAGGTATACGGAATAAGAGTAAGGGATAAGCGTTCAGGCTATGTGTGGGGTTCAACCGCGGCTGATGAGGTTGAGGGACTTAACAAAAAATGGAATCAGACCGCGAGCTCGCTCTGCACCGTTGAGTGTATTGACGCAAAATACAATGTAACAAAGGTATGTATGCCAGATTCCAATGTAAAGGTAAAGGAAAAATGGGATGGCAACAGCGCTCTGTTTAAGCTTACCTTAAGAAAACAGGAAATATCCTTTCAGTTTTCTTTAACCCTGAATGACGACGGCATTACAATAGCCGTTGATGATGAAAGTATTTCGGAAAAAGAAAAATACCTGTTAAAGGATATATATTTTCTTCCGTTTTTCGGATGCGTCCGAGAGGACGCTGTGGACGGATACATATTCATTCCCGACGGCAGCGGCGCTCTTATGCGTTTTTCAAAAAGCTCAAGCTATATAAGCGCATATTCCCAAAAGGTATACGGCAATGATATGGGAATTGACAGCCTGGCGGATGTAAACGACCTTGTTTCTACAAGACCTAACGATTATCTTGCGGATTCTGCCCGTATAACCGTTCCGGTTTACGGTGTTGTTCACGGTGCGGGACAAAACGCCGTTATGACGGTTATTGAAAACGGCGAAGAGTATGCCGATATTGAGGCGACGCCGGCAGGCGTAACCACCGCCTACAACCGTGTGGCTGCGTGCTTTAATTATAGGCAGATGTATACGCATATAGTGGGGAATAAGGGCGACGGAGTTTACCGCCCCCAAAAGGAACGAAATGTTATAAACCCGAAAATAACGCTTAGTTTTCTTACAGGCGACGCCGCGGATTATGCGGGAATGGCGGTAAAATACCGCGGTATGCTGAAAAAAAGCGGGGATATATCGGCAGAGCGGAAGGATTCGCAAATACCTTTGGCGCTTAATATTATAGGTGCGGAAATAAGCAAGGGAAGCTTTTTAAAATATACAAAAAGCTTTACGACGGCAAAAGAGGCGCGGAGTATATTCAAAAAGCTGTCGGATGACGGGATAAACAATCTTACCGTGATGTATGAGGGCTGGCAGAAGGGCGGTATAAACGGTTCTTCTTACGGAGAAACCCGTATACATTCCGCCTTGGGCAAGCGTGCGGATTTTATTTCGCTTAAAGAGGAATTGGAAAAGGACGGCGGCAGGCTGTATCTTAATACAAACGTTGTTACCGCCAATGAGGACCAGATAAATTTACGCTTTTCCGCCGCTATGCAGGCGTCAAAGCAGTACGCGGTATTTTCAAGGGCAAATTCCTCTGTGATGTACGGTAACTATTATCTGATAAAGCCCTCAAAGCTTATGAACACCGTGAAAAAGCTTAACGACAAGCTTTCGGGCTTTGATTTTATGCTCGGTCAGTTGGGATACAGAATGTACTCCGATTATACTACGGGGTCAAGCCTTACAAGAAGCGAATTTCGCAGCGCATTAACCGAAACGCTTTCTGCAATTCCGCGTAAAACGGCTTTAAGCAACC
This sequence comes from uncultured Eubacteriales bacterium, assembly GCA_934486705.1. Lineage (GTDB taxonomy): Bacteria > Bacillota > Clostridia > Oscillospirales > Acutalibacteraceae > UBA737. The sequence goes on from CAKSQS010000011.1 coordinate 51,754, forward strand.
CTAACGGCTATCTTTATAAATATACGTCGGAGTATTTCGATATGCCTATGTGCAACAGTCAGTATCTTTATGAAACCGATACCGTGCCCTTCCTTCAGATAGTTCTGAAGGGCTCGATAGATTATTATGCACCGTATGCGAATAAGAGCGGATATTCCGTTTCGGATGTGCTTAAAATGATAGAATTCGGGGCATATCCGTCCTTTGTGGTGGCTGTCGGTGATAACGATAAGCTGCGGAATACTCCGCTTGAGGATCTTTTTTCCATAAATTTTGACGACTGGCACGATACCGTAAAAAAGATATATGCAGATGCAAACGCAGCCTTATCGGCGGTTGAGGGGGCATATATTTCCGACCATACCGTAATTGCGGACAGGGTGGTAAGGGTAGATTATGATAACGGTGTAAGTATTTTTGTGAATTATAACGCCTGCGATTTTACCTGCGGCGACATTACAATACCGGCGTTAAGCTTTAAGGTGGAAAACGGAGGTAAGAAATAATGAAAAAGAAGCCGCTTTCCTTTGCTGCCCGCGAACAGCTTACGGGCTATGCATTTATTTTGCCGTGGATAATCGGTTTTATTGCCGTAACGCTTTACCCGGTCGCTTATTCGGTGGCAATGAGCTTTTGCGCCGTTAAAATAACGGGAGAGGGAATAGCTCTGACCTTCAAGGGACTTTATTATTACGATCAGGCGCTGAATGTTGATCCGGGCTTTTCCATAGACCTTACAAGCACGGTTTTCTTTATACTGTGCTTTACGCCCGTAATTGTAGTGCTTTCTCTTATATCTGCGGTGCTGCTTAACAATAATTTCCGCGGAAGGGCGGTTTTCCGAGCCGTGTTTTTTCTGCCCGTAATCATTATGAGCGGTCCGGTTATCAGCACGCTGCTTTCAAAGTACACCGTCAGCTTTGCCGACGCCATACCGCAGATATATACGTTTTTAAATTCACTGCCGGATGCCGTTAAAACGCCCTCTGTTTATATTTTGGATAACATTATTCTGATTATGTGGTTTTCGGGCGTACAGATACTTATTTTTCTGGCGGGTCTTCAAAAGATAAATCCCAATCTTTACGAAGCGGCGTCTATTGACGGGGCGAGCACCTGGGAAAAGTTTTGGAAAATAACGCTGCCGCATATGTATACCCTTATAATTATCTGCACGGTCTATACTATTATCGACCTTTCAAACTATGTAAACAATGCTGTAAACAAGCGCATAACGGTGCGTATTTTTGATGACGCGGGAAGAATATACAGCCTGTCCTCCGCTATGTCGTGGATAGTGTTTGCCGTTGTAATGGCAATATTGGGCGTTGTATGGCTTATTTTTTACGTGTGCTCAAGGAGGAATGACAGGTGAGGCTTGATAAAAACTCTTTGAAAAAAAGAATGCTCGGTACAAACGAAAAAACAGGTATAATACCCCGCGTCGTCATTTACTTTTTGCTTATTGCAATAGGCTTTGTTTACCTATATCCCGTGCTTTATATGGCGGTGAACAGCTTTATGTCGCCCGATGAGCTTTCGGATGTTTCCGTAAACTGGGTTCCGCACGGGTTGTATTTAGGCAATTTTGAAAAGGCGTTTGATACGCTGGATTTTGTCCGCAGCTTTTTAAACTCTTTGCTTATGAGCGCAGTCCCCACCGTTTTGCAGGTGCTTGTTACTGCCTGCATAGGCTTTGGGCTTGCCCGTTTTGCCATTAAGGGAAAGGCGGTGTGGTTAATACTTATTGTTTCCACATTTCTTATTCCCGATCAGGTTGTAAAGATACCGCGCTATGTGCTTTACCATTCCTACGGCATTCTTGAAACCGTATGGCCGTTTTATCTGCCTGCGGCTTTCGGGCAGGGGCTCAGAAGTGCAATATTTATTCTGATCTTTTATCAGTTTTTCGAGAGCTATCCCAAAGCCTTGGATGAGGCGGCGGAGATAGACGGATGCTCGAAATTCAGAATATTTTATCAAATAGCGCTGCCTAACGCCGTTCCCGGTATTGTTTTGTCGGCGGTGGCAACCTTTGTCTGGTATTGGAACGAGACCTCGCAGTCAACGATGTTTTTCGGTAAAACCATTCCCACGCTTCCTATACAGCTCGGTATATTTACCGATCGATATACCGCCCTTTACGGCGCGGCGGATACTTTAAGCGAGGTTGACCGTATAAACGAGGCGGTTACGTTGGCGGGCACGCTGCTTTCTGTTTTGCCGCTGCTGATTCTTTACCTTGTTTTGCAGCGAAGGTTTATGCAAAGCGTTGAAATGACCGGCATTGCCGGAGAATAGCGGAAAACGGCGTGAAAAATCACGCTGAAAATAATATGTCTTGGAAAGAAATGGTGATTATTATGTCAGAAAAAATCAGTTTATCAATCGGAGCGGCACAGCTGCATTTCGGCGAGGAAACCGCTATGCGCTGGGCTGCGAACGCCGGATTTGACGGCGTGGAGGGGGCACTCACCGCTTACGGTTTATCGCCGGCTCTGCCCGATATTTATTCCATGGATGATTATGAGCTTACAAAATACTTTACCCGCATAAAAAATATTGCCGATGATTTGGGAATAGAGATTTGTCAATCACATAATTTAAGCGGCGCATACACCCCGGATAAGGAAAAGAACAAGGAGCTTTTCCGAAGAGCCGAGCGTTCGCTTAAAGCGGCGCAGATAATGGGCTGCCCCTACAGCGTGGTTCACCCGATTTCCACTTACCAGTGGGGGTGGGATGTTCCCGACGAGGTAATGCACGAAGCAAACCAGGCAATGTATAGGGAGCTTATACCCTATGCCGAGGAATACGGGGTTATTATAGCGCTTGAAAGCTTCGGCGGCGTAAAAACGCGGGGCAGGGAAGGCATGGACCATTTTGCGGACCATGAAAAAATGATGTATGAGTACGAATGCCTTGATACCCGTAATAAGGCTTTCTGCTTCGACAGCGGCCATACCAACCGCGCAACCCCGGCAGGTTTTCTTGACCCGGCAAGCTTTGTGCGCTATTTCGGCAACAGAATAAAGCTGCTCCATCTTAACGATAATGCCGGTACATACGACCAGCACTGCTTCCCCGGGCAGGGGCTTATAAAATGGGAAGAGGTTTTTGCGGCGCTTGACGAAATAGGATATGACGGATATTACAACTTCGAGCTCCATTTGGTTCCGTTCGGTATGAAGAGCGAGGCGGCATACAAGTTCCTCGGCGAATATCTGCGTTATTTTGTCAAAAACAAGGGCAAGGTAACATGGGAATAAAAAATAAACGGCGAAATATGTAAATCGGTTACGAAATACCTTGCATTTTCTCTCGGCAGACCCGAAAAAATACCTGCAAAGGCTCACAAACAGGTCGGGTTACAGGCAGGTTTAACTTAAATTTTAATATTTACTTGTTGCTCATATCCAAAACAGAAACCTACATTTTTGCAAAGCATACGAATTTTATGTCAAACTATTGTAAAATTCACACAAAAGATTTACAATATTAGTACCAATTATGAAAGGATGAAACCAAATGAAACGTATTACCTCTTTTAAACTGCTAAGCGTTTTGATCTCCCTTTGTATGATGTTTTGTACTATTCCCGCATCGGCGCTTACAGCGTACGCTCTTAATGCAAGCTACGACGCAGACGGCGCAACTATTCTTATTTCCACTGCAAAGCAGCTTGCGGCTATCGGTTCGGACGAAAATTATCCCGCGAGCGGAGCGTATAAGCTCACAAACGATATTGATCTTTCCGACTTTGACAGTGATTCCGATCCCGATAACGGAAACTGGACTCCGCTTTGCGGCAAAGCCGAAAACGAAAAGCCGTATATTTATAATGCAAGTACCGCGTTTTCGGGCAGCCTTGACGGTCAGGGATATACCATAAGCGGTATGCAAATAAACGTTAACGGCTATAACACGGTTCATGTCGGCCTTTTCTCGGGCGTTACCGCCGGCGCAATTATTGAAAACATTGTTTTCTCGGATTGTCATATCGATATTAAAACCTCTGTTCAGGCGTGCGCCGGTATTGTTGTCGGCACGGTTAATGAAGGAAGCTATGCCTCTATAAGAAACATAGCGGTTTTAAACAGCTCGGTAAGCGCAGTAACCAGTAATATAAATAATTATTCCGCAATAGGTTCAATTGCGGGAGCGGGCACAAAGCTCAGTATTCAAAATGCTTATTCAAACGCCTATCTTTCGGGCGGATGCACCAATGAGGGCAATACTCAGTTTGCCGTCGGCGGTATGATAGGCTATTCCTGGCGCGGTTTGGCAACGGTCAGCGGCGCGGTATTTAACGGCAGCATTGATAAATCAGCCCATGCGGCGTCAGATATTAACTACGCGAACGGAATATTGGCGCTAAATCCGAACACCGGAACATTTCCGACCCAAAAATCGAACTTTACAAGCTGCTATTATAACAGCGATAAGCTGACCCCCTCGGCAACCACAAACGGCGGACATATTGACGGCACGGCGCTTAATACCGCTCAGCTTGAAAACGCGAAGCTTTCCGAGCTTGGACTTTCGGGCGAGTATTGGTGCGCGGACGCAGGGGCTCTTACCCTTGATATAGCTCTTCCGAAAGCTGTTCCGAATTATCCGGGATATATTCCGCTGTATGACGCGTGGGATCTTGCAAAAATAGGTGTTGACGCAGCCTATCCGCTTGACGGCAGCTATATGATGATGAACGATATAGATATGTCTGATTACGGAAACTGGACGCCTATTGCAAATACAACCGCGTCTTCACTTAATCAGGTTACCGACGCAGCGTTCCGCGGCGTTTTTAACGGCGGCGGACATACCGTTTCAAATCTGACCGTATCGGGTACGGGAGCGAGATTTTACGGCGGACTTTTCGGTATTTGCTATGATGCGCAGTTCAGCGATATAATCTTCCGCAATGCCGATGTTACTTCGTCCGTAACCGTCAGCGGTTATTCCGGGGTGCTTCTCGGCGTTGCAAGAGTTATAAGCAGCGCAAAGCCGTATTCCACAACCGTTACAAATGTTGCGGTTTACGATTCAGCGGTAAACGTGAGCAATACCGAAATAAACAACCAGACGGGTGCGGGCGGTATTGCAGGCTTTTCCGAAAACGGCATTGCTTTTTATAACTGCTATGCCGAAACGGATGTTACCGCGGCTTATATCGGAGCTACGGGCGAATCCGTGCAGACTGCCGCAGGCGGACTGATAGGTATGGCTTATGACGGAAAGATGACCGCGAAGGACTGCGTTTTTGCGGGCAGCGTTACTTCCGATAACCGTACCTCGGATTATACGGGCGAGGTTACCGCCGCTTATAAGCGGCAGAACAGTATTATGGGCGCCAATAACAGGGGCATATCAAATGGCAACTATAATACGGTACAGCAGGCAACGCAGGAAAACTGCTACTATCTTGATACCGTGAATATCAATTCGGAAAATCCGCGCGGTCTTGACGGTACTGCCGTAAGCGCCGAAACACTTAAAACCGCAACCGCAGCTTCTATGGGCTTTGACGGCTTTTACTGGAAAAACGACGGTGACGGTATTTATCTTGCAATAACTCCCGCCGAGCTTTCAGGCGCTATTGAAATAGGCACTGCCGAAGAGCTTTCCTATATCGGGGTTTACGGCAGCTATCCGAGAACCGGAAATTATGTTCTCACCGATAATATAGATCTTTCCTCCTTTGATAACTGGACTCCGCTTTGCGGGTATTATAAGAAAGCGGATCAGCCGTTTATTTATGCCGCCGACCATGCTTTTTCCGGCACATTTGACGGGCAGGGACACACCATAGCGAATATGAAGATTACCGTAGAAAACACATACAAGGCGGATGTGGGTCTTTTCTCAGCTACGAATGTCGGCGCGGTAATTAAAAATCTTGTCATTAAAAATGCCGATATCAAGGTTTCGGTAACAAATCAGGGCTATGTCGGCGCTCTTGTCGGAAAGAATGACGGCGGCTATTCCACATACAGTAATATCGCTGTTATTGACTCCGAAATAAGAGCCGTAACCGCCAATAAATCAAGCGATACTGCCGTAGGCTCGGTTATCGGTCACGGCGGAAGAACAAAGCTTTACAATATCTACTCCAATGCTTCGCTCTCGGGCGGCTGCACCGCTGCGGGCAGTCAGAAGTTTGCAATCGGCGGTATTATCGGCAATGCCTGGCGCGGATACACAAGTGTGGACGGCGCTGTATTTGACGGTACTATCGATACCTCTGCTCATACGGTTACGGAAAACGGAGGAGAGATAATCTATACATCGGCGATTTATGCATGGAACGCCAACCAGGCTAATTATAATACCAATTTATCAAACTTCACAAATTGTTGGTATAATTCGGCAAAGCTCAATATTACCGAAATTGAAAACAGCGGCGCATATTACGGCGGCAAAACAGATGCGTTTACACTCGGAATATCACCTGCTCCGCTATTGGGTTTGAACAGCGAATATTGGATGCATAACGGCTATACGCCCGTTCTTAATATAGCAGGCTATAAAAGCTATGTTGCGGGGGACGCAAACCGCGACGGGGTTGCGGATATAAGAGACTTTATACGTATTAAGAAATATCTTGCGGGAATTACCGCAGACGCTTCGCTTATAGCTATGGATCTTAAGAAGGATCAGACCGTTTCCTCGGAGGATATGGTTTATATGCGCAGATTATTGCTCGGTATAAGCAATGCCGTAACGCTGAACCTTGCCGACGCGGCAGAGCAGGTAAAGTATATAGGCAGAGCCATGCCCGAAAACGGTATACTTATGCTTGATTGGAGCAATACGGGTTTTGCCTTTGAGTGTATTGCAGAGGGCGATGTCACCGCTGTGCTTACCCATTCCTCTTCGGCAGAGGGGTACACCTATGCACGGCTGCTTGTAACTGTTGACGGTGAGGAAAAAATAATAAATGTAAATGACGGCACTGCTGTTTACACGCTTGCCTCAAATCTTGATTTCGGCTCGCACAGTATTGAGGCAGTAAAAATAAGCGAGAGAAATAAAGGCAAGGTCTATGCAAAGGATATAAGCTTTATGGGTTCAATAGGCGGAAGACCTGCCGACAGCGATAAGGTTATCGAATTTTTCGGCGATTCCATTACCGCCGGCGACGGCATTGTTAAAAATGACCGCGTAACACAAGCCGATTACACCGAGTCTCAGTATGCAAATCTTACTTATGCCGCCAAGACAGCCAAGGCTCTCGGGGCGGACATAAGAACTGCGGCAATCAGCGGTCTTAAAACTGTGGACGCGGTAAATAAGCTTGTTAATTCAACCAATTGGGATTATTCGGCTAACCGTGCGGCGGATATAGTTGTTATTAACCTCGGTACAAATGACAAGTCGGTCATCTTTGAGGGAACAGACGCCGCCACCGAAAACGGAATAGCCGCAGAACAGGCGGCTGTTACCGCAATGCTTGAGGCGGTACGGGCAAAGTATCCTGCCGCAAAAATAGTGTGGACATACGGAATGATGGGCAATGCCTTTGCGGATTATATCCGTCCCGCGGTTGAAGCATATGCGCAAAGCAATGCCGACATATATTACTGCGAATTGCCCGCAAACACGTCAGGCGGCGGAAACCATCCGACAGAAGCGGGTCATGCGGCTGCGGCAAAGGTTTTGACAAATTTTATAAACGATACTGTACTGTCAGCCGAATAGTTTGATAGGTGCAAAACCGTACACAGGCAATACAATGGTAACTTTAATTGAAATTCAAGTATTTAAAAGATATGGTGGTTTCTTATGCAGCAAATGATTTTAAGTACGGTTTTGCGCTCGCTTGCCGCCGTGGTAATAGGCGGGCTTATAGGCAGCGAACGCGCGCGGCACGGCAGAGCGGCGGGTATGCGAACGCACATTTTAGTGTGTCTCGGCGCTTGTATGACGAGTATGACAAGCGTTTTTGTATCGGATATTATGGGCAATAACGGCGATGTTTTCAGAATACCCGCGCAGGTGGTATCGGGTATAGGCTTTTTGGGCGCGGGTATGATAATACTTAAAAACAACAATATGATAACCGGGCTTACCACCGCCGCGGGCGTGTGGACAACGGCTACAATAGGCGTGGCACTGGGCTACGGCTATTATGTGGGCGCGGCGGCGGTTACGGTGCTGTTTTTATCCACAATAGTTTTGTTTGCAAGGTTTGAGCGCAAGCGCAAAGCGGCAGAGGTTATTTATATCGAAATAGATAACGCATATAAGGTGAACGAGGTCTTAAAAGAGTTAGAAAGGGCGATTCCCGAAAGCTTTACCTATCAGATATTCGCGCCGAAAAGCGGAAATAATGGCAGCGTGGGGCTTAATGTGGTAATAGATAAACGAATAGATATGGATATTTGCTGCCTTACCGAGCTTGAAAACATTGCTTTTGCCGTAGAAGAGTAGACAATAAAACACGTAATTTATTCTATTCGTCACAAACAGTAAAAGGTTTTTTCGGCTGAAATATTTGTTAAATTATTTATATGAAAAATGCGCAAAATAATTCAGGGAAGTGATTTTTCTTGAAAATTTTGCGCGTTTTTTTTAAGTGTGTTTTTATACTCGCGCTGCTGCTTGACATTGCGGTTTTCGGCGCGGTTATATATCTTAACGGAAGCATAAGCGATGATTACAAAATAAAAAAAGGGGACGGGCTTACATTTAATACCGCCGTTCCGATTACTGCCGAGTACGAGGGCTTAAAGCTTTCGCAAACCGGGAAAACCGAGAAAATAGGCGAGGAATTTGACGTTAAGCTGAAAGCTTTCGGGATAATTCCGTTTACCACCGTTAATGTTGAGGTGGTGGACGAGCTGCATGTTTCGGTTTTGGGCACGCCGTTCGGTATGAAGCTTTATACCGACGGGGTTTTGGTTATTGATATTACAACGGTTGAAACCGCGTCGGGCAGCGTATGCCCCGGGGAAAACGCAGGGGTGAAAAAAGGCGATTATATCCTCTCGGCAGACGGCAAGCAGGTGCTTACGAACGAGGAATTAAGCGCTGCTGTGGCTGCATCGGGCGGAAACAGAATTAAGCTTGAAATAAAGCGCGGCGGCGCGCAAAAAACGGTGTATGTAACGCCCGCGCTCTCAAAAGAAACGGGCAGCTACCGCATAGGGCTTTGGGTGCGCGACAGCTCCGCCGGAATAGGCACGCTCACATTTTACAGCCCCGCAACAGGCGTGGTTTGCGGGTTAGGTCACGGCGTGTGCGATGAGGACACGGGCGACCTTTTGGAGCTTAAAAACGGCGAGCTTGTATCCGCCGAGATAATATCGGTTGAAAAGGGGAGCAGCGGCAGCCCCGGGCAGCTAAGGGGTAAATTTACCTACAGCACAATAGGTAAGTTCGACTGCAATTCCGAAAAGGGCGTTTACAGCGTTTTAAAGGGCAAATTAGGCTTTTCCCGCCTTACCGAAACCGCGCTGAAACAAGAGGTAAAGGACGGCGAGGCGCAAATTCTCTGCACGGTGGACGGCAAAGAGCCGAAGCTTTACTCCTGCCGCGTTAAAAAGCGCAGCTCGGCGTACCTTTCCGCCACGCAGAATATGACGGTGACCGTAACCGACCCCGAGCTTTTAAATATTACGGGCGGAATTGTGCAGGGTATGAGCGGCAGCCCTATTTTGCAAAACGGAAAGCTTATAGGCGCGGTGACCCACGTTTTGATTGACGACCCGACTACCGGATACGCCATTTTCGCCGAAAATATGCTCAAAGAGGCGGAAAGCACCGCGGGTAACGAAAAGCTCAAAAAAGCATCATAGTTTAAATTTTTAAGATAATCGGGGCAGAGGTTTCTGTCTCGGTTATTTTTATTGCAAATTCCCTGAAACGGTGGTAAAATAGAACCCGAAAAGGGGAATTGAAAATGAATGCTTCTGATAGATTTTTAAATTATGTAAGGTTTGAAACCACTTCGGATGAGGAAAGCGCGACCTGCCAAAAGGAAACCGGATTTTTCTTTTTGCCTGTTTCTGTTGCAAATGAGCTTGTGAGCTACGGTAAATGCAGCGAAATGGACGCGGTGCTTGATCTATGGATAAATACCGTATATAACGATTCGCAGGTACAGGGCAGCGATGTAAGCCCGCTTGTATATATAAGAAACGGCACGGGCAAGCCGCTTTTAAGCTGTGAAGATTTAGCGCGGCGCTGGGGTATTTCAAAGGCTACGGCAAGCAGGTATCTTAATAAGCTAAAAAAGTAAGACTACATAATGACGGTCAGCTTTGCAGGTTCGCACGGCAGCGCGATATATATTAAACGCTTTCTGTCAACAATGTTTCAAATATCCGATGTTCTTGTAGATAAAGACGAGCTTGCAATGGCGCTTAATATTGAGCTTAAAATACCCGATGAAAGCCCCGAAACGGAAGAACAACCCGAAAATATCCGCGTTTCAAATTATTTAAACAGCGTTTCAAAAATGGCGATTTGCGCGGTTATAGAAAAAGTCGGAAAAATCCTTTCATTACAGGGCTTCCCGTGCTATTTATGTCCTAAAACCGAATATATGTTATTACCTTTATCCGAATGCAAGGAAACAAGTATATTACCTGTAAGATATACAGATACGGGCAAGTTAAGATTTCTGCTCGTTATAAACTGTTCGGGGAAAGAAATTTTCCGATTTGATATTTCTATGCAAAGGAGCGAGGAAAATGCCGAATAAAAAGCAAGCCGAGATAAAAGAAACCCCGGAATACCACAATACATATCTGCTGCTTAAAAAATACCGTGATGTAGTATGGAATCTTGAGTTGTCTGTTCAGCGGGTCAGAAATAAATTCCGCATTGAAATGGGAAGCAGTATAGAGGATTTTTTAGAGTCGGCATATATAGCGGGCTTGGATTTCTCTGCATCCGGACTTACCGAATACACAAAAAACATTGAGGAAAGTCGGCAAATGCTGCGGCTTATTGAGTCAGCGGTGGAAATGCTTAGATATAAGCATAAAAACGGGAAAATGTATTACTGGATACTGTATTATGCTTTTTTATCACCTCAGCAGTATAAAAACGCAGGAGAGATAATAGAGCAGCTGTTGCCGCATATAAGCGACATTAGCTATCGGACATATTACCGTAAACGCAGGGACGCCATAAGCTCTCTTTCCTGCATTCTTTGGGGATATACGGAAAG
>CAKSQS010000012.1 GCA_934486705.1 uncultured Eubacteriales bacterium
TTTTTACTTGCCGCATAACCGCACGGCAATCATCCTCCTTTTGTAATTTTAAAATTATAAAGGAGGAATATTCAATGTCAAAGAAAATAAACCTTGCAGAGCGCATATGATGGAGTACCTATTGAATGTTGCGAAACGGCAAAATGTTGATACAATTCTCACCTGTGATAAAACGTGTATCAGCCGGGATGTTCCGGAGCTTTTGAAAATTGTGCAGAAGTTCCGTGAGAACGGAATACGGTTTGAGTATCTGTCCCAAACAGATGCCGAAAGCCCAGTCGACAGTCTGCTGAAACTGTTTGATAATGTGTACAAGGAATACTGCTCTGTACCGGAACAAAAAAGCGTGAATTAACGATCAAGGCAACAGACAACATGGAAAGCATCCGAGCACTATAACGGCTCGGATGCTTTTTACTTGCCAAACTTAACGGTGTCGATAATACTTCAACCGTAATCATAACAAGGAACAAAATCACCTTGAAAATTTATAAAGGAGGAATGCAGTAACTGCTCTTGCAGAACTGTTCAGCGGACTTTTGCTTTGGCTTTAGGGAAGAGTCAAATACCGATTTGATAAAAGCTGACGGTTATACACTTTCAAATTTCTGCTGGAAGCCGATATGATCGGAAAGCCGTGGGGAAAAGAAAGAATTCGATATATTCTTTCGAACGAAAAATATATCGGGGACAGCCTGTTTCAAAAAACATTTACGCCTAATGTGCTTCCGCTGAAAAATCGTCCTAACAGAGGCGAAGTTGAAATGGATTCACTTGTATTTGAATTTCGTTTCGGAATAAAACTTATGGAGATGATATAATGGAATTTCGCACCTTGCTTTACGGATATAATAAACATCAATTTCGCGTCTATCTAAACAGTGATGAATGTACTGTTGTAAAAATGATTTTCGATGAGTACATAAGTGGAAAGACGCTGCAACAAATTGCAGACCGCTTGACAGCAGAGCAAATCGTATATTATAAGGATAAAACCATGTGGAGCAAAAATATAGTGCGGCGTATTCTTGAAAACCAACATTATATCGGAGACGAAGAATATCCGGCTATTGTAACTGCCGATGAATTTGAAAAGGCAAATAAAAAACGCCTCAGCAAAGGCGGCGAACGGGTTACCGATACTGTGCAGGAAAAGTTTTTTAAGTATCATACCGTATGCGGACAATGCGGAGGTAGATTCACCCGTCGGAGAAATTGGAGCAAAACACGCGAAAAGTGGTATTGCACTTGCGGTTGTAAAAATACCGTATATATAGATGACAAGCTATTTTACAGTCAGATTCATTCTATTATTAGCCGTGTAATTGCAGAACCCGCATTACTTAATATGCTGTCACAGGAAAATTCTTTATGTGCTCTTACACCAGAGGTTATGAGGGCAGATAAAGAGATTGATCGAATGACAGAAAGAAAGAACATTGACTTTCTGCCTGTCAAAAAGGCAATCTTCTCAAATGTTTCGGACAAATTTGATTGTTGCACACTTGATAGAGCAAAGGCGTTCAGCGGTGTTCTTATGCAGTATTACGGAGAACAAACCGCATCGGACACTATAAACATCAAGGTGCTTGAAGATACGGTTGATAAAATCACAGTTGACGAGAACGGTATCGTTTCGGTTGAGTTCTTGAACGGATGCCGAATTTCAAAGGAGGACAGTAATGGAAACAGCAGTATCACCCAGACAGAAAATTATAACTAAAATAGAAGCTAACCCGGCGTTGGTATCAAGAAAAAATTCAAATCGTCCGTTGAATGTAGCAGCTTACTGCCGCGTATCGACTGACGCAGAGGATCAGATAAATAGTTATCGGGCGCAGGTTTCATATTATACGGAGCATATTTCTCAAAATCCGAAATGGCGTTTTGTCGAGGTTTATGCCGATGAAGGTATAACGGGTACAATGGTTAAAAAACGCGAGAATTTTCTTCGCATGATTAAGGATTGCGAAAAGGGCAAGATTGATATGATCCTTACAAAGTCTGTATCCCGTTTTGCCCGTAATATTATAGATAGCATTAGTTATATCCGTAAACTGAAAGCAATGGGGATTGGGATTTATTTTGAAGAACAGAATATCGACTCATTAAAAGAGGACAGCGAGACATATATCGGTATTTACAGTGTAATGGCACAGTCCGAAAGCGAAAATATCAGTGCCAATGTTTCTTGGGGTATAAGGAAGCGTATGCAAAACGCAACCTATGCCTGCCGCTTTAATATGCTTGGGTATCGCAAGGATAAAGACGAAACAGAACCTCGTATTATTCCGGAGGAAGCTGAAATTGTTCGCGCCGTTTTCAAAATGTATGATGAAGGATACAGCTTGGATCAGATTAAATCTTATCTTGAAGAAAAAGGCGTTAAAACCTCCAACGGCAAAACACAGTGGAGCAAAGAGAATATAAGAAGAATGCTCCCAAATGAGAAGTATGACGGCGATGTTATTTATCAAAAGACATTCAGAACCGATTGCATAAGCAAACATACAAAAGTGAATCGAGGGGAACGGACAAAATATCTCGTCAGTAACAATCATCCGGCTATCGTAGACAGAGATTTATTCAATGCGGTTCAGGCGGAAATTGCGCGACGGAGCAGCAAACGACGGACTTCCGATAAAACACTTACTTCGCTCGGCAAGTACAGCGGCAAATATGCTCTTTCCGAACTTTTAATATGTGCCGAGTGTGGTAGTCCGTATAAAAGAAAAACATGGACAAACGGAAATGAAAAGCGTATTTATTGGCGCTGTCTTAATCGAATTGAACACGGCGCAAAATATTGCCCGCACTCAAAGGGATTTGAAGAAAAAAGGTTACACGGTGCTATATGCAGAGCGTTAAAGAAAGCAGTAAATGATAATGCGGAATCGCTTTTGTTGATTAAGGCAAACCTTGCATATGCAGTTACCGGGGATGAAGCCAACCTTGATTTGGGGGCTATTGAAAAGCGCATTAAGGAAGCGACAAAGGAAATGGAAGAATACATGGTGAATTACCGCAGCACAGGCGGTGATAAAAACCGGTATCTGGAGTGTATTCAAAGCGCTGCTGATGAAATTAAAGCCCTGCGTGTTCAACTTGAAACTGCAAAGTCAAAGCTTGAAAAGTGCGACGAGGCAAATGCCGAGATCAAGCGGCTTTGCGATTGGTTGGATTGCCATGACACTTCATTTGCTGATTATGATGACATCGTAATTCGTCGGGTTGTGGAGTGTATAAAGGTTTATAAAGACGGAACAATCAGGGTGATAACAAAATTCGGAACAGAAGCGACAGAAACCATATAATAAGAAAGTCGGCAGATGAACTGTCGGCTTTTTTACATACTGAGAGCTTGTATGGCTTTCCGAAATATGATATAATTATAAAAGCGTAAGGGTTTGTGATTGTGCTATTTCGTCCCGACAAAAATGAGAGACGAATAAATATGTGCAATGAGTCGAAAAGTGTTTGTTTTAAGAGTTGAAACGCATTGTGCGATTTCGTCGCGCAGTCACATGAAAAAAGCAATTGCAAAGAGCAATTGCTTTTTTCAGTTATATTCGCCTTGCGGCGAGTGATATTGCTACGCAGTGATATTCGGCTTTCCGCCGAGTGATATTCGCTTCGCGAGTGCGAGGGTGAATATAATATCACTGCGCCAACGGCGCAATATCACTTTTGCCGCAGGCAAAAATATCACGCCGAGCACGGCAACCGAAAGGACTATACTCCCGCAGGGAAGTCCTAAACTCAGCGGCACAGAGCCGATAGCCGCCTGAACGGTTGCTTTCGGCAAATAGGCAATAATGCAAAAAAGCCGCTCCTTTATGTTAAGCGGTGTTCCGATAAGGCAGACCGCCACGCCGACGGCACGAAACAGCAGCGCAATAAATATCATTCCGAGGGCTATTAACAGTCCGCTCTTTGCGCGAAATCCGTATCCGCCGCGTCACACAGCAGCTTTATAAGCTCGGTTTCCTTAGGGTCGTAGGGTCTGAGGTTCGGTCTTAGCAGGTCGTGCTGCCATTTCGTAAAGTCAAGCTCTTCGCCCTCGCCGCGGTCATATTGCTCCCAGAGCATATTCCATGGCTCGTAGGTCTGGTATTTACCCGCCACAAAGCCCCAATTATAGCAGGCGATTTTTTTGGAGAAAAACAGCGGGAAGATGCTCTGAACATCCTGCCCCTTAATTCTTATAAGCCATTCGGTGCATATAAGCGGTCTGCCGTACTTTTCAAGAATGTCTATAAGAAGTACCGTTTCGGGCAGCCTTTCATAGCAATGAAAGCTTATAACGTCCGAAAGCTCTGCGGCGCGCCTTTCAATTTCGGTCATTTCCCCGCGCAAAACCATATCAGAGCGCCAAACGCCCGCCGTAAGCGGCTGCACAGGCTCTGCCGCGCGTGCTATCTCAAAAAAATGCTCCATATATTTCAGGCTCTTGCTGCCGCGAAGACTGTTGCCGGGCTCGTTGAAAATATCCCAGACGCAAATGCGTTCGTCCTTTGCGTATTTTGTCACGATTTCGCGCACCATTTCGCAAAAACGCGCGTTTTTTTCGGGGTCGTCAAGAATACTGTAGCCGCTGTCGGAAAGCGCGCCGTGGGGCGATTTTTTTCTGCCGCCGTGCCAGCCTATATCGTAGCTCTGCGGGCCTAAAACGGGTTCTTTATAGTCTTCCTTCGGTACGGCGCAATCGTTGCCGAAGCATATCATAGAGGTTATGCCGTGACTGTATGCCGCGGTAAGGTAACGGTCAAAATTTTCCATAAATATATCGTGTTCTGCGTCCCATACCTCAAATTGAAGAATAAGCCGCACACTGTTAAAGCCTATGCTTTGCGCTGCGGCAAATTCGGTGTCGGCGGTTTTAAGGCGCTCTTCAAATCCGTAGCTTTGCCACTGGTCAACGCGGTTTGCGCAATCGCTGCCCATAAAGTTACAGCCGCGAATCCAAGGGCGGGAATTATACCAGCTCCACGCTTTTTCCTTACTCCAAACCATTTAAAACTCCCCCTTTTTAATTTATTATACATTATTACAGAAAAACCGAAAGACAGAAAAAGCCGTTTAAAGTGCGGCGTTTATCTTACCTTTTTCCTGTATTCACTGGGGGTACAGCCCACCGTTTTACCGAAATAGCGCGAAAAATTGCTTAAATCGGAAAAGCCCACCTCAAAGCAAATATCGCTGACGGGCATATCCGTTACCGCAAGCTTTTCCTTTGCGGCGGCAATTCTGCACAGAATTTGGTATTGCCGAACACCGTAGCCCGTAACCGATTTAAAGCTGTGCGAAAGATAATACCTGCTCACATTTACCCGCCGCGCAAGCTCATCAAGCGTGAAATTCTCGGCGTACTCGTTTTCAAGCAGATTTTTAAGCCAAGCCACCGTATCGCCGATAGCGGGATTATATACGGGGAACTGCTCGGCGCAGGCGTTATAAATAACGGTGAGTATGCTTTGCAAAAGCAGCTCGCAAACGTCGCTTTCCTCGCGCTTTTCCGTGTAAAGCAGTGAAAAAAGCTTATCAAGCTTTTCTTTGATGTGCGTAACGTCAAACACGGGGCTGAAGCCCTCGGGGCGGTCGGTAAATACAGAGAGCAGCTCAGGGCGGCGTATGCACTGCCCCGCGCTTTCGGGGCGCAGGGCTACGCTGTATCTGCAGTATGTATTGCCTGCGGGCTTTACCGAATGATTTTCAAGATTGCTTATAAACACAACGGCGGGTGCTGCGGCAAGAACGGTTTTCCCCGCAACGGTAAGCTCTGCGCTGCCCGCCGCTATATAAAGCATTAAATAATAATTATGGCGGTGGGGCGGAAAATCCGAAAGTCGGCGGCTTACCGAAACCTCCGCAATACAGTCCGTTTTCATAAAGATACGTCCTTTAAACAATATTTACATAATTTCGGGCAAAAAATCAGTAGCCGAAGCTTGTATTTTATTATATAATAAATTTCGGAAAAAGTCTATAATAAATAAACGGGTGATTTTATGAAATCGGATTATATTGATATTATCGAAAAAGCACTTTCCGCATATACCCCGCAGCGCATACGGGATTACATAGACGAGGTAAAGCAGCACGGGCTTAAAGAGCACGGATTTCCGCGGCTCGGCGTTAATATAGGCATTTTAATTGCCTACGGCAGAAGAACCGATCTGACAAACGCTTTTATTGAAATTATGGATATTTGCTGTGCCGAGATACCCACGCGCAAGGCGGCGAACGATTTTTCCCTGCGCGAGGTATGCTGCTGCCTTATGCTTATTGAAGAAAAAAAGACGGTGAGCGACAGGCTTATACAAAAATGGAAAAACCAAATAGCGGGCTTTGACCCGTGGAAATACTACGATGTGGTTGCAAAATCTCCCGATACGCCCGCAAATAACTGGGCGCTGTTTGCTGCGGTAAGCGAGTTTACACGCGGTATACTCTGTAAAAAGGATACGGGCGAATTTGTTGATTGGCAGCTTTCCTCTCAGCTATTATCGCTTGATGAAAACGGTATGTATAAGGATGACCCGCCCACAAATCCCATGGTATACGACCTTATGGCGCGCCTGCTTTTCGCATTTTTGTTAGCTTTGGGCTATAATGGCAGATTTGCCGAGAAAATAGAAAACGCGCTTGATAAAGCCGCCCCGCTCGCCCTTAAAATGCAATCGGTAACGGGCGAAATACCCTACGGCGGCAGAAGTAATCAGTTTTTGCATAACGAGGCTATGGCGGTATCGTACTATGAGCTTGAGGCGGTAAGATTTTTTAAAAAAGGCAATTATAAGGCTGCGGGCGAATTTAAGGCAGCCGCACGCCTTGCCGCAGAAAAGCTGCTTGAATATTTGTCTCTTAAGCCCATAAGTCACATTAAAAACCGATATGATGTCAATACCATGATGGGCTGCGAAAATTACGGATATTTCAATAAATATATGATAACCGCCGCCTCAAATATTTATATGGGCTATATTTTTGCGGACGACAGCATTAAACCCACCGCCGCGCCCTGTGAAAAGGGCGGATATATTATAGGTACAAGTAAGGACTTTCATAAGATATTTTTAAATGCGGGCGGCTATTTTGCCGAAATGGATATATGCGCCGATATGCACTACGACGCAAACGGCATAGGGCGTATTCATAAAAAGGGCTGCTCCTCGTTTGTTTGCCTTTCCGTGCCGTTTTCACCGCACCCGAACTACAAAACAGAGGGTGAAAACACGCGCGCCGCGTCGCTTTGCTGCTGCTATGAAAGCGACGGACATATTTTGACCGGAGCCGACGGCACAGCGGAATACACGCTTTTAAAAAGCACGGAATCAAGCGACGGTGTAACGGCTGAATTTTCCTGCAAATTAAGCAATGAAATTTCGGTTTTGCAAAGCGTTTCGCTTTCACACAGCGGCGTTGATATAAAGCTTTGGGGTGATGATAACATAGGCTTTATGCTGCCGATTTTCGATTTTGACGGTGCAGACAGCACAAAAATAACCGTTGCAAAGGATTTTATAGCCTGCGAATATAAAGGCTCCGGTTGCAAATACGTATTTTCGGGCGATATTTACGACGATCTCGGTTATTTTTACAACCGCAACGGCAGATACCGCGTTATGCGCGTAAAAACCGACGCATTGCACATAGAAATTTCAGGTAATTAACCCGTATCAGTCCTCGCTGTAATATTTCACCGTTACTATAAGCGCCGTGGGGAATATTATAACCCCCGCAAAGCCCAAAAGCTTTATGCCAATAAACATTGAAAGCAGGGTGAAAAGCGGGTTTATTCCCATTTGCTTGCCTATTATTTTAGGCTCGGCAAAATTTCTTATAACGGTTATTACCGCGTACAGCACAAGTATTCCGATGCCGAGCCCCGTGTTTTTAAAGAGCAGCTCGGCTATGCCCCAGGGTATCAGCACAGTGCCTGTGCCGAGCACGGGCAGAATATCTATAACCGCAATTAAAAGGCTTAAAAGCAGAGCGTATTTTACCCTTAAAATAAGAAGACCCGCGAATAGCTCCAAAAAAGTCATAAGCATTAAAATAGCATAGCCTTTTATAAGCTTAAAAACACTGCCGACCAAAATGTTTTTTATTTTCAGGCAGTTATCATATGTTTTTTTACCTATAACGCCGCCGATGAACCTTGCAAGTCCCCTGAAATCGGCGGCGATATAGCATCCTGCCACCACCGATATAACGCAGCTGAGCAAAAATGAGGGCGCGCGCTTTACCGCAGCCCCCGCAAAGGAGGAAACCGCGCCGCCCGCAACCGCCGCCACGCGGGCTAAAAAGCCGCTCCACAGCGTATCGGCGGCAGAGGCAAATTCATCGGGCAGCTTTTTAAACAGCGCGTTGAAATCATTCCGTACAGCGGAAATTATTTGCCCCATTTCTCCTGTTTTACCCGATAATTCCCGCATAATTCCGCCCGCCGCGTTTGTAAACCCTAACCCCGCAAAAAACAAAACCGCCGCCAGCAGCACAAAAACCGCAATCGTCAGCGCTGCCGCCGATATTTTGGGACTTAAGCGAGTCTTACCCGAAATATAATAAGCGGGCTTTTGCACCGCCCAGGCTATAAGCCCGCCGATTATAAACGGCATTAGATATTTCAGTAAAAATCGGCAAACAATAAAAACAATAGCCCCTACGGTTACAATATACGCCGTAGTAATTAAAAACTTCTTTTTTGCCTGCTCATCCAAAGGAAAACACCGCCCTGTAATAACTTTTATATAATTTTTACATTTATGTCTGAAAACCGAATTTTTTGTTGCTTTTGCGTGCTTGCCGTACTATAATAGAGTACAACAGTTCACGTGTGGAGGACAGTTATGGATAAAAAAAGCTATCTGCTGATTGACGCCGATATTCTGCCGCCCGTGTTTGCGGGGGTTATACGCGCTAAGGAGCTGCTGGCAAACGGCGGACTTTCTACGGCGCAGGCGGTAAAGGAAGCGGGTATTTCAAGATCCGCCTTTTATAAGTATAAGGATTTTGTTTTTAAATATTCGGGCTCGGGCGATACTTTAAGCCTTAACGCACAGCTTTCCGACCGCGCGGGCGTTTTTTCGGCGCTTACCGCGGCGCTGTACGGCTGCGGCGCGAATATTATTACCGTGTCGCAGGGGCTGCCCGAAAACGGCAAGGCGAACGTATCGCTGACATTAAGTATCGGCTCTGAAATGTCCGCCGAGGAGCTTATAAGCAGGCTGCTCGCGACTGACGGAGTTATTTCAATAAAAAGAATTGACGGAGGCAAAAAATGATAAATGTTGCAATAATGGGACACGGCGTTGTAGGCTCGGGAACTGCCGAAATACTTATAAATCACCCCGAGCGCATTGAAAAAGCCACGCACACCGCAGTCAATGTTAAATATATACTTGATCTCCGCGAATTTCCGGGGCTTTCCTACAGCGATAAATTCGTAAAGGATTTTAATACTATACTGAACGACGAAAGCGTAAGGGTTGTAGCCGAGGTTATGGGCGGAATAAACCCCGCTTACGATTTCGTTAAAAAATGCCTCGAAAAAGGCAAAAGCGTAGTTACCTCAAATAAAGAGCTTGTAGCCGCAAAGGGCGCTGAGCTTTTAAAAATTGCAGCGGAGAATAACGCGAATTTCCTGTTTGAAGCAAGCGTGGGCGGCGGCATACCCGTGCTGCGCCCCATAGCGCAATGCCTTGCCGCAAACGAGATAACCGAAATTTTCGGAATTTTAAACGGAACTACTAACTACATTTTAAATAAAATGATAGTAGAGAATATGGATTTTAATTCCGCACTCGCTTTGGCGCAGGAAAAAGGCTTTGCCGAGAAAAACCCCGCAGCGGATATTGAGGGGCACGACGCCTGCCGTAAAATATGCATTTTGGCGGCCCTTGCTTTCGGCAAGCACGTTTACCCCGAGCAGGTGGAAACCGAGGGTATAACCGATATTACGCTTGATGATGTTGAGTATGCCGACAGCTTCGGCTGCACCGTAAAGCTTATAGGGCGCGCCAAAAAGCTTGAAAACGGCAAAATTACCGCCACCGTGCGCCCCACGCTTGTAAGCCGCGACTGTATTCTCTCGGGCGTAAACGGCGTATTTAATGCCATAAATGTCAGGGGCGATGAAACGGGCGACGTTATGTTCTACGGCAAAGGCGCGGGAAAAGAGGCGACCGCCAGCGCGGTTGTTGCCGATATGATAGACTGCGTAAAGCACCTTGATACCCGCAAATACGTCTTTTGGGAAGAGGGCAGCGCCGATTATGTGGATAACTCATGTGATGAGCCCACAAGGCTTTTTGTGTTGCTGCGCGGCGATAATTACGACGGACTTGTTTCCGAGGTTGAAAGTGCTTTCCCCGGTGTTTCCTGCGTTAAAAACAAGTTTAAAAACGAAATAGCGTTTTTAACCGACAGCGAAAAACCGAGCGTAACGCTTGAAAAGCTTTCAGGCTTTAAAAATATAAAATCCCGTAAAATTTTAAATACTATGATTTAACCGAGGGGGTTCACCTAATGTCTTTAATGGTAAAAAAATTCGGCGGTTCGTCGGTTGCGAATGCCGAAAGAGTTTTCAATGTTGCAAACATTATAACCGAGGATTATAAAAAGGGCAACGATATTGTGGTAGTGGTTTCCGCCCAGGGCGATACTACCGATGAGCTTATAGAAAAAGCAAAGGAAATAAACCCGAACGGCGGCTCTAAAAGAGAGCTGGATATGCTTTTATCGGCAGGGGAGCAGATGTCAATAGCGCTGCTTGCCATGGCGATTGAAAAATTAGGTTTTCCCGTTATATCCCTGCTCGGGTGGCAGGCGGGCTTTGCTACCGATTCAAACCACGGAATAGCGCGCATTAAAAAGGTAAACGCAGAGCGCATACGCAATGAAATTTCAAAGCGCAATATAGTAATTGTGGCGGGCTTTCAGGGGCTTAATAAATATGACGATATAACCACCCTCGGCCGCGGCGGGTCTGATACAAGCGCCGTAGCCATAGCCGCCTCGATGAAAGCGGATGTGTGCCAGATTTACACGGATGTTGACGGCGTTTACACCGCCGACCCCAGAAAAGTGCCCACAGCGCGCAAAATGGACGAAATAGCCTACGATGAAATGCTTGAGCTTGCAACGCTCGGCGCTCAGGTACTTAACAACCGCTCGGTTGAAATGGCTAAAAAATACAATGTTGAGCTTGAGGTGCTTTCAAGTCTTGAAAGAAAACCAGGCACTATCGTAAAGGAGACGGTAAAAATGGAAAAGACACTTATAAGAGGCGTTGCCAAGGATACTAACGTAGCTACAATTTCCGTTATAGGCTTAAAGGACACTCCCGGAGTAGCCTTTAAAATTTTCAATAAATTGGCGCAGCACAAAATTAACGTTGATATAATTTTGCAGTCGGTCGGCAGAGACGCCACAAAGGATATTACCTTTACCGTGCCGCGTGACGACGGCAAAACCGCTGTAGCCGCCATTGAGGGGCTTAGGGACAGCCTGAACTATAAGGAAGTAACTATAGATGAATCGGTAGCCAAGGTATCCGTTGTGGGGGCTGGAATGGAAAGCCACCCGGGCGTTGCCTCTAAAATGTTTGAGGCGCTTTATGACGCGGGCATAAACATTCGTATGATAGCTACAAGCGAAATTAAAATTTCGGTTATGATTGACGCAGAGGACGCTGACCGCGCGGTAAAAGTGGTTCACGACGCATTTATATTCTGATAAAGCTAACCTATGAAACAGCCCCGCTGTTTTTGGCTTATGCCAAAAGTAACGGGGCTGTCGGTTTTATACGGTTTATCCAATCAGGCGTATAAAAACCGCAATCCGAAAAAAATTTTTTCATCAGACATAATTCTCTCATTTTTTCACCTTTCAGGTCATATAATTTGATATGTAGGCAAACAGCCGAATGTAAAAAGGAAAGGTGATTAAATAATGAACGGTTTTTTCCCGGAAGGATGGAACACACCGGCAACGGACAGCAAAAAGGTATTTACTACCCCGTTTCTTGCGGAGGCTAAGGAAAAGCAAACGGTTCTTGAAAGTACCGTTACAATGTGCGACGCCTCGCATAATCTTATTGTAGACTTAGGCGCGGTAAAGGGCATAATCCCGCGGGAGGAGGGCGCAATAGGCATAGCCGACGGCTCAACGCGCGATATAGCGCTTATTTCCCGCGTAGGCAAGCAGGTCAGCTTTGTTGTAAGCTCTCTCGAAAGCGACGAAAACGGCAAACCGTATGCCATTCTCTCCCGCCGCAAAGCGCAGGAGCTGTGCCGCGACTACATAGCCGAACGCCACGGCACGGGCGATATTATCAATGCCAAAATAACGCATTTGGAGTCGTTCGGTGCATTTTGCGATATCGGCTGCGGAAATATAGCCCTGCTGCCGATAGACGCTATATCGGTTTCACGTATTTCGCACCCGCGCGACCGCTTTTTCATAGGTCAGAATATTCGGGTGATAATAAGAGGTATAGCCCCCGACGGTAAAATAACGCTTTCCCATAAAGAGCTGCTCGGCACTTGGGAGGAAAACGCCGCTTTATTCTCTCCCGGGCAGACAGTAACAGGCGTTGTAAGAAGCGTTGAAGATTACGGTATCTTTGTGGAGCTTACTCCCAATCTTGCAGGGCTTGCCGAGCCCAGAGCGGACGTTGCGCTCGGGCAGCAGGCGAGCGTATACATCAAAAGCATTATTCGGGAAAAAATGAAAATAAAGCTTATAATAATTGACAGCTTTGAAAGCGACTACACCCCGGAAATCAAGTATTTCTACAACGGCGACAGGCTTGAAAATTGGGATTATTCTCCCGCCGATTGCTATAAGCATATTTCCACCAAATTCTGCGGTTAAATAAAAAAACTGCGGCTTTCATTATTATGAAAACCGCAGATTTTTTATATCAACAGGCTTTAAGACAGCATACAATTTATCTGGCGCAAGGTTATTTTAAAATAAATGAAAAAATTCTTGATTATTTTATAAATGTATGTTATAATAATTTTCGCTGTGAAAAACAGCAGATATTTGCGCTGATAGCTCAGCTGGATAGAGCATCTGCCTTCTAAGCAGAGGGTCGGGGGTTCGAGTCCCTTTCAGCGCGCCATGAAAAAAGCGATTGCATTTTGCAATTGCTTTTTTCAGTTATATTCGCCTTACGGCGAGTGATATTGCTGCGCAGTGATATTCGGCTTTCCGCCGAGTGATATTCGCTTCGCGAGTGTCCGCGCGAATATAATATCACTGTGAGCAAAGCGAACAATATCACTTTTGCGGCAAGCAAAAATATCACGCCGAGCGCGGCTCGGCATATCACTATCTCTTTACAGGTGAAAATTTTTATGATATAATTCGTTGGGGTGATAATAATGCCGGACAGCATTTTACGATGTAGATCAAAGGACTTTGCAAAGCAAATTGTATTCCTTTGCCGTGATACTAAAACCAAAACTAAGGAATCGGTATTAACGAATCAACTTTTGCGTTCCGGTACAAGCATTGGGGCAAATATTCATGAGGCACAGTATGCTCAAGGCAAAAAGGATTTTATCTCAAAGTTGGAAATAGCGCAAAAGGAATGCTTTGAAACAGAGTATTGGCTTGAGCTTCTTTTTGAAACCGGCTATATTGCAGAATCAACATATAAACCTTTGCAAAATCAATGCGGTGCAATCAGAAGAATGTTGATTTCCTCGCTTAATACCGCAAAGGAAGGCTACAGATAAATAAATGGATTAAAGCGAAATGGAGCTTTCGTGGTGAAGTAACCGATGGTTATGCCAAAGATTGCAGACTCGGTCTGGAAAAAGGTGATATTTTTTCTTTTGAATATGAAACTCCGCATGGGTTTTGTCCCCGTGCAATATCTGAAATTTATACATACTGTGAATTTGTTCGCTGCGGAGGAAATTTTACATATCGGGGTTCAAAAGAAAAGTATTCGATAGATGTTTCGTGTCCCTGTAATTGCATAAGGTTTCGTTTGCTTGCAGTTCCGAAAGAATAATTGTGCTATTTCATCGCGCACTCACAACCAAAGCGGTAAGCGGTAACTCGGCTTACTGCTTTAAGTTTGTCGATAGACCGAAAATTTTATTTTTGCAGCGTTCACGCCGCATTTTTTGTTTTTCCTATGCCTGTGCGGCGGAAAAGCACCATATAAGCGAAAAACCACTTATTCAGCGGTTTTTCAAGGATATAGGAGTAGGGGAGCGCGCCGATTTTTTTAACACGCTGCCGTTATTTCAATAACAGCCTTTTCCAACATATCGGCAAAAAGACGGTGCATTTCGCGGGTGGGGTGGTTTATATGATTGCACAGCAGTGCGGTTGTGTCAATTCCGTAGCCGCTCATTTTCTTCCATACCGCGTAAGCATCGCACACGGTAACGCCGTATTCCGCGGCGCGCTGCCGCGCAATATCCATAAGCGTATCCATAGTGCCGTTATTTTGCCGCTCGGCGCAGCTTTCCGCCGTACTTTTAAGTATTTTGAGATTAAGCGGGTGAACATAGGTATTTACCATGTTAGGCGTCATAAATATAACTTTTGCGCCTGCGCCGTTCAGCCTTTTAAAAATTTCAGCCAGAGTATTGCCATAGTCATTATACGGCGTCTGACCTATATCGTTAAGCCCGAAGCAAACCGTAACTATATCCGGCTTTTTTGCTATAACGTCGCTTTCAATTCTTTTAAGCCCGTCGGCGGCGGTTTCGCCGCCGACCCCTGCGTTAAAGGCAGTAACTTCACTGTCACCGAAACGCTTTTTAAGCCTTTCCGTAACCAATGAAGCATACCCCGACGGCACATCCCTTACAACGTCGATTCCGCCGCAGTGGTTATCAAACAATTCAAAGCAGCCCTCTGTAATGCTGTCCCCGAAAAAAACTATCCTCATTGCTTTTCCGCCTTTCAATTCACTGTAAATTCGTGGAGAATATTATATCCGTTTTCATACGGTATGCTGTTATCAAGCCGTGCCGCCGCACCCGATTTTGAAGTTAAGCGGAGCGCAAGCTTATATTTTCCGCTGCTCGGCAGGGGCATATCCGTTTTTAAATAATATGTTATAAGCTCGCCGTCGGGCACTGTGCCGGGCTTTGCGCCGTACCATTCGGCGGGATTGCCCGCAGCATAAGAATAGATTTCATTGCCGCTTGTATCAAGCAGGGCAAGGTGCGCAGTAATATTGAATGCCGCCGCAAAGCCGTAGTTTTGAAGTGACAGCGATATATTCATACCGCCGCTTTTTTCCGTTACCGAAAGCTCTTTACACACAAGCCTGTACCCTAAATAATCTCTTATATATTCAAATGCGTTTCGTTTTATTTTGTTGCCGCCGTTATCGGTAAACCAACCCTTAGTGTAGGGCAGGTTATTGTATTCAAGCCATTTTTCGGTCACGGGCAGTTTTTTCCACTCGTTTATGCAGCCGGGAGCGCTTGTGCCTTGGTCGATATAGCCGTTTATTGCGCTGAATGTGGTGAGCCTTAGTTGTGACGCGGCAATTATTGAGCTGTAGCCGTCGGGGTATGCCCCCAAATCGTCAAACTGGGAGTAGTAATACGCCTCGGCGTCGTTCGGCGCGCAATAAGCCTCGCTTATATGCCTGTTCCAATCGGTTTTTCCGCAGCTGTAAATTCCCGAGCCCGTCTCGCTGCCGTCGGCTATGCCGAAAAAGCTGTCAAGATGATAACCGAATTTACCGCCGTATTTTAAGATGTTTTCGCCCGATAGGTAATCGGAATAATTCGGCATTCGCAGCTGC
This sequence comes from uncultured Eubacteriales bacterium, assembly GCA_934486705.1. Taxonomy (GTDB): domain Bacteria; phylum Bacillota; class Clostridia; order Oscillospirales; family Acutalibacteraceae; genus UBA737. The sequence continues at coordinate 15,794 of CAKSQS010000012.1, forward strand.
GCATAAATGCCGCTCGGCAAAAGCTTTTCTACGAAAGCGTTTAAAACCGTCCCGCGGTCGGCGGCGGTGCTTGCGGGGGTATCTGAGTGCCACTCGCCGTATTTGCCTATAAATCCAACCTGAAAAGCGTGCAGAACATCCTTGTTCCGCTCAATTATACCGTTTTCGGAAAGATTGCTTATATGCCGCAGAATTTCCGCCGTGGTGGGCGTTCGGCTGTTGAAGTTGTTTTCATCATAATAAGCAAACCGTAGTAAAATCTGCATTTTTCGCTCGCGCAGGCAATCGAATATTTTTTGCGCCGCAGTGAAAAATTCCGCGTCAAGGTTGCCGTTTATATAATCTCCCGGGTAAAAATAGCACACATAAACCGAGGAATTTATTCCCGCATTTTTATGCTGCAAAGCATATGCGTCTATTTTAGCCGCTATTTCGCTGTCTGTCAATCTGAAATTAAAAAAGTCCATACAGCCCCTAAAGCCCCTGTTGGGGTTTAGGTTAAGCGCGGCGGAATTGTATGCGTTAAGCGCGGTATAGCTGCGCTTAACAAACGGGCTGTTCTTAATATTTCCGTCGGTATAATCCACCGTATCGTATATTATCGGCTCGGCGCTCACCTCGCGGTAATCGCTTGCGGGGGTAAATATCAGCCTTTCGGTTTTGTACTCGGCAATTATACTGTCTCGGCTGTCCCGTGCGGCAACGGTTATGTAATACTCTTCACCGCTTTTAAGGCAATCGAGCGCCCCGCTGTTTGAAAAATAAACCTTTTCGGCTGTGCACACATATCCGCCCACCGCCTTTTTATAGGCTTTGAGCAAATAATTTTCAGCGCCTGCGCATTCATCCCAATAAAGCAGCGCTTTATCGTCGGTCATTTCCGCAGCGGCAATATCCGTTCTGTAATTATCTGCCGAAACAATGGGGTCTTCGGTTATTTCTTTATTTGCCGAATTGCCGATCTTCTGCTTAAAGCCCACAACAGGTCCTGCCGTAACTGCGTTTTCACCGCTCCCCATATAGCTGAAACGGCAGGTTATGCTTGTAAATTCGGTATCATCCGTAATAGAATTGCGGGGGGACAATGCCGAAAGCGGCACGCATACAAGCCCTTCAAAGCCCGCAGGCAGGGTTATTATGCCGTGGTACGAGCCGTTTTTGCCCTCGATAGTGGTTCGCTCCTCCGCCGTACCGCTTGCCTTGCTCAGCAGTCGGTATTTTTTGCCGACGGGTATTTTGTATTCGCTGCCGTCCGCTGTGCCGAAGGTCATATAAACTCCGTTTCCCCGAGTCGCCGACACTTTAACATATATGCCTATACAGTAATAATTTGAAATTTTAACAGGCTCGTTTTTTATTCTGAACCAATAGGGCGAGTCCTGAACATCTTCAAGCGGCACATCGCAGGGTGTTTTTGCCTCGGCTTTTATTCCGCCAACGGCGGCAAGCTGCGGAAACGGCGATGATACATAACTGCAATCAATATCGTAAAAGCTGCCCGCCGCTGCCGCGTCCGAAAAGCTTTCGTAATCCGACAGTGCACCGCACAGTTCGTTGTAATTAACGGTTATCTGCTCGGTATAGGTATATTCTCCGCCCGAGATGCCATAACCTCTTACAATATAGTTTTTTCCGCGGTTTTCGGGCTTGATATTTTCAAGCGTAACATAATAATCAGCGTATTTATTATTTTCGGCTGTTTCAAAGGCGGCATCCGCCGAGGATAGCCTTATATCAATTATATCGGTATTTTTTATATCTGCGGTAAGCATTTTTCCGCCGAGCGAGCTTTCAAGCGTAATAAGCACGCCCTTTTCGGGCGCGGTGTCCGAATTTACAAGCTCCCTGAATGTGAGCCGCACCGCGCCCGAATTATCCGCCTCGGGCGATATTACCGCAAAGCTTTGTTCATTGCCTTGTATAAATTCGCCGTGCAGAACTACTGCGTCCGTTTTCGGCATTTCAAAATAATATGCATGGTTTTCAGGGCTGTATTCACTTAGCGTTTTACGCCTTGCGCCCGAAAAATCGGTATATGTGATATACAGTCCGTCTGCTTTTAATGCACAGCCGTTTTTCGGGGTCACGGTCACTTTTACTCTTTCGCCGTGGCGCGCAAAGGCTTTGTCTGCGCTTAAAGCGCCGTCCGCCGCAGTTATCGCGCCGTAATCGGTAAGAGAAATTTCGGCAGAGGGGGAGCTGTTTGTAAGCAAATAGCAGTCGGACACCGAAATATCGCCGTAGCTGCCGCCTATTCTTTCAAATCTCAGTTTAAATTGCTCTAATATATCGGCATCGGTCAAAAGCGAAAAGCCGCTGTCGTTTTTAAATGCGGTATACGGTATTTTTACAAAGCCCACAAAAGCTCCGTCAAATTCCAAACCGCCGCTGTAGTCGGTTGTATACGCTTTTTTAACCGTCATTTCCTGCCACTTATTGCCGCCGAGCGGCAGGGCATAGCACTTTTCGCCCTCATAAAGCGAAAGCACGGGCGAATACGGCATGGCCCATCTGTTTGGGTTATCGGGGTCTTTAAGCACCAAATCGGGAAGAACAAGGTTCGCCCCCGGCAGTTTAATATAGAACAGTATACCGTCGGTGCTTTTAAGCGGTTCGCTGCAAATACCGTTAATATAAGTGTCGTTTTGCTCGCCCACCGTAATATTTGCGGGGCATTCATAAAGCTGCGCTGCGCTTAAAGTAACGCCCTTTATTCCGAGCCTTTTATTTATAACTGCGCCCCATTCGGCACTGTCAATAGCCGCCCCGCGGTTTCTCTCATATATAACCGTGCGATATGCGGCGTTGCTGTAATATTCCTTTCCTACGGTTATACTGCTGCTGCAGCCGTCCTTTTCAATAAAGAAATTAGGACCTACCGTAACCTCGCCGTATTTACCGCCGAAACGGTCAAAATAGAAAATAAGGCTGTTTACCGAATCATATTCGGGTTTGAAAACAAATCCCGAATCGTTCCCGACAGAGCTGTACGGCATCTTTACATATCCGCTGAAAGCCTTTTCAAAATACAGCCCCGCCATATATTCCGAACCGCTCTCGCTTGTGGAAACAAGGGCGGCTTTGTTCCATTCCGTTCCGCCGTCCGATATAAAGGAATAGCCTTTGCCCGTAAGCGGCGAAAGCGAGGGCACATAATCAAACCGCCAGCGTGATGTATCCTGCGGGAAATTAAGCGCCGCAACAAAGCTTACGGTCGTTTTTTCGGGCACGGAAATATGAAAGAGAAAGCCCACGGTATTCTGCACGGTTTGGTTTATATTAAGAAACCGCAAATTGCAGGAGGAAACCGAGGTGAACCTTGTTTGTGAAATTTCCCATTCAATATTGCGGTCAAAGCTTTCCCCGTAAAAGCCGTTGCAGTTTTCGGGGTAAACGCGGTTACCGAAGCCGCCCGCGCGCTTTATATCATAGCTTTTAACGGGAATTGCCTTAATTTCCTCTGTCTGCGCCGTATTTTCGGGCAGAGCCCGCAGCGGCACAATATTTGCGGATAGGGCTAAAACAATTGCAACAGACAGGCTTAAAAATTTATAAACGCCTTTCCTCATTTTAATCATATCTTTAAAAGCTCCTTACGCATAGAAACCAAAAGCTCGGCACTGCCGCTTTCGCCGTTTGCAAAGTTAAGATTTACCGTTACGGGTATGCCGGCGCTGTATTTTTTCAGCTGTACCAAGTCCCTTATATCAAAAGCGCCGTCTGCGTTTATATCAAATTCAACATATGCGTTTCCGAATATATCGGGTACTCTTATTTCGGCGGAAACCGAAGTGCATAATACCGATACGGTAAGCAAAAAGACAATTATTTTTCTCATTGCCGCCATTCTTCTCCGTTATATTTATTACCGCATACAGACGCATTTTTAATGTTTTTAAGCGTTAAACGAATGCTTTCAAACGCGCCGTAAACGGTATTATTTTCAAATTCCAATCCGTCGGTATTGCGGGCGTATACAACCTCGTCGGTATATGCCGCCTCAATAAGGTTATCGGTTATTTTTACGCCGCTGTGTACGGCTTTTTCGGACTCGGGCACACACTCGGGCTCAATGCGCACAAAGCTTTCCTTTGAATCGGTATAGCGGTTGCGCCTAATTGTAACATCGGTAACATAGCCCGATTCAAACCACGAACGCGCGTCGTCGGCAATTAAAACCCCGCAGCCCGTAAGCTTTGTAAACTCGTTATTTTCAATAACCACGGGTTTTCTTGTGGTTACAAGTATTCCGCGCGTGGGTATGCGCTCAAAGTGATTGTTTCTTATCATTACCTCCGCCGTGGCTGACGCATTTTCAACCATTTTACCCACGGTAAAGCCATCGCACGATTCAACGGTCAGAATTATTTCATAGGGGTTTATTTCTTCCGCTGAAATTACCCGTGTGCTTGCATTTTCAAGCAGCGTATCGGGGTCTGTTGCACAGATTTTATCGCCCTTTAAAAAGCCGCCTATTCCGTAGGACTGCGGGTGCATAAACCTCACCTTTATTTTATTGACATCAGCGTATACGTCGGCTATTTTCAGGTGTGTGCCGTGAACGTTAACCGCGTCGTCGTGCGCGCCGCAGTAATACCCGTTTTCAATTACAATTTTACCGCGGCAGCCCGAAAAATGCATAAAATCGGCAGCGCAGGATGCGGTTCTGCCGGGAGCGGGGCAGACGTTAAATCTGTTAAGATGTATACCGTCCGAATTTTGGGCTATAAAGCCTATCCCGCTCATAAAGTGCATGGTAGTATTCAAAAACGATGTGTTTTCGCAGCCGTCAATTATTATTCCGCACTCGTCCCTTATTGGGTCTCGCATTTGAAAAACATATCCGAGGTGCGCGCCGTATAGGTTATTATCGCCGCCCGTGTAAAGGCGCACAAGCCCTTTTTCCAATTCCTCAAAGCGAGCGTTTTTATCGTCCATAGGGCCGGGCTGCCGCCAGGTAAAGCCGCTTTTCGGGTTATAAAGCTGCGATATTCCCGAAGAAAACGCAAAGCCCCCGCCATACCATTCAATTTTACCGTTTTTAATTCTGTATGGGTATTCATCGGAAATTTTGCAGTCAATATATCCCTTGCCGACTGCCGTAACCGTCATTTCGGTAACCGTGGGGTTAGCGTAGTCAAAGGTAATATTTTTAAAGGTAATGTTTTTGCAGTCCTTAAGTATTATCTGGGTCATTTTGCCGCGGCTCTTTATCACTGCGCCGTTGCCGTTTATCGTAATATTTTTCATACCGCGCAGCAAAAACGGCGTGCGCCTTTTTATACTGTCGCATTCGCCCTTTTCGCGGTCGTTTCCCTCGGCTATAGTATTGCTCACATGTATTTCGGTTGCAGGCAGCGAATTTACGTCTATATTATAAACGCCGCTTTCAAAAGCTATTTCGCACGCTTCCCCGAGCGTCGCAGCGGCTTTGAGCGCCGCCGATACAGCGGCTGCGGAATCCTCTGCGGTATTTACTGCCGCTCCGTAATCCTTTAAATAAAGTGTTTTCATAAAATCACCCGAAAATTTATATTTGTACCTACAAAAATTATACACTTTTTCTTTTTAATGCGCAATGGTGATTATTATTGAAAACTATGGCAAAAAGTATTTTAATTCCGTATATCGGGGGGCTTGTAAATATGCCTGTAACGCCGTGCCGCCTGCGGTTGCGGCTTTTCGGGGATTGCCCGCAGATAAAGAAAAAAGTCCGATAAAAGCATTCCGATAAATTTGGTTTGTGCCTTCGTAACCCTGTTTTATTGAACAAATTCTATTTTTGCGGCGTTCACGCCGCATTTTTCGTTTTTCCGCTGACAGGCGCGGCGGAAAAACACCTTGTAAGCGAAAAACCGCCTATTAAGCGGTTTTTCAAGGGTACTGGGGTGAGTACCCACGGGGATAGAGTGCAGTCCGAAAATCTCTGATTTTCGAGCGAGCGGCATTCCCGGTGGGGAGCGTGGCGTATTTTTCGACACGCTCAAATCCCGCTGTTTAAGCGGGATTTTGGTGTATTATAAGGTTCTTTTTGTATCGCGCCGCGAAATATTTCCAAAAAAAGGACTTCAAAAATCATACTATCTTCCATATAAATAAATAATTTCATCCATTGTGCTAATGATGAAAAATGTATATAATTTATTTGTTGAAAGTGTTCGATTTTGTAAAACATCTTAAAATTTGAATTTTTGCCTGTAATCGCTCGGCGAAAGACCCGTTTTCTTTTTGAAACGCTTGCAGAAATACATTGAATCGGCAAAGCCCACAAGCTTTGAAATTTCAATGATTTTGTAATCAGTTGTGGAAAGCAGGTTCTGCGCGTTTGTTATTCGCAAATTGAGAATGTAGTTTTGCGGCGACGTGCCTGTGGCCTTTCGGAATTTTGAAAGGAAGTGCGAAACGCTCATATTACATTCCTCGGCGTATTCGGCATTGGAAAAATCCTTATAAAAATCCATATTCATCTTTTTACAGAGGTTATCTATTACAAGGTCGGACGGCTTTTTCAAAGAGGTCTTTATCTCGCGGCTTAATGATATAAGCGCCAAACGGGCATAATCGTTGGCAGCCTGCAAATAGCCTATCGGTTTGTTTTGCAGCTCGTCAATAACCTTTTTAAAGTATTCCTTAAGATTTATGTCGTTGTTTATTGTTATTACTTTCTTATCGTTAAGCTCAAGCTCGCAAAGCAGCTTTTCAACGGCTGTTCCGCCGAAATGCAGCCAATATGTCTGGGTTTTATCCTTCTGGCGGTATTTGTATATTTGCGGCTCGTGCGGGTGGTAAAGCACCACGGTTTTTCCCGGCAGCTTTTCGTAATCTTCGCCGAATTTGAAAAAGCCGCAGCCGTTTTCAATGTAAAGCAGCTGATAATCCGGCAGACCGTTTACACGGTTGTTATCGGGGCTGTTTTCTTCAATAACCGCATGGCCCGCGCAGTTCACTTCAAAGTCCGATTCGGTTATTTTATGGTTGTTAATGTTGTCATACAGTCTTACGTCTATATACATAAGAGTCCCACCTTTTGGTTTGGATTTTAACATATAAATTTTCTCTTGTCAATAGCGTGAAACGCAGCGGTATTTAAGCGCTGCGGCGTTCAGCTCGGAAAGTTGAGGGTAATTCGGTGAAAAAAATAGTTTCTTCCATTTCGGCTGTCTTAATATTGCTTACTTGTCCGTTTTCGGCATTTGCCGCAAACAGCGGCACAGATTACCGCAGCTATCTGTCAGCTAATAAGACAGCGGAAACTAACGGCGATTTTGAAATTTCTTTAAGCACGCCTTCCGCCCTGTTTGCGGGTGCGGCTCTTTCGGAGTTTGAGGGAGAAAAAGCGGTTACCTTTACCGATGAAAACGGCAGAGCCGATTTCATTTTTTCGGCGGAAAGCGATATGAGCTGCCATATGGAGCTTACATACGCGCCCGTTATCGGCGGCAGCACAGGCGGCAGCTCGGCGGGAATTATGATAAACGGCGAGTATCCGTTTAACGAGGCAAAGGAGCTTGACCTTTTCTGGCGGTGGAAAAACTCCGAGGTTACTGCCGATAAACGCGGAAACGAAATTCTTTCTTCAATGAGCGCGGTAGAGGAAAAAACCGCGGCGGTGCTTTCAGACCCCTCGGGCAGGCAGCAAAAGCCATTGCTTTTCGGGTTTAAAAATGGCGAAAACAAAATAAGCGTTATTGCAAACACGGGAAATTTCCGATTGCTTAAAATAAGACTTTTTATGGGCAAAACTCTTAAAGCCTATAACGAGACCGAAAAAGACGGCAGGGCTGCAATCGGCAGGGAAATTATTCTTGAGGCGGAAAAGTTTACCGAGGCCTCCTCTACAACGCTTACGCCCGATTATGATAAAAGCAGCGCGGGCACATCCCCCAACGACCCCGTAAAGCTTTTGTATAACTACATACCCGATGAAAAATACCGTTACACGGGGCAGTGGCTCAAATGGGAGTTTACGCCCGAGGAAAGCGGACTGTATGAAATTTCAATGCGGGTAAGGCAAAACGCGAAAAGCGGATTTACTTCATCCCGCAGGCTTTACATAAACGGCGAAGTGCCCTTTGCTGAATGTGATGAAATAAAGTTTGAATATTCAGGCGACTGGTACATAAAGGAGCTCGGCGAAAAAGAACCTTATACCTTTTATTTTGAAAAAGGGAAGAAGTACACGCTGACGCTTGAAGTGACCGCAGGTTCGCTTTCGGAAATTACGGGCAGGTTAGACGACCTTATTTACAAGCTGAACTCGCTTTACCGCAGCGTGATTATGGTTATAGGCACAGACCCTGATACGTACAGAGATTATCAGCTCGGGAAAATGATTCCGAATTTTAACGAAACGGTCGATTCGCTTGAAACTGAGCTTGAAAACATAACCAAAGAGCTTAAAAAACGCAATTCGGGGCGCTCGGGCAGCTCGCTTTCGGGCTTTCACTCGCTTTTGAACAGACTTGCGGGAATCGAGAAAAACCCCGATACGCTGGCTAAAAATATTTCGTCCTTTAAAAGCGAAATAAGCACCCTTTCCTCTTGGAATCAGGACGCGAAGGACCAACCGCTCGATATTGATTATATTGATATTCATTCACCCGATAAATGCCGCAAAAATGCGGGCGGCTCGTTTTTTAAGCAGTTGGCTTTCGATATTAAGCGCATAGTTTCCTCCTTTGCTGAGGATTACGGAACGGTGGGCGACGTTTACGACGAGGCGTCCTCGCTCAATATATGGATGAGCGCCGGCAGAGACCAAATGAATATTCTTAAAAAGTCAGTGGATAATTCCTTTGCCGCAAATTACGGAATAAACTCCAACATTTCCTTGGTTACGGTGGATATACGAACGGCGGTGTTGGCGGGAACAGCGCCCGACGTTTCGCTGTTTGTTTCGGGCGATATGCCGGTTAATTTGGCGCTTAGGGGCGCGGTTGCCGATTTATCAAAGCAGGAGGGCTTTGACACCGTTGCAAAGCGGTTTGAAAGCGAAACGCTGAAACCCTTTGAATACGGCGGCGGAACATATGCGCTGCCCATAAGCGAAACCTTTAATATGATGTTTGTGCGAACCGATGTTTTTGAAGAACTGGGGCTTGACGTGCCCGATACATGGGATGATTTTTACAGGGTCTCCACAATATTGCAAAGAAATAACTTAGAAGTGGGCGTGCCCGCAAATATAGGAATGTTCGCAACGCTCCTGTTCCAGAACGGCGGCAGCTTTTATAACGAAAAGCTTAACGGTACAGAGTTCGGCAGCGAGGCAGCCATAAAGGCGTTTGAAACCTGGACGGGGCTTTTTGCAAGATACGGCTTTCCGCTTGCATACGATTTTTATAACCGTTTCAGTTCGGGCGAAATGCCGCTTGCCATAACCGATTATACACAGTATTTAAAGGTTGAGGCGGCGTCCCCCGAGCTTTCGGGCAGGTGGGGAATGTACTTAATACCGGGAACGGTAAAACCCGACGGCAGCATTGACCGCACGCTTTCAATAAGCGCGGCTTCGGGAGCGGATACAAGCCCCGGGCTTGCGCAATCGGTAACTTCGGCGGTTATTTTCAGCGGTTCAAAGCATAAGGCAGAGGCGTGGAAATTCCTCGATTGGTTTACGTCAGATGAGACTCAAAGTCAGTACGGCAGGGAAATAGAGGATGCGCTCGGCTCTATTTCGCGGTATACCTCGGCTAATGTAAACGCGTTTAAATCACTGCCGTGGAGCAAGGCGGAGCGCGAGCTTTTGGAAACGCAGCGGGGCAGCATAAGGGCTATAAACGAGGTATCGGGTAATTACAGCGTAACGCGCGAGCTTATAAACGCTTTCCGCAAGGTGGTTTACAGCAATTCCAACGCAACCGATACAATATACACCTACAACAAGCGAATAAACAAAGAGCTTGCCCGTAAGAATAAGGAGAGTGACAACAGATGAAAAATAAAACAGGTCTTTTGTCACGTATGGGCAAATATAAGGAATGCTATTTGCTTATAGCTCCGTTTTACATTATTTTCAGCATTTTTGTTATAGCCCCCATTGCCATTGCAATATTTTTCGGCTTTACGGATTTTAATATGCTTGAGCCGCCTGAGTTTATAGGGCTTTCAAATTATTTAACGCTGCTGTTTGAGGACGATGTGTTCTTGGTGGCGGTAAGAAATACGCTTATATTCGCGGTTATAACAGGGCCTATAAGCTATTTTGCCTGCCTGTTTTTCGCGTGGATGATAAACGAGCTGCCGCGCACGCTGCGCTCGGTTATGACCTTTGTGTTTTACGCGCCCTCAATGTCGGGAATGCTGTATGTTATATGGTCTTATATCTTCTCGGGCGATATGTACGGCTTTTTAAATCAGCTGCTTATGTCCTCGGGGCTTGTAAAAGAGCCCGTGCAATGGCTGACGGATACAAAAACCATGCTCGGCTGCATTATAATAGTGCAGATATGGATGAGCCTCGGAACTTCGTTCCTTGCCTTTATTGCGGGTCTTCAAAATGTAGACCGCAGCCTTTACGAGGCGGGCGCGGTGGACGGAGTGCGAAACCGTATGCAGGAGCTTATATACATAACTCTGCCCTCAATGGGCCCGCAGCTGCTTTTCAGCGCGGTTATGCAGATAAGCGCGGCGTTTTCGGTAAGCGATGTTTGTATGACCCTTGCGGGCTTTCCCTCAACCGATAACGCGGCGCTCACGGTTGCAACGCACGCGTATGACTACGGTATGATAAGGTTTGAAATGGGCTATGCCTGCGCCGTTACCTCGGTTTTGTTTATTGCAATGATGGCGGTAAACAACCGTATACAGAAAATCATCGGCAAGTACGCCGCTGTTTAAAGGAGACTCTTAAATGAAGCTTAAAAGAAGTAAAACCGGACCGGCGCGTTCAACCGGCGGAGATACGGCGGTATTTTTAATACTTCTGCTTGTGGGTATGTTTATGATGCTCCCGTTTGTTTACGCAATAGTGCAGTCGCTTAAACCCACCGAGGAAATTTTTGCATACCCGCCCAAGTTTTTTGTGCGCAACCCGACGGGTGAAAACTATAAAACGCTGTCGCAATTGGTGGACAGCCTTTGGATTCCGTTCGGCAGATACATTATAAACAGCGCGGCGGTAACCGTTGCGGGCACGGGGCTTAATTTGCTTTTCAGCTCAATGGCGGCCTTTGCGTTTGCAAAATACAATTTCCCCGGCAACAGGTGGATGTTCTCGCTTATAGTGGCGGCGCTGCTTTTTTCGGGAACGGTTACGGCGCTGCCGCAGTACATAATAATGTCGGGTCTCGGGCTTATAAATTCGCTTTTTGCGCTTATAATTCCTGCGGCGGGCACTCCGCTGGGACTTTTCCTTATGAAAAACTTTATGGTGCAGATACCCGATACGGTTATTGAAGCGGCTACTATTGACGGCGCGGGCATATTTAAAATTTATTATAAAATATGTATGCCGCTTGTAAAGCCTGCAGCGCTGACGCTTATAATCTTCTCGTTTCAGGGACTTTGGAACTCAACCGGCGGCAACTATATATATGAAGAGGCGTGGAAACTGCTGCCCACCGTTTTAAACGACGTTGCGGCGTCGGGTATTGCGAGGGTCGGTTCTGCGTCGGCGGCATCGGTGCTTATGATGATACCGCCATGTATACTTTTTATAGTTACCCAAAGCCGAATAGTTGAAACAATGGCTTTTTCCGGAATTAAGGGTTAGAAAGGAAAAAGAATATGAGAAAAGGTTTTAAAGGTTCGGTTTCGGTTACAGTAGCCGCGGTTTTAATGCTTTTATCCGCAACATATGCCTCGGCGGCTTCTTATAAATCCTATAATTACAATTCCTTCGGCGAGGTTACCGAAACGGCGGATATATATGAGCCCGCTCTGTCGCTCAGCGGCGAAAAGCTCGGAATAGGCGCGTTTTCTTCACCGACCGATATTTTTGAAAAGGACGGCAGTCTTTATATACTGGATTCGGGTAATAACCGCATAGCGGTATATGATACCGACGGGTGCGGCAGAGAAATTACCGTTACAAACGGCGGGGTCGCTGTGGACTTAAGCAAAGCGACAGGGCTTTATATTGATACGTCGGGCACGGTTTATATAGCCGATTCTGGAAACGGCTGCGTGTGGGTGGCTGATAAAAACGGCTCGGTTAAAGCTAAAATTACAAAACCGAAATCGGAATATTTTGACGACGCGCTGGAATTTCTGCCGCGTCGCGTTACGGGGGACACGGTAGGGAACATATACGTTCAGTGCACCGGCGTGTACGAGGGGCTTTTAATTCTTAACAGCGAGTTTGAATTCAGCGGATTTTTCGGCAGCGAAAAGGTGCAGACCACGGCGGAGCTTTTGCGCAATTTCTTTTGGAAACAGCTTATGACCGCCGAGCAGCGCGAGGCTATGGCGAATTACGTTCCGAGCGAAATTTACAGTATGGATATGAGCGCGGATAATTTTCTTTACACAATTACGCCGGGCAGCCTTATAGGCGGAAAATACTGTAAGTCTTCGCCCGACAGCATAAGGTGCTTAAACCCCAAGGGTGCGGATATACTGGAAAGCTCAATGTCAAAGGATGTTGAAAAGAGCTTTGAAAACGATAACCGCTACCTTAACTTTATAGATATTGCTTATTCCGAAAACGGGTTTATAAATGTTATAGATAATAAGCAGGGCAGGGTTTACCAGTTTGATAATAATATGCAGCTTGTTACCGCTTTCGGCGGAATAGGGGATTACGGCGGCACATTCAGGCAGCCGATTGCAATAGAGGCGTGCGGCGATGATATTGCGGTTTTGGATTCAGAGAAAAACACAGTAACCTATTTTTCACTTACCGAAACGGGCAAAACCGTGCATAAAGCGCTGACGCTTTACAATGCGGGGAACTACTCCGAATCGCTTACCCCGTGGCGCGAGGTTATAAAAAGCAACCCGAATTTCAGGCTTGCATATATAGGCGTGGCGAACGCGCTGTTTAACGACGGCGAGTACAAAGAGGCAATGAATTATTACGAGCAGGCGCGCGATACCGAGGGCTACGGCAACGCCTACCGCGAATACCGCGTAATAATGATGCGGAACAATTTTATTTGGATACTTCTTGTTATAATCGCGCTGGCGGCGGCAGTAAAAATAACAAAAAAGCTGCTTGCCGAAAAAGGCTTTTCGGTATCGGGTAAGCTTTATTCCACGAATTTCGGAATGTCGCTTTACTCCGCCTTTCACCCGTTTGCGGGGTTTGACAGGCTGCGCAGCCGAAAAATCACCTCAAAAGCATTTATACTTTTTGTTTACATACTTCTTGTTTTGCTCGGCGTGTGCGAGCAGCAGTATATGGGCAAGGCGTTTGCTATTATCGATTCATCAAAGGTGAATATTTTAAATATCGCGCTTGTAAGGGCGGCGCTTTTAATCCTATTTGCGGCGGCAAACTGGGCGTTCAGCGAGCTTATGACCGGTAAAGCAACCTTTAAGCAGATATGTTTGTTCACTTCAGCCGCGCTTATTCCTTATATAATATCGGGATTTATACGGGTACTGTTGAGCCGCTTTTTGGTTCAGAACGAAGCGGTGTTTATGTCGGTAGTGCTGGCAATAGGAATTATTTGCAGCTTTGTTGTTTTAATGGCGGGCTTTTCGGTATTCCATGAATTTGAACTCGGAAAATCGGTATTTTCCTTTATTGTTACGCTTATAGGAATAGTGCTTATAGTGGTTCTTGCGTTCCTATTCTATAACCTTACGCAGAATGTAATTGATTTTATTAAAACAGTGTTCAGCGAAATGCTGTTCAGAATGAACGCATGAAAGGAGAGCGGACTATGAAAAAATTTGTTTCGGCATTTCTTATGCTATGCACAGTTTGCTCTCTTTTTACCGCCTGCAAGGGCGGCGGAGCGCCGCAAAGCGAAAATCCGAAAAACGATATAATGACAAATGCCGCCGAGTATACCGATAAAAGCGGAGGCGAGTATGTTCCGTGCGGGGAAAGCGGCGGTTTAAAGCTTAGCTTTCGCCCGGATAACAATTACCTAAAAATTGAAAACACGGCGGATAATTCGGTTTGGTACAGCAGCCCCGAAAACGCGGGCGAGGATACCGGCGCCTCAAAGCTTACGCAGTTTAAAATGATGTCTGCCGCTGTGGTTGAATACGTTAATACAACCTCTAAAAAGCGAACCGCGCTTAACCTTTACACCTCAAATATAAAATCGGGCAAGTATACGATTTATAAAATCAAAAACGGCGTAGCTTTTGAATACGGCATAACAGAGGTGGGCAAAAAGCTGTTTTTGGCGGCGTATCTTGAAAGCGGAAATTTACTGACCGAGGTATGGCTTGAGGACCTTGAAGAGAAAAAAGAAAATACAGCCGTATGCTCTGTTTCGGTATTACCGTATTTTGTGCGGGGTACATCTGCTGACAGCGGCTACCTGTTTTTACCCGACGGCTCGGGAGCAACGGTCGATTTTTCAAATGTTATGCACTCGGGAAACGCTTACAGCCGCCCGATTTACGGCTACGAGCCGACGTCGGTTACCTCCGACTATTATCTTAACGTAAATAATAAATCCGTCTATCTTCCTGTGTACGGCGCAAGGGTGAACGGCAGCGCAATTATGGCAATTTGCGAGGAAGGCGCCGAAACGGGCACGCTTTCAGCCGAGGCGTGCGGGCAAAGCTCCTCCTATGCGAACGCATATGTTAAATACAAGCTTTTAAATTCGGTTGAATACAATGTGGGGAATTACGCTACCGAGCTTTTTGATAAAATGGGTAACGGCGGAGTAATTAAAACAAGGTATATGTTTTTAAGCGGCGAAAACGCCGATTACAGCGGAATGGCGAGAGCCTACAGAGATTACCTTGTTAAAAGCTGCAAGCTTGAGCTTAAGAAAACGCAAACGGGGCTTTATGCCGATGTTTATTCATCGGTAGTGAAAAAGGTTTCCACCCTCGGTGTGCCGCACAATAAAACCGTTACATTAACAAGCGAAAAGCAGCTTGCGGAAATAACCGAGCGCCTGAAAAAAGAGGGCGCGGAAAATATTACGGTGCGTTACCGCTCATGGAATACAGACGAGCTGAAAGGCAATAAGGTGACATCAGCCGACGGAAATATTTCGGCGAAAAAGCTTAAAAATGCCGAGAACGCACGAATTTTTCCCGCAATACTCAATTTGCAAAGCTATTCGGGCGGTACGTATTTGGGGCATCTTTTGGGCGCGTCAAAGTCAATTACGGGGCTGCCGTTTTCAAGAAAATCATATTTGCTCAGCAATCTTAACGAGACGGATAAAACCGAATACCTTATTTCGGTTTCGGGCTTTGTAAAAAATATGCCGCGAATTATAAAGGGACTTAAAAATAAGGGCTTTGAGCGCTTAGCCTTGGGCGATATAGGAAACACGCTTTACTGCGATTTCACAGGCGGCGGCAGCCGCAGAGACGGCACAATGGCGGTAATGACCGCCGCCGTAAAGCAAAGCGCCGAAAGCTTCGGCGAGCTGATGCTTTCGTCACCCAACGCCTACGCCGCGGTTTATGCCGATATTATTTATAACGCCCCCGTAACCGACAGCGGGCAGGATATTTTGAGCCGCAGCGTTCCGTTTTACACAATGGCTTTAAGCGGAATTTCAGAGCTTGCCGCCGGCGCTTACAACGGTGAAAACGGCGATAGCTCGCTGCTTTACACAGTCGCCGCAGGTGCGGGTTTCAGCGCCGAATGGATGGCTGAGGGCAGGGAAAAGCTTGCGGGCACGCCGCTTTCAAGCCTTTCTAACGTTAATTTTGAAGAAACCTGTAAGAGCGCGCTGACGCTTTACAAAAGGGTTGCAAAGGTATACTCGGGTATAAACGGCAGCAGAATTTATTCACATAATTACATTGCCGAAAACGTGAGCGTGACCGAATACGAAAACGGGCTTAGAATATATGTGAATTTCGGCAAAGAACCCTATACTTTACAGGACGGTACGGAAATACCGGCAGAGGATTTCATGGCAAAGGCGGGTGAACGGTAATGAAAAAGCTATCCTACGAAAGAAAAAAGTCATATTACGGCTATGCGTTTATCTCCCTTTGGGCTGTGGGCTTTATTTTCCTGTTTTTGCTGCCGTTTATAACCTCGGTAAGGTACAGCCTTTCAAGCGTGACCATAAAGCAGGGCTATGTGGGGCTTGAAGCCTGCGGCTTTAATAACTTTGTGAATCTGTTTGTTAAAAACCCCGATTTTCTGCCTGCCTTTACCGAAACGGTAACCACGGTTGCGGCGAAATCACCGCTTATAATAATATTTTCGCTTTTCATAGCGGTGGTGCTCAACCAAAAATTCAGGGGCAGAACCTTTTTCCGCGCGGTGTTCTTTCTGCCGGTTATAATTGCGGGCGGTATAGCCATTGAAATAATAAACGGCAACTATTTTTTGGGGCTTATTTCCTCGGGCGACCGCTCAAACGCGCTTTTTCAGTCGCAGTCGATAGCGGCATCGCTTACAGGTGCGGGAATACCGCAGACCGCGGTTGATTATATTCTTAAAACGGTTGAGGAAATATTCGGGCTTGTATGGAACTCGGGAATACAAATTTTAATATTCATTGCGGGGCTGCAGTCTATACCGTCCACGCTTTACGAGGTGGCGGACGTTGAGGGCACAAACGGCTGGACTACCTTCTGGAAAATAACCGTTCCCATGTTAGCGCCTATGCTTGTGGTAAACATTTTCTACACCGTTGTGGATAATATGATAAGCTACTCAAACAGTATGTTCAAGCTTATAGACGATTATATGAACGCTTTGAAATTCGACCAGGCGGCGGCAATGTCGGTTATATGCTTTGCGGTAATATTTATAGCGGTCGTGCTTATTTATATTATCGGCAACAGATATGTTTATTACGCCGTTGACTGATGAAAAGAGGTGTGCTTGATTTGAATTATTCAAAAGGCTCTGAAAAAGGAAAGGCGGCTTTAAGGCTGTACGGCTTTATACGCTCGGCGCTGCGGCTGATACTTTTAATAGGGCTTTCCTACATAATACTGTATCCCATTATTTTCTGTTTCAGCATAAGCATAAGGCAGCCGAGCGATATGATGGACCCTACCGTAATATGGCTGCCGAAAAACCTTACGTTTGATAACATTAAATTTGTTTTGCAAAAAACGGAATTTATAAAATCGTTCGGCGTTTCCTCGGCTATTTCGCTTTTATGCTCGGTTTTGCAAACATTAAGCTGCGCTGTAACGGGCTACGGCTTTGCAAGGCTTAAATTTAAGGGGAGAAATATAATTTTCCTGCTGGCGCTTATGACCTTCATAGTGCCGCCGCAGATAATTTCAATGCCGCTGTATATTCAGTATTCGGGCGTTACCGCGTTTACCGCAAAGGTATTCGGCGGGGAGGGAATACCGCTTATAAACACAATTGTTCCGGTTACCGTTTCGGCGCTCTTTGCCCAGGGAATTAAATCGGGGTTGTTTATATATCTTTTCAGGCAATCCTTCAAGGGCTTACCCAAAGAGCTTGAGGACGCGGCGTATCTGGACGGCTGCGGACCTGCAAAGGCGTTTACCAATATAATGCTGCCCAATTCCACGGCAATACTTCTGGTTTCGTTCGTTTTAAGTTTTGTGTGGTATTGGAACGACTACGTTAATATATCCCTCTTCTTCAACAAGTCAAAGCCGCTGGCGGTTTTGCTGAAAGGGCTGAGAAATACCTTCGGCAGAATGATCTCTCCGCAGGGGGCGGGATATACCGACGTTGAGGTTACGGTGTATGAAACTACGTTTTGTCTTATGTTCATAGCAGTGCCTATAATCATATATGTGATTTTGCAAAAGAAATTTACCGAATCGCTGATGAATACAAGTATTGTCGGATGATTCGAGAAAATAACAAAAGGAGATTTTACCATGAAGAAAAATTTATTCGCAAGACTTTCCTGCGGCGCTTTGGCGCTTGCAATGCTGCTTTCGGGCTGCGGAAAAACCGAAACCGGCTCTGACGGCGGCAGCAACGGCGCAAGCAGCGGCAGCACAGAATCCCAAAATGTTGCGGCTATTGAAATGCCCACCGCCGACCTTTCGGGCAACAGCAAGGTTTTAAAGGTGTTCGGTTGGTCCTCTATGTCGGAAAACAATACCGACGGCGAAGCGGCGGAATATTTTAAAAAGGAATTCGGCGTGACGATTGACGAAACAATTTCCACCCACGAAACCTACTGGTCGGACCTTGCAAAAATGGTTGCCGCAGGCAACGCGCCCGACGTGGTTGACTGCGCTTACGATAAGTTCTGGCCCGTTCCGGTTGCCGAGGATCTGCTTGAGCCGTGGGACGGACTTATAGACTTTAATTCGCCGCTTTGGGCTAATACAAAGGCTCAGACCGAGCAGTATAAGTGGAAGGATAAAATTTATTTCCCGGTAATAAGCGAATTTGTGGCAAGCTGGATATATTACAACAAAAATATGTTCAAAAACTACGGGCTTGAGGATATGACCCCACGCGCGCTTTATGAGCGAAACGAATGGACGCTTGATAAGCTTTGCGAAATTTCGGATAAATTTATTGAAAAGAACAATAAGAACGAAATAATTCAGTGGGGCTTTACCCCGCAAAACCTTGAGCCTATGAGTATTTCGGGCGTTCAGGTGGTTGAGGTTATAAACGGCAAGGAGTACAAGAACAATTTGCGCGACGCAAAGCTTGCAAAGGTTATGAACACCCTTTACAAAATAAGCGGAGCGGGCTCGGGCTCAATGTCCACCTCGGACGCGTGCCCTCTGTTTGAGCAGGAAAAGGTTGCCATGCTTTTCTCACACGCCGACCTTAATTTGCAAAGACGTTTTGAAACTCTCCGCCAGGAGGATGCGTTCGGCTTTGCACCTATGCCGAAATTGGATAACGACAGCAACTACAATGTTGAAATTGCGGTTGACCCAGGCTACGGCCTTATAAAGGGCGCTAAAAATAAAGAACTTGCCACTCTTTGGGTAAATTACCTTAAATGGTTCCGCTTGGGCGAAAACCTCTGCGTTGAAATTCCGAGAACGGAAACCACGGCGGCGGTTGAGCGCTACAACCTTAAAGCAAAGGCGGGCAGCGTTGCTTTGAGCGAAGAGGATGTTAACTTTATAAATAAATATCTTGCAAGCAACCCCACAAAGGTTTATGTTACCTACCGCAGCATTTTGCAGAACTTCGGCGACCTTTTGGAGGTTTACAAGTGGCAGGTGTTTGCGGGCTCGGCGCAGTGGTCGGCAGTTGTTCAGCAGCTTTACCCGACCTATGAAGCGCAGCTGAAGGCATATATAAAATAAACACATTTCAGGTGATTCTATGAAAACAAGGCTTTCACATATAGCCGCTGCGGCTCTTACCGCAAGCTTTTTGCTTAGCAGCATAAGCGTGGGTTTACCCGCTGCTTATGCCGCGAGCCCCGCTAAAACGCCCGTGCTGCCGCTCACACCGTTCAGTGTAAGCGGAATAGGCGGTGCAAAGGCTGAAATTAAAAAGGATAAAAAGCTTTTCATAAAAACCGATACGGCGGTTATTTCATCCGATACATATTTGCAGGGCATTATTGCCGAAATGCCGCAAAAGGATACGAGCGTAAGCAAGGTTTTAAAGGTAACCCCCATGACCGGCGGCACAGCCCTTACCTACAATGCGGAGACCGTGACCCACAGCTTTGCAAGGGTTACAAATCTTACGGATGAAAAAGGGCTTAAAATAAACACCGTTACCGGCAAGGAATATTCCGTTGCCGATACAACGATAAGTCAGGCATACGCCAATATTCAGTTTGATAAGCGCAACAGCTTTGTTGGTGCGGACGGCATTATGTTTTATTTAAAGCTTGACGCGGCGAATACCGTCGCTCCGAACTTCGGCGCGTTCCGCCCCGAAAACAGCGGCCGCTGGTCGTTTGATTTCGACCCGGTGCTTATGCTCATGGTGGGTAAAGAGTATTCCTACAAGGCGCTTAACGCCTCTTCCTGGACTGCAGCAAAGGCGGTTGAGGATAAGGCGGGGAATCCCTATTTCGGCGCAATGCGCTTTGACAGAGCGTTTGAGGGCTATGTTAAAATTCCGTTTGACTCGCTTTCAAACGATATGGGCTTTAAGTTTAAACCGAATCAGGATTCGCTTTCCCGTATGTGCTTAAAGGCAAAGAGCCTCGGCGGGAAATACGGCACTATGACGGCAGGACCTTATTTTGTTATAAATAAGGACAGCACGTCTGCTGAGATTGAAGTGAATAAATCGGCATTTTCGGCAGCGCCCGCCAACGTTGGTGCGAAAATCAGCGGCTTTAAGCTGCCGCTAAAAAATACCGATGCGCTGCTAATTTACGTTAAGACCGACGCGGCTAACCGCATTACCGTTTCGGCGAATATGTGGGACGATTATCTTTCTGATATACCGTCGCTCGTTTTGAAAAGCAACGCCACGGTATACACGGTGGCGTTGGGCGGCTCTAAATGGACAGAGCAGAGGACCGTTAAAACCGAAACCGACGGCGCGGTTCAGTTCAACAAGGCTTTTGAGGGATATATTAAAATTCCCGTATCAAGCCTTAAGGAGCAGGAGGCAAGCCCCTTTATATCGGTTTATCCCGAAATTGACTATATAACCGGCGTAGATATTTGTATGGCGGGTATAGGCGGCAAATTCGGCAAGACCGAGGCTGCGGCGTTCCTTATAAACGGCGATAAGGGCACAACCGCCTTTGAGCTTTCGGATGAATACAAAGAGCCCGAGGTAGGACCCGTCGAGGTTGTACCGGTGCTTAATACCAAACTGCTCGGCTACAACTGGCAGTGGGTAAAACACACGGAGGTAAAGCCCCTTGACTTTACGGCGGCTGTCGGCTCAAAATTGGAGTCGGCAGATTCGGAAATGTATGAGGAAGCGTCTGTCGGCAGCTCGCAGGCATACGCCAACTTCAAGACCGATAAATTATCCGCTGCGGGCTATGAGGGTATGGTTTTCTATGTAAAATTTGACAGCGCCAACACGTTAATGCCGCAAATTGCAATAGATATACCCGCCGATAAATCAAGGTGGAGCGCTGATTACACACCGTCGCTTATGCTTAAAAACGGCGGAATATACGAGTATATGCCCATAAGCGGCGGCGAGTGGAAAACAGCCGCCGCAGGCGCGGGAGCGCCGGGCAGCACCGTTTTCGGTACGGTCAGCTTTGACGGCGCTTTTGAGGGATATATAAAAATTCCGTTTTCAAGCCTTGATAACGACTCGGGCTTTAAATTCCTTATAAACGAAGACACAATATGCAATATAGTTTACAGAATAAAGGGAATAAGCGGAAAATACGGCGAGCCTGTTTTAGGTCCTTCTTTCCTTATTTCAAAGGACGGCAAAAAGGGAATAGAGCTTAAAAAAGCCGACCCGATAACAGTAACTCCCGTGACCGACTGGAGCATGGGTCAAAGCCCGGCGGAAACATTTAAGGTCTACGATACGCCGCTCAAATGGACTGCCGCAAGGGGACAGAAAATATCTGCCGACCACGAATACACAAAGGATTTCGCAACGGAGTCTCTGGCATATGCACGGTATCAGATGAACGGCAGCCTTGTATTCGGAAATGCTACCCATGTTATTATGTATTTAAAAACCGACGCGGCTAACACGGTCGTACCGAGAATATCCTATGCGGGTTCATCACTCGGGATAGGCTACGATCCGGAAATGGCGCTCGGCGTGGGCAAGGCGTATTCCTATTTGCCCGCAGGCGGAACAAAGTGGCTTTCGGGAACTGCGGTTCAAACCTGGAGCGCTGCCGGCGGAAACACGTATTTCGGCGGAATTAAATTTGATAAACCTTTTGAGGGCTATGTTAAATTCGCAATAGCCGACCTTTGCAACGATTACGCGCTGGTAAACAACGCCGACCGCAAAACGACTGAAATTTCAGGCATAACCGTTTCAATAGGCAAAATAGGCGGAAAATACGGCACGGTAACCGCAGGTCCGTTCTTCTTGACCGAAAAGGACAGCGATTCACCGGAAATAAAGCTTTATGAAAAGCCTGCCGAAAATACCGACATTGCAATAACCGCGTCGCCGATAGCTATAACCGCAAAATCGGACGCGCTGAAATTTGAAAGCGTAAATCCGTTTAAAGGGCTTACCATTACGGCTTATAAATTCTCACTGACAGGGAAAAAGGATGTATTTTCGCTTAACGGCAATACCGCGCTTAGGGGCTCAAACGGATTTTTGTTCTATGCCAAGGCAAGCAAGGAAACCGTAATTGTTCCTGCTCTGAGTGTCGGCGGCAAGCCTGAATTAGGGCTTACATCGGGCAAAAAATACGGTGTTTTAAGCTTTGGCGACTCGGCATGGAGCTTTAAGGATATAACTGACGGCGGAATAACCTTAAAGGCAGGCTTTGAGGGATATATAAGCCTGCCCCATACCGCATTTGCGGCAGTCGGCGGCTTTGAAGTAAAAAGCGGGGAAGACGCCTTTAAATCGCTTGCTTTCGGTTTCGGCAATACTGAAAACGGTGGCAGCGTTACCCTCGGCGCTCTAAGCCTTATTACCAATAACGGCGGCAGCACCGAAGTGATTTACCCGACCGCATACGATTCCAAAGACCCCTACGAGCGCATACAGGGAATATTTGAGCGCACAAAGCAGGGGCTGGCGCACGGCAATTATTATATGGTGGGCGACAGCACGCGCCATTTGTACGGCTACCCGATATTCCGCATAGTGCGCAATGCGCTGAAAGAAAAATACAATATGAACTGCGTAGTTCAGGCGCAAAGCGGCTTAAAGGCGGAGCATTGGAGCAACTACACCCCGGGGCTTGACGGGCCTACCCAACCGACGGTTGATCAGCTGATTGAAAAAATACCGGGAAACGGCAGAAACTGCATTGTTGATATAGCGCTCGGAATTAACGATTCGGGAAAATCGGGCGATGAAATTTACAAATACCTCAAAAAGGGCATTGACGAAATAAGAAAGGCAAAGCCCGAGGCGGTTATTGTTTACACAAGCCCGAGCTTGGTATCATTCTCTGAAAATAACGATAATATGCGCGCTGCGGCAAAGAAGATATGGGAAGACGGCAGCATTTACAAAATAGACGTTATGAACAATGTGTTCGACGACTATTACTCCCAGTATTACAGCGATACCCACCACCCGAACTCACTCGGCTATAAGCTGATAGGACAGTATATCGTTTCAAGATACCTCGGTACATCGTTTGATAAGATATACGATGTTGACACAAGCTCTTACACACTGCCGACGGGCGCTTTGCCTATAACCTCAAGCCTTAAAATATCGCTTATTCATAACCTTGCCGCGGGGCTTTACAGTATGAAGGTGAACGGCAAAAATGTAAGCTCGGTAAAGCTTAACGGCAGCGTTATATGCTCGGGCAACCCGCCGTTTGATACCGATAACTTTATTGAAACAAGGCTGTCCGAGCCGCTTAACGGCAACGATTATATAGCCTTTTACCTAAAGCTGCCGTCGGCAAACAGCCTCGGTGTTAGGGCTTTCGGCTTAAAGGATAACAGAGAGATAATATTCAAGGGTGCGGTGGATTATTACATTTGTCCCTTAGGCTCGGATAAATGGACTAAGAAGACCACAAGCGACGGCTTGAAAAGCGGAAATAAGACCTACGGCTCGGTAGATTTTGACGGCGCGTTTGAGGGCTGGGTAAAGCTGCCGCTCAGCGGATTTTTCAATTCCCCCTCGGTTTATGAGGATATAAACGGCGTGACCTTCAGATTTTCCGAAATCGGCGGAGATTACGGCGAGGTTCGCGTGGGCGCGTTCTTTGCAATTTCGGATGAACCGTATACGGTTAAAAATATGTGGAAAAAATCAGATCTGCCGGAAATGACCCCGTTCACTCCCATAACGGCGCTTGATTCCTCGTGGCTCGTTTACAAGGATTACCTGCCGAGCCCCATACCCTCGCTTTCAAAGAATAAGTGCGTGGTTATAGGCTCAGAGCCGGCAGCGGATTATGACGCGCCCGAATATGCGCACTCGGCGCACTGGGTATCCGCCGCATACAACAATATGCCGCTTGCGGGATTCAGCCATCTGCTCTTTTATGTAAAGGTTCCTGCGAAAAAGGAAAACCGCTTTACCATGTGCATGGTAACCGATAAGCAGCAGTTTGATATTATGGCGAATATGAGCTATCAGCTTTTGGCGGTGGGCGAGAAGAAGTGGAAGCACTACCCGGCGGAGCGCACCTTTAACTCAATAGGCGGCGTGGTTCTTCCCGCAGGCTTTGAGGGTCTTGTGAAAATTCCCGTTGCAAGCCTGCTGCCCACAAACGCTACCGAGAATGTGCTGCTGCAAAAGGTATTCTGGCGCTTTGCGTATATAGGAATGGGCGATAATATGGTAACGGTAGGACCTATGTTCGGCGTAACAAAGGATAACGACGCAGGCCCCGACGAGGTGGTTTACACATCACTCCCCGAGGCTACCACAATAAAATCCATTTACGCAATAGAAAAGCAGGATATATTCACCGATAAGGTAATGCTTTACTGGGAAGCCTTTGAGGGCGCTAAGTATTATATGGCGGAGGCGTACTCCATAACCAAAACCGAAACGGGCTACGAATACCGCCTTGTGGCGCAAAACAAAGCTATTTCCAACAGCGGCGCTATAACCGACCTTATGCCGGGCAGAAAATACGCGGTGCTTATTAAAGCATATGATTTGCGCGATAAGCTGCTTGCAATTTACGATTATACCACATTTACAACGCTTGAAACGGAACAATACGTTTACCCGACAATATCAAATAATATGACCTACGATAAGGTGTATTACAAGCAGTCGGACAGCGGCAAAACGGGCGGCGGCTCATATACCTTGCCTATAGTTATAGGCAGCGTGAGCGTTGCGCTTTTGGCGGGCGCTGCGGCAGTGTTTACGGTTGTTTATAAAAGGAGGAAGAAAAAATGATTAAAAGGTATTTGAAATCATTTACCGCTGCGGCTTTGGCGCTTGTTTTGGCGCTTTCAGCCGTCGGCTGCGGCAAAAAGGCTGCAAAGCCCGCCGCAAAAACGGCGGATTCCTCCGATAAACCCGCCTTTAATATTGATATAAGCGGCAACAAAAAGGACGCCGCCGCGGTTGAGCGCAGCTACACCACGCTTTACTCCGACAGCGACGATTTACTCTACGGCAACCCGAACAGGGGCTTGCGCGGCTTTTACTCGGTATTTGATTTTGAGGCGAGCAAAGAGGATATTATAAGCCTTTTGGAGGAGCAGACAAACAGCTGGTATAAATACACCCAAACCCCTATAGCCGTTTGCTACTTCTTCCCGGGCGATTACCTCGGCAAAAAGCTGAGCGATAAATTTTTTGAAAACGTACAGGTAATATTCGATTGGCTGCGCGAAAAGCAGATACAAATTCTTCTGCGCTTTGCTTATTACGACGTTAACGTTTTCAATAAGCGCACCCCCACAACGGATGAGCTTTTAATACATATAAATCAGCTTGCCGAAAACGGAATAATTGACCGCAACAAGGATGTTATACATGTTTTCCAGGCGGGATTTATAGGTCAGTTCGGCGAGTGGCACTCGGATAACCCCCCGGCGGACAGAACGGCTATTTTAACCGCCCTTGCCGATAAGCTGTGGCCCGAGGGCGTCTACTCGCAGGTGCGCCACCCCGATTATAAGGACTTTTTGCCCGACAGCAACCCCAAAAAGAAAATGATAGGCTTTAATAACGACGGGTGGTTCGGCATACAGGATACAACCGAGCTCGGCAATATGACCTACAGCTACGGCTTAGAGCCATGGAACAGAAACGTAAAAGAGGGTGCTTACACCCCGCAGGACGGCGAATTTTACTACCATACCCAGTACACAAGCGACCTCGGCGAAAATATGTACCCCGACGGCTACGCCTGCATTTTGGGTATGTCGCAGCTGCGGTTTACCACTTTCAGCGCCATAAACGGCTGGCTTGATAAGGGCGCGCTGCAGGACGGCGCAATGGTTCGCTGTATGAAACAGCCCGTAACCGTTAAATGGCTTAAAGAATACGGCTTGCCGTACTCTGAAAACTGGTTTAAAAATTCAGAGGGCAAAACGGTTGAGCGCAACACCTTTGAATATATGCGCGATTATTTGGGTTACAGATTTTCAGCCGATACCCTCTCGGTAAAGCAGGCGGATAAAAAGCTTAACGTTACCTTAACCCTTGAAAACCACGGTTTTTCCGCCGCCTTCAACGTTACAAGCAAGCTTTGCTTATTAGACTCAAAAAACAAGGAAATTGCAAGCGTGGATTTGGGCGACCCTAAGAGCTGGCACAGCACAAATCCCGATGATTATAACGACCGCAGGCAGCTTGTGCATACCCTTACCGCCGATATTGACAGCCCCGCAGCCAAGGGCGAATACAAGCTTGCGCTGCAATTGCTTTCAAAGGGAGGTGGAACTGCGAGACTCGATAATAATATCCCGTTTGAAAACGGCTGCAATATCCTGCATACCTTTAAAGTAAAATAAATTTTAAGGAGCGATATTTATGAAAAAGACAATAGCGTTAATTCTCTCGGCAGCGCTGCTGTTGGCTGCAAGCCTTTGCGCGTTCCCCGTTTCGGCGGAAACGGAAAACACAGACCCCATAAACGCAACCCCGCTTACAGGGTATACGGTTATCAATTCTTGGCAGTATAATGCCGATACCGCCGTTATGCCCGGTGTGACCGCCGCTTATACAACCGCAACAGGTGTTAAGCTTTCGGAAAACTATATGGGAGAGATAGACCTTACCGCTAATGGATACAGCAGTTATATTTATGCACAGGCTATGTATTCGGAAGATACCGCAACCGCATATAAATTGCCTGTGGGTTTTGCAGAAAACGGAAACTTTATTATATATGTTAAAACCGACGCTGCAAATAAAATGACATTTACGGCTAAGACCGAGTGCCCGTCACAGTGGTTTACAAGCGGCAAAATAAGTGCAAACGGCAGTTATACCTATCTTGAAACAGATAGTGACAAGTGGGAAAATGCTACAGCAGATGAAAACGGCGTAATAAGCTTTGAGTCTGCGTTTGACGGCTATGTCAGAATACCTGTTTCATCACTTATCGGTATGGACGGCGTACCGATGGAATTTAATTATCTTGCATTTATTGATATACGTTTCGGCGGCATAGGCGGGAAATTCGGTACAGTTACGGTAGGTCCGTTCTTTGTAACAACAGATGATTCAACCTCAACAAAAATAGTTGTGCCGGAAGAGTACAGACCGAGGCCCATAAACGTAAAGCCGATTATATTAACGGGATTCAATAATCATTGGGCATTTGACGCGTCATTTGCTATGCCATACGGTATAAGCAGCATTACCAATCTCAGCGGAATCAAACTTTCCGGCAATACTAACGGAGAGCAGGATTTAATGGGAAAAGGATACACAGGTTTCCTTTATGTAAACAATTCCGAAACACACGAGCTGCCCGACGGATTCACCCAAAACGGAAGCATAATAATGTATGTTAAAACCGATTCGTTAAATGAAATTGTTTTAATGACAAGAACCAATAACGGTACTCTTACTAAGCTAAAGGCTAACGGCTCTTACGAATATGCAAAGCTCGGTGATGAAAGCTGGAACTCGACAGTAATAAATGAAAACGGTATAATTCCTTTTGAAAGCGCGTTTGAAGGATTTATTAAAATACCCGCGTCTTCAATAATCGGATATGATTCGGGCGCAAATATGGTATTTGATAATTTGACGTATTTTGATGTGCGTGTAGGCGGCATAGGCGGAAAATTCGGCGATGTTACGGTAGGTCCGTTCTTTGTAACAACCGAGGATTCCGCGTCAACCAAGCTTATTGTGCCCGAGGAGTACAGACCCGCCCCGCTTGATATTAAATCCTTTGATTTCGGCGACGTTCACGCCGCAACATATGCATTCTCGGCGGATAAGCTTGAAAACACAAATAACTATAAGCTTTATATAGGCGATTCCGTTCTTTCGGAAACTCCGGTTAAATATCAGGGCAGCAATGTTACTCCGAAATGGAGCTATCTTGAAAACAGCGACGGAATAGAGGGAGCGGATAACTGGACCGCGCTTGTTATGAATACAAGGGTTAAAACATATATGAAGGACGCCGCGGGAATAGTTTTCTATGTTAATTTCCCGAAAGCCAATATGTTTGCGCCCTGCCTTACGTTTGACGGTGCAAACAGCATTATGCTGAAGCCCGGCGAAAAGGTTTACGTATTACAAAGCGGCTCAGATACATGGGCTGAAAAAAGCGTTGAAAACGGTTATAATGATAACGCGCTTATATACGGTAAGGTGACCTTTGATTCCGCATTTGAGGGATATATCAAGGTGCCGTTTACTTCATTAAACAGCGATTGGGGCTGGCGACCGACCTTAAACGGTGATAATATGAGCGCGCTTACAAGCGTTGCACTCCGTTTCAAGGGAATAGGCGACGACACTATGTACGGAAAAGAAATAATTGCCGGAGTAACGGGCTACTATACCACCGATACAGCCCGCGCCGAAATAGGCAGCGTAACAAAGCCGGAATATGCGGCGGGCGACGCTAACTATGACTGGAAGGTTGATTCGCAGGACCTTGTAGACGCGGAAAAAACGCTTTTGGGCGTAGGTACTTACACGGGCTATGATGTTACGGTGCTTGACCTTATAAGAATTAAAAAGGTGTTAAGTAACGTTCAGTAATACCTGCATACAAATTTAATAAACCCGACGGTCTGATTGCCCGTTAAGGCAGATTGACCGTCGGGCGGCGTTGCGTAAATTTCAAAAAGGAGCGCGGAAAATGAAAACAGTTAAGAATAAAGAATTGCTCGTCGGTGCGGATTTCGCGGGCTTTCCGCTTAAAGAGGCGGTAGTAGCACACCTGAAAGCCAAGGGCTGGGAAATAACCGATATAGGCGTTAAAACGGATTCCGACCCCGACGATACCGACCTTATGTTCCACAGAATAGGGCTGCGCGCGGGCAGTATGATAGCCGAGGGTGAGTTTGAAAGAGCGCTGCTTTTCTGCGGCACGGGAATGGGAATACACATAGCGGCAAGCAAATGCCCGCATGTTCACGCCGGCGTTGTTGAAAGCGTACCGGCGGCTTTGCGCGCCGTAACGGGAAACGGAGTAAACGTGCTTGCAATGGGGGCTTTCTATGTTGCGCCGCAAATGGGCTGCGATATAGCCGACGCTTATCTCAACGCGGAGCTCGGCAGCGGCTACGAGTGGTGGCACAATTTTTATGAGTTTCATAAGCTTGCCATTGACGAGCTTGAGGCGTTTGATTACGAGGAATACAAGAAAAACGGCTTTAAGGTTAAAAAGTTAGGCGATTACCCCTTAAAGCTTGAAACCAAGCCGGAATAAAAAAGGAGCGCCTTAATGGATAATCTGATCAACCGAAATCTTGAAAAAACCTATTGCAACCCGCTGTCGCTGCCCGATATACCGTCAGGTAAGGACGATTGGTATCGTTTTGAGACGGCGATGTTCAGCCACGAAACACCGCCCGACGGCATGGGCGGACCTTACTACCGCTCCATAAGCGACCCGACCGTTTATTATTACGGCGGAAAGTGGTATCTTTACCCGAGCTACGGTATGGCGTGGGTGAGCGAGGATTTTTATAATTGGAAACACGTCCGCACAGAGCCCTATTGCGGAAAATACAGCCCCTGCATTACAAAATGGGGCGATAAATTTCTGCTTACCTCATGGAATTGCCCGCTTTATGTGGGGGATAACCCGCTCGGACCGTTCACCCTGCTTGGCAGCTTTATTTTGCCCGACGGCACGGAGTTTGTTCCCTGCGACCCCTGCATTTTCACCGATGACGACGGGCGGATATATATGTACGCCTGCAATGCGGTTTATAAAGAGGGTGTGGAAAATCACATAGGGCAGATTGTGGGCTGGGAGCTTGATACCGCCGACCCGCGCAAAGTACTGCGCGGACCCGAGGTTATTATGGAAATGGACCCCGCAAATAAGCCGTGGGAGCGCCACGGCTACCATAATCAGGATAAGGATTTCGGTTGGGTAGAAGGTCCGCACCTTTTAAAGCATAACGGGCGGTATTATATGATATACGCCGCGCCCGATACCTGCGACGCCTCTTACTGTATGGCGGTATATTATTCGGATAAAGAGCCGCTTTCGGGCTTTAAGTGCCAAAAGCGCAATCCGCTGACGGTACACCGCCACGGAATAGTGGGCGGCGCGGGTCACGGCTGTGTTGAGCACGGCCCGCGCAACACGCTTTGGGCGTTTTACACCATAGCCGCAAACTATTTGCATATGTACGAAAGGCGCATAGGTATGGATCTGGTCGCGGTGGATGAAAACGGCGAGCTTTACTGCCCGCACGGTGTAACCGATACCCCGCAATATGCCCCCGGTGCTTGCACCGACCCTGTAAACGGCGTGTTCCAGCCGCAGCTTTTATCGCTTACGGGTAAGGTAAGACCCACGGTATCAAGCGCAAAAGAGGGGAGAGACGGGCTTTACGCCACCGACGAAAGCGCGCTCACCTTTTGGGAGCCTGATATAAACGATAAGACCCCCACATTGATATGCGATTTAAGCGCCACGTTTTACGCGGCGGCGGTGCGCATTTTCTGGCGGGAAAACGGGCTCGATTATTCGGGCGGCGTATTACCCGGACCCATAGGCTGGCTGCTTGAGGGGCTTGACGGCGGCGAGTGGATAACGCTTGCCGATAACCGAAGCTCCGCGGAAGAAAAAAACATTGATTATAAAGTATTCCCAATAAAGAAATGCAGCAGCGTAAGGCTGACGATTACGAACCACCCGCGCGGTATTCACCCGGGAATAATAGATTTTGCCGTTTTCGGCATTAAGCATAAGGAAGATATTCTAATACCCTGAAAAGGAACGTGTTTGAAGTGAGAGAGACACAGTGGAAAAATAAAACAATAGCGTTTTTGGGCGACTCCATAACCGAGGGCGTGGGCATTACGCCCGAAAACGGCTTTTGGAAATGCCTTGAAAAGGAGCTCGGCTGCGTATCGATTTCGTTCGGCAGGAGCGGTATGGTGTTTAAGGAGCTTTGCGCGCAGGCAGATGAAATGCATAAGGTATGCGGCGATAAATTGGACGCCGTGGTGCTGTTTGCAGGGACGAACGACTATAACGACGGCGTGCCTATGGGTAATTGGTACACAGAGCCTGAGGACCACGAGGTTATTGTGGGGTACGGCGATGATAACAAACCGATTTACGCAACGCGTAAAAGGCGCGAGTTTAATACCGATACCTCAACCTTTCGCGGCAGCATAAACACGGTTATGAAAAGGGTTAAAGATTATTACCCCACAAAGCAGGTAATAATTATGACACCGCTGCACAGGGCTTATGCCAATTTCGGCGGTAATAATATTCAGTATGATGAAATGCACACCGATAAGGGCGGGTTTTACCTTGAAGAATATATTGCGGTGCTTAAAGAAACGCCTAATGTGTGGGCGTGCGATATTATAGATCTGCACGCAAAATCAGGGCTTTTCCCGCTTGACGATACACAGGCGAGCACATTTTTTTGCAGCAGCGAGACCGACCGACTGCACCCGAACGTTAAGGGGCATAAGCGTATAGCCGAGGCTATGGCGGCGGCTATGACCGCCATTCCGGTATTTTCGGATTAGACTTTTATTCAGGAGAATTTATTGTGGTAAAATGGAACGGCGAACGCCTTAATATAGACGGCGAGGATATACAGATACTCAGCGGGTCTATACACTATTTCAGAACCTTTCCCGAGCAGTGGGAGGATAGGCTTGTAAAGCTTAAAAATATGGGCTTTAACACGGTTGAAACCTACTGCTGCTGGAATTTACACGAGCCGCAGGAGGGCACGTTCATATTTGAAAAAATGCTTGATTTGGGCGCTTTTTTGGATACCGCCGCGCGCCTCGGGCTTTATGCCGTGGTGCGCCCCGGGCCGTATATATGCGGCGAGTGGGATTTGGGCGGCTTGCCCGCGTGGCTCTTAAAGGATGAAAACGTGCTTTTGAGAAGTAACGACGAATACTATTTTTCAAGGGCTGAAAAATACATAGAGCAAATTATGAAAATAATCGTGCCGCGTATGCAGACAAACGGCGGCAACGTTATTTTGCTTGCGGCGGAAAATGAGTACGGCTCTTTTTCCAATTCGCATAAATATATGAACAGGTGCGCGCGTCTTCTTGAAAAATACGGTGCGGATATTCCGATATTCACCTCCGACGGGCACACCCCCATGACCCTGCGTGGCGGGGCAGCCGAGGGCGCTCTGCCCGGGCTTGATTTCGGCTACGGCGACGGCATTTTGCCCGAGTATACCGCGGCGCTTAAAAATATTTCAGCCGATTACCCGGTGTTTCATATAGAGCACTGGATAGGCGGGCTTACCCACTGGGGCAAGCAGCCGCAAAAGTACCCGCCCGAATCGGTCGGCAGGGAAATATCGCAGCAGCTTGAAAAGGGGTATCATTTTAACCTTTATATGTTCTGCGGCGGAACAAATTTCGGCTTTATGAATGGGGCTAACTCATTCCCTTATGAGAAAAACGGCAGAACCGAATACGAATACTGCCCCGACGTTACAAGCTACGAGCTTGACGGCGCTTTGACCGAGTGCGGCGATTTAACGCCGAAATATTACGCGATTAAAAACGCGGTTGAGCGCTTTACAGGCAAAAAGCTGCCCGAAAGCCGAAATTCGGAAAAACAGAATATAGGCAAGGTAACGCTTACAAAAAGCGCGGCGCTTTTTGAAAATCTCGGCAACATAGGCAAAAAATTCAGCGATGAATTTCCGCGTAATATGGAGCACTACGGTCAGGGCTACGGCTACATACTTTACCGCTGCCGAATAGAGCCGGGGCAGGAAATAGCCAGGCTGTCGCTTAAAGACGTAAACGACAGAGCAACCGTTTATTTTAACGGCGAGAAAATAGGCGCTATATCCCGCAATGACGATATAAAGCATATTGAGCTTAGCAAAACGGCGGAAAACGGCGGAACGCTTGATATTTTAGCGGAAAATCAGGGACGTATAAACTACGGGCCGGATATGCTTCGCGGCGACCGCAAGGGCATTTGCGGGTATGTTTATATAACCGACAGGGTGGGCGTAAGGCAGATACTTTCCGATTGGGAAATATATACCTTACCTATGAATAACCTTGAAAAGCTGAGTTACGGCGCGGCGCAGTCCTTCCCGACTTTTTTTAAGGGTAATTTTTCAGCCGAAACGGGCAAGGATTGCTTTGTGCATTTGAGTAATTTTACAAAGGGCTTTGTAACGGTAAACGGCTTTAATATAGGCAGATACCGGAATATAGGGCCGCAGCTTTCGCTCTACATTCCGTGGCCGCTGCTTAAAGAAAGCAATGAAATAATTGTGT
Organism: uncultured Eubacteriales bacterium; assembly: GCA_934486705.1. Lineage (GTDB taxonomy): Bacteria > Bacillota > Clostridia > Oscillospirales > Acutalibacteraceae > UBA737. The sequence goes on from CAKSQS010000012.1 coordinate 49,296, forward strand.
TTGAGGAGGAAAGCACCGCAGAACCGATTATTGAAATAACCGATGAGCATATTTTAAACGGCTGCAAGGAGTATAAAAACGCCGAGGTCGTTATGTAATGGGGTGAAAAATTATGAGACTTAACGATTTAATTTGCGACGGAGTAATTTTTCAGGCGAATAAGCCTATAAGGATATTCGGCACGGGCGGCGGCAGCGTGGAAATCGAGCTTTGCTCAAATACCTACAGCGGCATCGAGGTAGGCACGGAGTGGTGCGCCGAGCTGCCGCCTATGGACTACGGCGGCCCGTATGAGCTTAAAATTACGCTTGACGGCAGAGAGCGGATAATAAAGGATGTTTATATAGGCGACGTATATATTTTGGCGGGGCAATCAAATTTGCAGTTTAAGCTTAAAGAATCCGACTATCCCGCAGAGCTTTATGCAACCGACCCGCTGCTGCGCTTTTTCCACAACGAGCGCCCCGAGCAGAGCGAAAGCTTTTTCCCGCAGGACGGTTGGGTAGACGCGCGGGCAGACCGCGACGGCGGCTTTTCCTGCATAGGCTATTTTGTAGGGACATATCTTCGTAAAATGACAAACCGCGCCGTAGGCTTTATAACCTGCTATCAGGGCGCGGCGAATATACAGGCATACCTGCCTGATATTGCCTTTGAAAACCCGCTTTTCAATATTCCCGATGAGGAACGCAGGGACGATTACCCGTGGAATAAGGGGCATTCGCAGCTTTATAATTTTCAGGTTAAAAAAACAGCGCCGTTTTCCGCTGCGGGAATCATATGGTATCAGGGCGAGAGCAACGCGTCGGCAAGAGAAAGCGAAGTATACGGCGATATGCTTTTGTGCCTTATAAATTCGTGGCGTACTGCGTTTAAGGATGATAGGCTGCCCTTTACGGTGGTGCAATTGCCCGATTTTTTAAACTGCGACGTTGAATCCTGGAAAAAAATACAAAAGGCGCAGGCGGAAATCGGTGCGAAAGCACCGTTTGTGAAAACGGTAATAAGCCGTGATGTCTGCGAGAATACGGATATTCACCCAAAGCATAAATATGAGCTTTCAAAACGGATTGCCGAGGCAGTTTTCAAATATGACGAAAAAATGACCGAAAGCGGATACTAAACTCCGCTTTCGGTCATTTTTAACACTGCCTGAAACAAACAGAAATACCGACCCTAAAATGGGCTTTATTATGAACCTTTTTAGTGCTTTTAATTTATTGCCTCTTGAATTTTTTTCACTAAATTTTCATCAACCTTCAATTTTTTTGCAATTTGATTACAATTTAATGCGCCGTCATATAAAAGGTTAACTATCTGAATAACCTTTTTAAATGTTATGCGGCTGAAACCGGATTCCTCTAAAATTAAATTTACTTTAGAGAGGTTAAAGCATATTTCATTGCTTGACATTGATTTATTATTATCACAGAGGACATTTTTATTATTATCCTTTAACTTCCCGTCATATTTAACCCGTTCATATCGCTTGAGATATAGTGTTTGACCAAGCAAGGTGCGGATTTTTGTAATAATAATTTTGCTTGATTTTCCGCTATGGATTTCGGTAACCGTATCAGTAAATATTTTTCCTATCGGTGAGCTGCGTAGCTCTTGATTGTTAATATTTGAATCGGAAATTCGCTTTGAGGTTGCCTTCATATCATCAGAAAGCAGAATTTCCGCGATATTACACAAACAATTATAGTCCTGAACCATGCGCCATTCGGCGGGAATCCACCCTGTTCCGCATAGCATGCCGAATAATCCGCCGGTTATGCACGCTATGGTATCTGTATCAATTCCTGCCGTATATGCCGCAGTCTTAATTCCGAGAATAGGGTTATTGGCATATTTTGAAACTAAGTACAGAGCAGCCAAAACGGCAACGTCTCCGGCACCGCTTTCCTTATCAAAGCATTTTAATTCCGTTAAAACAGTATTGTCATTTACCAACAAGCCCTTTTTTAAAGATTTATCAATATATAACAGCTTGTCAATTATTGAATCGGTGCAGTTGTTCCACTCGTCGAGATAGTTGTACTCGAAACAGAGCCTTTCATAATAATCCAAATCAAACGGAAAAACATTTTCGCGGAATTTTCCCCATACATTAACAGAATCAATAATGATGTTTATCAGTTCACCGAATTGTAAAACGGTTTTTTTTCGTAATATTACATCTAAAGCATAAGCATAACATGTAGCGCCGAGAATGGCACGCGGATGTCCGTGTGTAATGATAGCATCGGAAAAAACATCATTCATTAATTGCTCGGTGTCGGAAAGGTACGCATTTGCAATAACGTGGGGAAGAATTCGCATTGTAACACCGTTGCCGCCGGCGTAAAAATAATCTCGGGCATTTTTGCTTTCCCAAGGAGTATTATTGTCTTTGTATGCCTTAGCTGCTGATTTTAACGCTTTGCCGCCGCCGCGCTCGTACTTCAGCCAATAGGGGAGTTCCTTGTACGAAAAATATTTTTTCCAATCATATCCTGAAATAAGACTGCGGGAAACCGCCAAAATCATTTGAGTATCGTCGCTATATTCACCCGCTGAAATTTTTTCAGTGTGATTCCAATAGCGTCCGCCGGTCTTTCTCTGCCAATCCACAAAGTGACCTTCACCTATCTGTAGGTTTCCGTCAGCGTTTTTTGAATGAAATTCATACGGCCACCCTAATGCGTCGCCGATTGCAGAGGCGAGCAACGCGCCGGTACATTTTTCGCGTATTGACGGAATGTTACTCATATTATTTCATCCTTATCGGTCATAAACGGTGTTTCGGTTGGACGAACGCCTCGTCTTATCATATTACTCCAATCGGTGCTCAAAACATCCGGAGAAATATAAATCGGAATATCGGGTTTTTCATAGGTTTTTAAAATAGCATAAGCTTGATTGGCTGTTTCTTCATTGCTGACGGCAATACCGCCGAAGAAACGATATGGGATATTGTCTTTTATGAGAATTTCGGCTTGGTCGTCAGTCGGGCAACACCTTAACATAGGCAAGGTTCGGCTTCTTCCGTATAAAGAAGGGGAATCGTACAAAACGGAAAGGCGGCTTTTATCGCTTAAGATATGCGCGCCGCGTCTTTTGGCGGCATTACACGGGCAGAACTTAAAGTCTCTTTGCTCCAAAACCGCTAAGTCAATATAAATTGCCACCCATTCACGGAACACCCGGTCGTTATCTCTCTGCCGCACTTTGCGCAAATACCATGAATTAGGATATTCAACGGAACAACAGATATACTCTAACTCGCCGTCATATCTTTCGGGATCTTTTTGATCTTTTATATCCGGTCTGATAGCGGTAGAAGAAACAATACCGTTGTCCGAAGAAAGAATATGTGTTAAATCCTTTAGCTTCGTAAAGTGGCAAAGACGAGACACATCACGACCTTTAAAATAATCCACACTACTCATAGCAGTTCCTCTTCGTTGATTTTTTGGTAATTTGTTGAATCAACAGGGAATAGCCTTGATAATTGCCCGTGGAATGACATAAACAAACCGTATTTGGAACGAGTTACCGCAACATACAGCAATTTCAATTCATTTGACAGAGCGCCTTTCACATCAACGGCATTTTCTATGGTTTCCAAGTCGGGATAAATGCCTTCGCTTATAAAAGGTATAAATACGTTTTCAAATTCTAAACCTTTTGCGGCATGGAAGGTACTCAAATAAACTCCCTTTATATTTGCAAACCCGGCATGGTCCTTGTCAATAACCTTGGCTTTAATGCCTATCTCGTGTAATGCTTGGCGTAGGGAGGATACAGTAGCCCTATTACGGCAAATAATTATGTTGGAAGATGTTTTAACCAGTTCTTTAATTTGAGACAGTAACCAGGTTGTTTCGCGTTCTCGGCTTGAAAATTCAACCAAAACAGGCTTAGGTCCATCCGCAATGTTTTCCGCGGGAGATACCATATCTTCCTTACTGACCCAATATTCGCTGTTCGTAATATCTTCGGCAAACGAGGATATGCTTGACGGATTGCGGTAATTACGGTCAAAGCGCCATATTTTTTTATCTTGAATATTGATACCGGAATCTCTCCAAGAAAGGCGAGAGCCGTAAATTTGCTGCGCAACGTCACCGAAAAACGAAAAAGAACCGTTAGCACTCACCGCAGAAGTCAGTGCTTTAATCATCATAGGGGAAAAATCCTGCCCCTCGTCAACAATAATATGATCATAACGGCGTGGGCCGGGGTCATTCGACATTTCATGGTATGTATAAAAGGCTAAATCATCCCAGTCGTACATATAGCCCATTTTGTGACGAAGCTGTTTATAGACTTCAAACACTTCGTAAAACCACTTTCTGTTTTCGCGCTTAATATTGGCAGAAGCTCGCCCTATACGTTCTGCCGACAAATATTCTACAAAATTTGCAAAGCCGAAATTTTGGATAGTAATTTCGTCAAAAAAGACATTGCTTGGACGCTGAAGAGTTGACTCTTCCGGATATTTTTTCTTTACAATGGAAAGAGCTTTCTCTATATATCTCTTTTTTTGGGATTCTTCGGATATAATACCGTTATAAGACGGCATTTTATTGCGGCTGTTAAGATAGCCTCTTGCAAATTTATGAAAATTTTCGATTGTGATATTGCTTAAACGTTTTTGGGTTATGTTATTCATATATTGAACAAGGGCGCGGTTGAATGTCACAACCAGCACCTTCGGAGAACTCGGTAAATTTGATAAACCTACAGCTCTTAAAAGAGCCATTGTTGTTTTTCCGCTTCCGGCGATTCCCAAAATAACATTATGCCCTTTTGCGGGCAATGCCAATACTTCATTTTGTTTACCGTCGGGACTTATATTTCCAAGCATTCTCTACCTCCGTTCTGTTATTGTGATGAACTGTACAAAAAGCCGCAGGATTATTCCTGCGGCTTTGATTTTGCGGTCAAACCCGCTGATTTTGGTCGGGGTAGTGTTATAGTAGTCGGGCTGAAACCCGCATAAATAAAGGCTTTTTACGCAGTCAAAACAGTACATTAACTCAAAATTTAAGCAAAACACCGACCGAAAACAGCACCGTTTTAAGTTTTAAAAGTGAAATGAGGGAAAATAATGCTTAACATAAAAGAATCTGTAAAAATACTTTTTATTGTTACTGTATCGGTATTGACTGTCGGCTGTAAAAAGCATAATGCCGAATATACTTCATCGGAAAATATCGGAGATGTAAGCTCTGTTGTTTCCGAAACGACAGCAGAAAGCGAGGCGGTTTCTTCGGCGGGGAATGTATCCTCGACGCTTAGTGCAAATGTTGCACAAGGTTCATCAGCCGAAAGCTCTAATATCGCAAAGCCGGATAAAACGGTATCGCAGACCAGAGAAAAACCGAAAACTTCTTCGGCTGCACCGCCTAATACAAATACCGCACAAACTCCGCCGGAAACGAGAGACGAAACGCCGGCAAACGCAACCTCGGCGGATACCAAAGCGGTAGCCGAAAGGGTTATATATCATCTAAACCGCGCAAGGGCAAATATAGGCAGTGGGGAGCTAAAAAAACTGCCGCGCCTGACAGGGTATGCAGAGTACAGGAGCAGCCAGCTGCCGTCAAACTTTGCCCATGATATATCCGACTGGTTCGCCGCGGCGAAAGCCACGGGCTACGGAAGATATACGGAAATGCCGGACGGCAGCGGGAGCTATGATATAGGCGCGCAGGAAGCGATAGCAATGGCGGGCGTAGTCGGCAGCGCAGATAAAATAGGTCAGTGCTTAGCGCAGATCATAATAGACAGCAGCCGCCATTGGTCGTATGTTGGTTTAGATGATATGAAGTATACCGGCGTGGGAGTAACCTGCATTGACGACTTGTGGTATACTTGCATTATGGTAACGGCAACAGACAAATACGAAAAGTAACAGTTAAATATTTTAATAACCAAGCCTCGGTTTTTCCAAACGGAAAAGCCGGGGCTTTTTGCATTTCCATAAAAATTAAATACGGGGAGGTGAGTCCGATGTATCAGTAAAGCCGGTGGGACCGGCAAAGCGGAACGCCAAGCCGTCCGCAGAAAAAACAAATATAAAAAAGGAGAAATCAAAAATGTTTAAGAAATTCTTTGAAAAATTAAGGCGCAAGGCAGATAACGCCGTTATAGCCACAAGCGTGGCGCTTAAAAGCCGTAAGGCAGAGGGCTATGTGGATACCGGCGTAAAGATTTTAATAGCGGTGGTTTTGGGAGCGCTGGTGCTCACATTGCTTTACGCACTTCTCAAAACAACCGTTATGGGAACCGTGACGACAAAGGTTTCGGAGCTGTTTAATTACAGCGGAGCCACCACCTGATGAATATTAAAACGAGGGAGAAGATTACGATGAGAAAATTTTTAAATAAGCTCCGCAGAGGAGCAAATAATTTGGCAATAGGCGCTAAATGCGCATTACAGACAAGAAAAGCCGAGGGCTATGTGGATACGGGCGTTAAGATCCTTATAGCCGTAGTCCTCGGCGCACTGGTGCTGACGCTGCTTTACGCATTGCTTAACGGCACCGTTATGCCGAAGGTCACCGAAAAGGTGAACAGTATGTTTGCGTATACGGCATAGACGGCATAAAAAACAGAATCCATAGGCGGAGCGTAAAAGCTCCGCCGAAAGGAGGGTATATATTTGAGAGAAAATATGCTTCCGGTAATTGAGAGATTTACCGGAACTGAATACAGTACCGCGGGGTTTGTAATAACGGCAATATTACTTTTGCTGATCACAGGCTTTGCGGGATATATAACCGGCAAAAGCGCGGCTGAAAGCTTCGGCGGAAATAAAAAGAAAACCGCGATTGTGTTCACCGTGACGGCGGTAGTAACTATGGCGGCGCTGCTCTGTTTTTTCGGAGCGTCGGCAAAGGCGGCGCGTGGGGGTGTGATGTGTATTATCATGCTGTACGCGGCGTTTGAGGATATTAAAACACGCGAGTG
>CAKSQS010000013.1 GCA_934486705.1 uncultured Eubacteriales bacterium
CTGTATCTACATAATATCCTCTACACCAAAAACTTCTTGAGCCGTATTTGTATTTTAAATTTGCATGTCGGTCGAAAGTCATCAATGTGCTTTTTCCATTGAGATATCCCATGAATTGTGCTATACTTATGTGCGGTGGGATACTTACCAGCATATGTATATGGTCAGGACATGCTTCTGCTTCTATTATTTCTACTCCCTTTTGATTACATAATTTCCTAAGTATTGCTCCTATATCCTTTTTCAGTTTGCCATATATCTCTTTTCTCCTATACTTTGGAGCAAAAACTATATGGTACTGACACCTATATTTGCTGTGTGCTGTACTTTTTATCTCATTATTTTCTTTCATTTGAAAAACCTCCTGTTTTTTAGTAATGCGGTCGCCAAACCACTACTATTTTACATGAGGTTCTTCTTTTTTAAAAGTCTTTCGGCTCGCATCAAGCTCGCCACATTTTTTGTCGCTCCGCTCTTTTTTCTTCCCTCGGTAGAACCGAGGGATTTTTTCCACGTCTAAAGACACCATCTAAAACGGCAGCTTTCACTGTAACAGTGAAAGCTGCCGTACTTTTGTTTCTAAAAAGAAATATTCATAAGCTTCAGCCAGCGCTTAACGTCGTCAAGCCATTCTGCCGCGCATTTCATATTATTGGGAATATCATTACAGGAAGTGCCGTCAACCGTTGACGAGCCGTGGTATCCGAACGGGAAAATATGCAGCTCAAACGGGACATTGTATTTACTCAGCGCACCCGCGTACAAAAGACTGTTCATTACGGGAACGCAGCTGTCATTTGCGGTGTGCCATATGTATGCTGGCGGGGTGTTTTCGGTCACTCTGCGGTCGCAGGAGAAATAGTTTATTTCTTCCTCAGTGCGTTCGGGCTTGCCGAGCAGGTTATCAAAGCTGCCCATATGCCCGTGCGCGGGGTCGGCGGTTATTACGGGGTAAGAAAGCACCGACGCGTTTACAGGCTTGCTCTCGGGGAAGACCTCGCGAACCTCCTTGCAATCATACATTGTGGAATAGTGCGCGGCAAGGTGTCCGCCTGCGGAAAATCCGATTATTGCAAGCTTTGAAACATCACAGTTCCAAATATCCGCATTTTTGTATATAAGCTCAACCGTTGCCGCAACCTCGCGCATTTGCGTGGGAAAACGGTGCGGCGCTACCGAATAGTATATAACAAACACATTAAATCCGTCAGGCAAAAAGTGCATAGCAATAGGCTCTGCCTCACGCTGACTGCACATAGCGTACCCGCCGCCGGGGCAAACTATCATACAGGGGCGCTTTTTGTGCTCCCAGCCCATTTCGGTCATATTATACGGCAAATACATATCTACCGTAGGGTCGCAGCCGTCCTCGCCCAAAAACGGATATATTTCTTTAAGATGTATGGTTTCGGTCTTCATTTTTTCAACAACTCCTCTTATTTCAACATCTTATCACGAATACATTAAAAAATCAACATAAAATCAGCAATTTTGAAATTTAATTTGCGGCGTATTTATCATAGGGTAGCGGGTAAGCTTACACCCGCTTATATCTTCTTTAAACATATCAACCGCGGTTATCTGTCTGTTTTCATAGGTCGTGTAATAATATACCCCACCGTATGCGTCAAAACAGGCGGTGTATATTGTTTTTTCAAGCCCGCCGTTTTCGGTTATGCAGCAGCCGTTTTGCTGCTCTGCCGAGCCTAAAATATGAAAAAGCTGTGTGATCCCGTCATATTCCCCGTCGCCCGATACGGAGTTTGCCGCAACAAACGCCGCCCTTACAAACCGCGACTGCGAGGAAAGGTCGCCCGGCAAACCCAAAGCGCCCATACCGCGGCTGTAGGTTTTAAGCGGCAGCGCGCCTGAAAATCGGTTTTCGGGCGGGTAAGGGCTTAAAGCCATATAATTATTAAGGTTTTGCATTTGAAAATCAAACGGCGGGTCGTTTGCAAGCACATTTGCCGCCGCGTCATAAATTTTAAGTTCGCCGTTTTTCGGCTCGGCAACAATTGTTTTGTCCTTATCCGCTAAAATCCAGTGCAGCCTTGCCGCAGGCAGCTGCTTATTAAACGGGATGTTCCCGAGCGTTATTTTGCCAAGCAGCGCACGCGCCTCACCTGTATCGGCGCATTTTGAAAGCACAAGGGGTATCAGCTCATAGGGCGCGGTGCAGCCCTCTGTCTTTTCCGAATAGGACGCGCTGTTTACAAAGTTGAGCCCCGCCATACAAAGCCCTTTTTCGTTTGCCGCGTCGTAATAAAGCGGGTAACCGTCCGCTATATGCGCCGTGCCTATCATGGCATAGTGCGCCGCGTCCGCCCCGCAGGCTTTAAAATCAAACCGAAAATTTTGGGGCGTTATGACAATTTCCTCCCCGTAGGACATTTCGTAATCAAGGTTTCTACCGAAATAAAGTCCGTTTTTTCTGTATGCCGCAGCAGTACACATTTTATATCACGCTCCAAGGCTTAAAATTCCCGTAAACGGCAGTTTAATTCTTTATGCCCAAAAGCATTTTTCTTAGCTGTATCAAATCGGCTGAATTTATTTTATTATCCGCATTCAAGTCCAAATACCAACATTGGTTAATATCTGTGATTTCCTCAGATAGCCGTATTTTCATATTTACTATATCTCGTATATCAATTACACCGTCGCAATTCGCGTCTCCGGGCAAAATAACCGTTATTATCATTTCCCTACCCAATGGAGAGTAAGCATACCCCGCAGTACCGTTTATTCCGGCAGCGGCAAGCATATTTCTAAAGTGTTTTTTAAAGTTATTTTGAAATTCTTTCATATCACCCGTAATATAAATATGCAGTTTTTTCCCGTCCGTTTTTATCAATGCGCCTAAATCATCCGCTGAAAATTCATTAAAGATTCCGCCGTAAACCGCAAAATAATTTGCATCGGTCGAATTACATTCGGGTATTATAAAAACGGTTGTATCAAAAGTGTGGTCCTCTTTTATTCGCTCGTCGGTAAGGTTAAAATAAGCGTGAAAAGTATCGCTTTCCTGATCGTCCCACGTCAGATCTACATTATAATACCTGCCGTCTATTCTTACAATATTCCAAGCGTGGTTGCCGCCCTTTCCCGTGCCCGTTACCATAAACGACTGAATACCTACCCTTTGCAAAAGATACTGAAAAGCCTGCGTATATCCGTCGCAAACCGCTCTTCCGTTTACCAAAGCACCGTATGCGGTATGAGCATATTTTTCGTTTAAATCGTAAGTTATACTTTTTGCAAGCCTGTCGTGCAAAAGCATTTCCCGCTCAAATTCAGGCATACTCGGTGTTATTCCTTTAAGCAGCTCATCTGCGGCGGCATTGATTTTTTCCGTTTCGGCGGGCAAATTTTCTTTTGTGAAAAAATATTTCAGAGCAATAAAAGATTCACATGTACCGTCCGCATATACGTATCTTCCAAATGAAAAAGTAACCGGATTTAACCAAAAATGCTCCGTGTGGTCCGAACGATAGGAATTAAAAATCATCCATATCTCATTTTCGTCTGCTTCCGTTCCTAACCTTATTTCACTTTCAAAGTTTTCAACCCCGCTTTTAATTGCATTATACGCCTTAAAATATTTTTCTTTGCCAAGTTCGTTTTCAAGCGCTGTTTCAACATAGTATTCCGACATATTAAAGCCGTTTGCCGTATTTTGCTCCGCCGCAACAGGCAAAGCTCCCGTTGTAACCGCAAAGGCCGCAATAAGTGCGGCAAAATATATTTTGATTTTTTTCATATTTATCCCCCCTGATAATATTAACTATACTATAACATTCGGCTTAATGTCAAGCAAAGCTCGGAATAATAGCAAATTAAAAAGTAAATAATATATGAAAAGGATGTGGTTTATATGTTTCCTACCGAAAAAGAATACGGTAAAATGACAAAGCGTATCTCTCCCCCGTCAACCAAGGTTAAGGATTTTATTTTAGCTTATACAGTGGGCGGCTTGATATGCGTTATAGGTCAGCTTTTTAAGGAATGGTTCACAGCGCTTGATATGCCCGAAAAGGTGGTAAAGGCGGCTGTGCCCTCATTGCTTGTGTTTATTGCCGCGTGGCTTACGGGGCTTAAAATTTTCGATAAAATTGCAAAGCACGCGGGCGCGGGCACGCTTGTGCCCATAACAGGCTTTGCAAACGCCGTGGTTTCCCCCGCAATTGAGTATAAAAGCGAGGGTTTTGTTTTGGGGCTGGGGGCTAAAATGTTTACAATAGCAGGGCCTGTTATAGTATACGGCACGCTGGCAAGCGTTATATACGGCATTATTTTATATATTATGAGTATTTGCGGGTGAGAGTATGAAAAAAGCGGGTAAACGCACTATTATTTTTGAAAATAAGCCGCGGGTAATAAGCTATGGCGCGGTGGTGGGCAAAAAGGAGCATGAAGGGCCGCTCTCAAACGAATTTGACGCCTACACAAACGATAGCTTTTTCGGCGAAAAAAGCTTTGAAAAAGCCGAAAGCAAGCTGCAGAAAACCGCCGTTCAAACCGCGCTTGATAAAGCGGGGCTGCAGCCCTGCGATATAGATAATATTTTTGCAGGCGACCTTTTAAACCAGTGCATAGGCAGCTCCTTTGGGCTGCGCAGCTTCGGAATACCCTTTATAGGGCTTTACGGCGCTTGCTCAACCATGGCGCTTTCTACCGGGCTTGCCGCCGTTTTTATAGATTCGGGCGCTGCCGAAAAAACCGTCTCGGTAACCTCCTCGCACTTCTGTTCCGCCGAGCGGCAATACCGCTTTCCGCTTAATTACGGCTCGCAGCGCACCCCCACCGCCCAATGGACGGTAACAGGCTCGGGCGCACTTATTCTCGGTAAAGAGGGCGGAAATATTTATATAAACTCGGTAACCTTCGGCGAAATAGAGGATCTCAACATTAAGGACGCAAATAATATGGGCGCGGCAATGGCGCCCGCCGCCGCAGGCACGCTGCTGAATTTCTTTAATGATACTAAAACCAAACCAGAGGACTACGATATTATATTCACGGGCGACCTTGGGTATGTGGGAACAAACCTGCTCTATGAGCTTTTGGAACGCGAGGGCGTGGATATACGCTGCCGCCACAGCGATTGCGGAACGCTGATTTTCGACCGTGAAAAGCAGGATGTTCACGCCGGCGGCTCTGGCTGCGGGTGCAGCGCCTCGGTGCTTTGCTCGTATATTATGCACCGTTTGGAGCAGGGGGATTTTAATAACATTCTCTTTATGTCCACGGGTGCGCTTATGTCCCCTACCTCGTCCTTTCAGGGCGAGAGCATACCGGGAATCGCACATCTGCTCAATATAAAAAAATCGTAATATATGAGCGTGTCGAAAAAATCGGCACGCTCCCCTGCTGGAATGCCGTTTTTGTTTTGTATCTTTTTTGTTACTTGTAATATGGCTTTTCGGGGATTATAATGTAATATGTTATCGAATATTCTGGGAGTGAAAAATGTGTCGAATAATATCTATGTGATAATTCCCTCGCTCAACCCGGACGAAAAGCTTAAAAAAACCGTTCGCGGAATGTTGGACGCAGGCTTTGAAAAAATCATCATAGTAAACGACGGCAGCGACAAGGCTCATCTTGAAAATTTTCCGCATTCTGATGAAAATATAACGGTTATCCACCGCAGGCAAAACCACGGCAAGGGCGCTGCCTTAAAGGTGGCTTTTCGCCATATTCTGCGCAATTGCCCCGACGCGGCGGGCGTGGTAACGGTTGACGGCGACGGTCAGCACAGCCCGCAGGACGCTGCTGCCTGTGCCGACGCGCTTGCGGAAATAGGAAAAGGCGCGGTGCTCGGCTGCCGCGATTTTTCGGGCGAGGACGTACCTAAACGCAGCAGAATGGGCAATCATATGACATCATGGGTATTCAAGGTGCTTTGCGGTATGAAAATATCGGATACCCAAACAGGTCTGCGCGCTTTTCCCGTGTCCCTTTTGCCGCTGCTTTTATCTGTAAAGGGCGACCGCTTTGAGTACGAGACCAATATGCTGCTGAAATTCAGGCAGTGCGGAGTTAAAATAAAGGAAGTACCCATTGAAACGGTATACATAGAAGAAAACGCAACCTCACACTTCCGCCCTATACAGGATTCGCTCCGTATTTACCGCTTTATACTCGTTTATATTTTAAGCTCGGCTGTTTCGTTTATAGCCGATCTGTCCGTATTCTACCTTGTATTAAAGCTGCTCGGCGGCGCTCTCGGCAAATGGGCGGAGCTCGGCGCTACCGCCGCGGCAAGGGCGATTTCCTCAATTATCAACTACAATATAAACCGAACCAAGGTGTTTAACGCCGATTCAAAATCGCGCGGTAAGCTTTTGCGGTATTACGCGCTTGCAATTCCGCAAATGTTTATTTCCGCGGGGCTTGTTACCCTTATATCGCACACGCTTAAAGCCGCGCCATTCCTTGCAACGGTTATTAAGCTTATAGTGGATACGGTCATATTCTTTGTAAATTACCGTATTCAGCAGACATGGGTATTTGCAGAATCGGGAAAAAATGAGGATATGAGCAAAAAAAGACGTGAAAAGCTAACCGTGGGAACGGTTGTTAAAAGAAGCCTTTTATCGGTAGGCACAGCGCTTGCAATGGTGCTTGTTTTTGTAATTTCTGCAGCGCTTATGATATGCTACGGGCCGAGCAAAAGCCTGCGAAATATGACGGTTATAATGGCAAAAGAAGCGAGCGCCACAAAGTGGATACCTACCCTGTTTTTGCCCTCCTCCACGGTGGATAAAATAATTGCGGACAGCGAAAAGGTGAATGTTGACGTTATAGAGGCGGGCGATTACAACAAAGCAAACGCCGACGAATGGGAAGACGCGGTTGACGGTATGAAGCTTATATACCTGAGCGAGCCGAAATTCAAGGGTTATTTACTGCTTGTGCGCGACCCCAAGCGCGTAAGCGTGGGCATATCCTCTGAAAATTACGCCTCGGCTGCCGCAGGCTCAAGAATTTTTGATATTGCGCAAAAATATAACTGCACGGCGGCGATAAACGGCGGCGAATTTGCCGACGCGGGCGGTCAGGGCACGGGCGCTAAGCCGATGGGGCTTACATATTCGGGCGGCAAAAACGTTTGGAATGATGGGTTAAAGCGGTCGTTTTTCGGCTTCGATAAAAACGACAAGCTTGTCTGCCGCGAGGGCATAACCAAAGCGGAGGCGGATAAACTCGGCATACGCGACGCGGTTTCTTTCCAAACGGGCAACGTGCTTATTCAGCAAAACGGCGACGATATAAAGCTTTTCCATGCCGATAACGACACCGGCACTGCGCAGCGCACCGCAATAGGTCAGCGCGCGGACGGAACGGTTATAATGCTTGTAACCGACGGCAGATCGGTTGACAGTATAGGCGCTACCAGAAACGATGTTATTGACCTTATGGTATCCTACGGCGCGGTAAACGCGGGAATGCTGGACGGCGGCTCTTCCGCCATGATGTACTACCGCGATTATTTTGATAAATACTCGGTAGATAAATCACAGCTTGACACATATCAGCAAAAGGGGCTTGTAAACAGATACAAGGCGTTCACCAACCCGCGCAGAATACCCACCTACTTTATAGTATCGGAGGAAAAGAAATGAAAACGCGTTCACTGTTTTATAAAATTTACTTTTCCGCCGTGGCGCTTTTTGTTGTGGGGCTTACGGTTTTCCTTTTCGTATTCGGCGGGTGGCTTAAAAAATACGAAGCGGCGCAGCCCGAGCAGATAATGTCGGCATTTATGGACAGCAGCGTTAAAAACGGTAAAATTTCCGCCGTTAAGGATAAATACCACATTAACGTTTCAAAATACGAAACAAACGCAAGTATGGATAAAGCCTTCTCGGCACTCATAAAGGATAAGGAGCTGACCTTTTCAACCTCGGCTATCAAGCCCGAGGGCTGCGACCTTGCGTACACGGTAAAATCGGGCGACAGCAAGCTTATGAGCGTTTATTTAAAGCGCGACGATAAAAAACGCTACTCCGTTTCGGGAATAGACTTTGATAAAAAGCTATATAAGACATATAAAATTTCCGCTACGTCCGACGCGGAAATATCGGTAAACGGCGTTGCGGTAAGCGCGGATGACCGCAAAAACGAAGAGCTGCCCGATATTGACACCACGCTTACAAAAAACGAAAATATAATAAACAAGCAGATAATAACGCTTGATAATATGCTGAACGACGAACCGCAAATAACCGCAAAATCGGGCAATAATGCGCTGCCCGTTGAGAAAAACGGCACGGTTTACAACGTGGTTCAGGAATTTTCCGAAAAAGCGGCGGTCGGCGAAATTGCAGGCAAGGCGGCGAGTGTTTACGCCGAGTACATGCAGAACGATTCCTCAATGACCCAAATACGCAAGTATATGGACGCAGATACAAAGTTCTATAAAAATCTGCGCACCAGTCTTGTTATATTCTCGCTCGACCACGAAAAGCACGCAATAAAGGATGTTAAAACCACCGATTTTCATAAATACAGCAACGACCTTTTCAGCTGCCGCGTTACCCTTGTAAACGAGCTGACGCGAAAAGGCGAAAAATATCAGGATTATTTTGATAAATACGTTTATCTCCGCCGCGACGGCAATACATACAAGGTTCTTGATATGCAGAATACGGGGGATAAAAAGGATGAATGATTTTGAAATAAACATACTAAATTTTATTCACGATACATTCGCCTGCCCGTTTCTCGATAAGGTTATGCCTATAATAACCCTTTTCGGCGATAAGGGCATTTTCTGGATTGCGGCAGCACTTATTCTTATAATAATAAAAAAGACCCGCAAAACGGGCGTTATGATGGGCACAGCCCTGCTTTTGGGGCTTATAATCGGAAATGTAATTCTTAAAAACGCCATTGCACGAACAAGACCCTATGATGTGAACACGGCAATGCAGGCAGAGCTGCTTGTAAAAGCGCTTTCGGACTTTTCATTTCCCTCGGGGCATACGCTTGCCTCGTTTGAGGCGGCGACCGTGCTGCTTATAAGGGATAAGCGCTTAGGTATTCCGGCAATAATACTTGCCGTTTTAATAGCGCTTTCCCGCCTGTACCTTTACGTGCACTACCCCACCGATGTTTTGGCGGGCGCGCTGCTCGGCGCGTTTATAGGTATTTTCGCCTGTTTCCTTGTGGATAAAATTTATAAACGGTTTGAGAAAAAAGCATTGCAATAGCAGCCCTTTAAATTCGGTTTTACAGTATGAAAGAACTACAACCCCGCAGTTATATTTAACCGCGGGGTTGTATCATTATTTTTGCATTATATATTCGTCAATCGCTTTGGCGGCGGTTTTGCCCGCACCCATAGCAAGAATAACGGTTGCAGCGCCCGTAACGGCGTCGCCGCCGGCGTAAACTCCGTCGCGGCTGGTTTTGCCCGTTTCCTCGTTTACGATTATTCCGCCGCGCTTATTTACTTCAAGTCCGCTTGTGGTGGACTTGATAAGCGGGTTGGGAGATGTGCCGATAGACATTATAACGCAATCAGCCTCAACCTCGTACTCGCTGCCCTCAACCGGCACGGGACGTGCGCGACCCGATTCATCGGGTTCTGATAGCTTCATTTCCTGGCAGAGAATACTCCTAACCCAGCCGTCTTCGCCCTCAATTTTAATCGGGTTGGTAAGGAATTTAAACTCAATTCCCTCTTCCATTGCGTGCTCAACCTCTTCCCTGCGGGCGGGCAGCTCGTTTTCGGTGCGGCGGTAAACCACGGTAACATCCGCTCCTAAGCGCTTTGCGGTGCGCGCCGCGTCCATAGCAACGTTGCCGCCGCCTACGATAACCGCCTTTTTAGCGTGCATAACGGGGGTGGCGCTGCCGTCCTTATAGGCTTTCATAAGGTTATTGCGGGTTAAAAACTCATTGGCAGAGTAAACGCCGCAGAGCGCCTCGCCCTCAATTCCCATAAAGCGGGGCAATCCCGCGCCCGAGCCGATAAACACCGCCTCGTAGCCCATATCGAAAAGCTCGTCAACCGTAACGGTTTTGCCTATTATCACGTTGGTATCAATTTCAACGCCTAACTGCTTTAAGGTATCAACTTCCTTTTTAACTATTGTCTTCGGCAGGCGGAACTCGGGTATTCCGTAAACCAAAACGCCGCCCGCAGTGTGCAAAGCCTCAAAAACCGCAACCTTGTAGCCCTTTTTGGCAAGGTCGCCCGCACACGTAAGCCCCGAGGGACCCGAGCCTACCACAGCTACTTTATGACCGTTGGGCTCGGGGCGAGCAATATTGCCCTTAGCGTGCTCATTGTGCCAGTCGGCAACAAAGCGCTCTAACCTGCCTATACCCACAGGCTCGCCCTTAATGCCGCGCACGCACTTTGCCTCGCACTGCTTTTCCTGCGGACATACTCTGCCGCAAACGGCGGGCAGGCTTGAGGACTGCGCTATTACCTGATAAGCGCCCTCGAAGTCGCCTTCCCTTACCTTTTCTATAAACGCCGGAATGTGAATATTAACGGGGCAGCCCGAAACGCAGGGCATATGCTTGCAGTTAAGGCAGCGCGCCGCCTCTTCAAGCGCGGTTTCCTCGCTGTAACCGAGGGCAACCTCGGAAAAGTTGTGATTGCGCACCTCCGGCTTTTGCACCGGCATTTCATGCTTTTTGGGATCCATATTAACAGCCATTATTACCGCGCCTCCTTTTTAAATAAATTGCAGGTTTCTTCATATGCGTGTCTCTCAAATTCGCGGTACATAGCGCCGCGCTTCATAGCCTCGTCAAAATCGACCTCAAAGCCGTCAAAATCAGGCCCGTCAACACAGGCAAACTTTGTCTGCCCGCCCACAGTAAGGCGGCAGCCGCCGCACATACCCGTGCCGTCAATCATAATCGGGTTCATTGAAACGACCGTTTTTACGCCTGCGGGCTTGGTGGTTGCCACAACGAACTTCATCATAATAAGCGGACCTATTGTAATTACCTCATCGTAATTTTCGCCCGCGTCTATAGCCTCTTTAAGCGGGGCGGTAACAACGCCCTTTGTGCCGTAAGAGCCGTCGTCGGTCATTATCGTAAGCTTATCGGAGCAAGCGGAAAACTCATCCTCCAAAATAACAAGATCCTTATTGCGGAAACCGACTATGGTGTGCACCTCGCAGCCCTCGGCGTGCAGCTTTTCGGCTATGGGCAGCGCAATTGCGCAGCCTACGCCGCCGCCCACCACGCAAACCTTGCGCAGCCCTTCTGTCTCGGTAGGCTTACCGAGCGGGCCCGCAAAATCCGAAAGGCAGTCGCCCACGTTTTTATGATTCAGCTTTTCGGTTGTAGCTCCCACAATCTGAAATATTATTTTAACCGTACCTTTTTCACGGTCAAACCCCGCAACGGTAAGCGGTATACGCTCGCCGTCTTCATCGGTGCGGAGAATGATGAACTGACCCGCCTCGGCTTTTTTAGCCACGAGCGGCGCTTCAATGTCCATCATGGTAACGGTTGGGTTCAGGTTTCGTTTGCTTACGATTTTAAACATTTCTTGGTATCATTCCTTAAATAGATTTAAAAATCCACCTCTGTACCGTAGTAGGTGCATTTAAATAGCTTTGCCATAGTGGCGGGGTCAATTGCGCGGGGGTTAGAGCCTGTGCAGGCGTCGCCCACGGCATTTGCCGCAATTTTATCTACCTTTGCGTTGAACTCGGCTTCGTCAATACCGAATTCCTTTAAGGTATGCGGTATATTAAGAATGCTGTTCATAGTGCCTATAAGCGTGCAAAGGCTTTCAATAAGCGCCTTATTGCTGCTGCCGGGCAGACCTATCACTCTCGCAATATCGGCGTATCTCTCGGCGGCTCTTTCATCATGCGCGTTGTATTTAATTACATAGGGCAGATAAATTGCATTTGCGCAGCCGTGCGGCAGGTGTCTGTCCTTCATGCTGCCCTCGCGGAAAGCCGCGCCCGTTTTATGCGCCATTGAGTGAACTATGCCGAGCAGAGCGTTTGAAAACGCCATACCCGCAAGGCACTGTGCGTCATGCATGGCAGCGCGAGACTCGCGGTTACCGTTGTAAGAGGACGGCAGGTAAGCCGTAACCATTTCAATAGCCTTCATTGCAAGCGCGTCGGTATAAGGGCTTGCAGCGGTGGAAACATACGCCTCAATAGCGTGGGTCAGCGCGTCCATACCGGTATGGGCTACGAGCTTTTGCGGCATTGTCTGCGCAAGCTCGGGGTCAACTATTGCAACATCGGGAGTTATATTGAAGTCCGCCAGCGGGTATTTAATACCCTTTGAATAATCGGTAATTACCGAGAAAGCGGTAACTTCGGTAGCCGTTCCCGAGGTAGAAGAAATAGCGCAGAATTTAGCTTTTTGGCGAAGCTCGGGGAAATTAAAGGGAACGCAGAGCGATTCAAAGGTAACCTCGGGGTACTCATAAAACGCCCACATAGCCTTCGCCGCGTCTATCGGAGAGCCGCCGCCTATTGCAACTATCCAATCGGGGCAGAACTTACGCATAGCATCTGCGCCGCGCATAACGGTTTCAACAGAGGGGTCGGGTTCAACACCCTCAAACAGTTCAACCTCCATTCCGGCGTCCTTAAGGTAGCCTACCGCTTTATCAAGAAAGCCGAAACGCTTCATAGAGCCGCCGCCAACAACAACCATGGCCTTTTTGCCCTTAAGGCTTTTAAGGTTTTCCATGGCGTTCTCGCCGAAATAAATATCTCTGGGTAAAGTGAATCTTGACATATGTCATTCCTCCGTTTTGTTTTGTTTTGTTGTCTTTATTATACACAATTTTAAAATAAAACGGAAATATGATAAATATATATCGGGTATATGTTACAGTATATGTCATTTTTCTACTTAAAAAGTTAAATTTTTTAAGCTTTGCTTTCGGCAGACAGTAATTTTATTACCCCTTTTTCCGCCTTGAAACGTATTTCAAGGTTTTTAAAGGTAAAGCCGTATATTCTGTCGGGGTCGTTCTGGTAATGCGGGCGCGGGTCTTCCGCTAAAATTTCCCTTAGCTGCAAAAGCGTTTCCGCACCCAAAGTATTTGCAATGCTTTCGGGAATTTCTACCGCCGCCTTATCGCCGAATTTTTCATCGGCAAAGCCGCAAACCGCGTCGGGGTAGGAATCCGCAAAGCTTAAATACGGCTTTATATCGTAAATCGGCGTGCCGTTCACCATATCTATTCCCGAAACCTCAAGCACCGCGCCGAGCTTTTTATCAAGGCTTATTGTTCTGAGCCTTACGGCGGAAAGCCCTATCGGGTTCGGGCGGTTGGGCGAGCGGGTTGCAAAAACGCCCACACGCTTATTCCCGCCGAGCCGAGGCGGGCGCACCGTGGGCGACCAATCGCCGCCGAAGCCCGAAAATTCCCACAAAAGCCATATATGCGAATATTCTTCAAGCCCGCGCACTGCCGAAATATCGCGGTATTCGGGCTCGAATATTATTTTTCCGCGCAGATCCTTTATAAGTCCGCTTTGCCGCGGCAGCCCGAATTTTTCGGGAAAATCGGTGTAAATTTTCGCTATCGGGCGCATTATCCGTCGCCTCCGGCAGGCGTATCGGATGACGGCGGCGTAGGCTCTGCCGATGAGCTTTCCGAGGATGATGACGGCGTTTCGGACGCCGACGAAGACGGGGTTGACAGCGTGCTCGAAGACGGCGAGGATGATGAAGAGGACGGGCTTTCGGACGAGGTTACCGTGGATGACGACCCGGAAGAAGACGGTGCGGAGCTGCTTGAAGACGAGGCCGACGAAGAAGACGCGGCAGACGAAGAGTTGTAGTAAATGGGCGTTTCCACCTTTGCGCCTTTTTTATAGTAGCCTATGCCCTTTTTAACAACGTCCTCACTATCCTCAAATTCCTTTTTATCAAGGTTTTTATGCACCTCAGCCATAACGTCGCGCCATATCTTAGCCGCCGCGCCGCCGTTGTTTACATTGTGCGATAAATCAAAGCCATACCATACCGAGCCTATATAGTAAGGTGAGCCCGCAACCATCCACAGGTCGTAGGATTCGCTTGAAGTACCTGTTTTTGCATACGCTTTGAGCTTGTAGTTAAAGCTTCTTATTCCGCCGCCCGTACCCTCGCTGCCGTAAACGACCTCCTGCAAAAGGTGGTTCATTATGGTAGCGGACGCAGGGCTTATTACCTGCTCGCCGGTATCGTCGTATTTAATTACGGTGTCGCCGTTTGCATGCTTTATTTCATAATATGTTGTGGGTTTATGGTAAACTCCCCTGTTTCCGAAGATGGCGTAAGCCGCAGCGGATTCGGTGGTGGTAATGCCGTAGTGCGTACCGCCGAGGGCCAGCGCCGCAAGGTTTTTATCCGCCTCAACCAAATGCTTACAGTGCAGCTTTTGGGTAAGAAAATTATACGATTCGGTAACGCCTATTTCCTGCAGCAGCCGCACGGGAATAGTATTCATTGATTTACGTATTGCGTAATTAAGCGTGACCGTACCCTTATAGTAGCCGTACCATTCCTTAGGCCCGCTTTTGCCGTCGGCATAGTATTTTTCTATCGGCTTATCAAGCACGCGCGAGGTATAATCCACAATATCCTTATCTATTGCCAGTGCATAAACGCCTATGGGCTTCATGGTAGATCCAGGCTGGCGCGGCGAATCGGTTGCGCGGTTAAGCCCGCGGTTTGCGGTTTTTTCACCCGCTCCCCCCACTATTCCGACTATATGACCTTTATAGTCCATAACCGTCATAGCCGATTGCGCGTGTGCGGTCACGCCGTTATCATAGGTCGCCTTTTGGGGAAAATAGGTGTCGATATTTGTGTAAACCTTTTCCATTTGTGCCTGTATATCGGGCTTTAAGGTGGAGTATATCTTAAATCCGCCGTTGTAGAACATGGTAGAAGCCATTTGAGTGCTCAGGTTATATTTTTCCGCAAGGTCGTCTATTACCTGGTCTATAAGCGCGTCAACAAAATAGCTGTTTATCTCGCCCTCGTATTCATCCTTTTGCGAATCGTCTATTTTAAGCTCGGTGTTGTAAGCCTTATCGTACTCGTCGTAGCTTATCATTTTAAGCTCCAGCATTTTATCAAGCACCGTTTGCCGCCGCTTTTTGTTTTCCGCCGCGCCCTTTTCGGTTACGGGGTTAAACCTTGAGGGGTTTTTGGTTATTGCCGCAAGGGCTGCGCATTCGGTTAAATTAAGCTCGCTTACATCCTTATTAAAATAGTAGTTTGCCGCCACCTGAACGCCGCAAATGCCGTTGCCCAAGGAAATTGTGTTGAGGTATGCTTCGAGTATTTCCTTTTTGGAAAGGCGGCGGGTTATAAGTGTCGCGCGCACAATCTCGCGGAATTTACGCATGGCGTCGCGGTCCTTATCATTCGTAACGTTTTTTATAAGCTGCTGCGTTATGGTAGAGCCGCCGAACTCGGTGGAATTGAATTTTAAAAGCCTGTTACCCACAGCCGCTAAGGTTCTTTTCCAGTCGACCCCGCGATTTTCGTAAAACCGCTCGTCCTCAATGGCAATAAAGGCGTTGCCCAATTGCTTGGGCATTTTATCAATTCCCGCCCACAGTCGGTTTTCGCTGCCGTGCAGGCGGCGGTATTCCTCCCACTGCCCCTTGGCGTTTTGAACGTATATGACCGTGGTCATATTCATTTCCATATTTTTAATATTACTTACGATCTTATTTGAGGAGAAAAAGTCTATTTTCCTATCCGATTTTATATAAGTGGGAATAACAAAGATTAAAAAGACGGTCGTTACAATAAGCAGACCCGATAAAAACACGGTGAGCTTTTTAAAAATCTTTTCCATAGTTCCCTGCCTTTCCTGCATACTGATTTGATTATATCACTAACTCTTCTAATTATCAAATATTTTTTGTATTCTTTTTATTTATAAGCCTTGACGAAAACAAAATTAAGTGTATACTGAATATAAACACTTATAAAATTTTTCATTTCGGGGTGGTTTTTGTGAACAGAGATACCGTTTGCGTACAGGGCGGATACAGACCGGGTAACGGCGAGCCGCGACAGATACCTATAATTCAAAGCACAACCTTTAAATATAACACAAGCGAGGATATGGGCAGGCTTTTCGATTTGGAAGCAAGCGGATATTTCTATTCGCGCCTGCAAAACCCCACCTGCGACAGCGTAGCCGCTAAAATATGCGAGCTTGAGGGCGGCACGGCTGCAATGCTTACGTCTTCCGGTCAGGCAGCCTCGTTTTACGCCGTATTCAACATTGCGTCCTGCGGCGACCATATAGTTTCTTCCTCTTCGATTTACGGCGGTACATACAACCTTTTTGCCGTTACAATGAAAAGAATGGGGATAGACTTTACCTTTGTTTCCCCCGATTGCACCAAAGAGGAGCTTGACGCGGCTTTCCGCCCCAATACAAAGGCGGTTTTCGGCGAGACGGTGGCAAACCCCGCGCTTACCGTGCTTGATTTTGAAAAGTTCGCCGCCGCTGCGCACAGCCACGGCGTTCCGCTTATAGTGGATAACACCTTTGCAACGCCCGTCAACTGCCGCCCCTTTGAGTGGGGAGCGGATATTGTAACCCATTCCACCACCAAATATATGGACGGCCACGGCGCGGCGGTAGGCGGCTGCATTGTGGATTCGGGCAAGTTTGACTGGACGCGTTACCCCGATAAATACCCCGGGCTTTGCACGCCTGACGAAAGCTACCACGGCATAACCTATACCGAGCGTTTCGGCATAGGCGGCGCATACATCACCAAAGCCACCGCGCAGTTGATGCGCGATTTCGGCTCGGTGCAATCGCCGCAAAGCGCGTTTATTTTGAATTTGGGGCTTGAAAGCCTGCACGTAAGAATGGCGCGGCACTGCGAAAACGCGCTTGCCGTGGCGCGTGCGCTTAAAAACGATACCCGTGTGGCTTACGTTATATACCCCGGGCTTGAGGGCGATAAATATTATGACCTTGCAAAGAAATATATGCCGAACGGCACAACAGGCGTTGTAAGCTTCGGCTTAAAGGGCGGAAGAAAAGCCGCCGAGGGCTTTATGAAGGGGCTTAAAATTGCCGCAATCGAAACTCACGTTGCCGACGCGCGCACCTGCTGCCTGCACCCCGCAAGCAGCACCCACCGCCAGATGACGGACGATGAACTTGCCGCCGCGGGCGTGCCCGCCGACCTTGTGCGTTTTTCGTGCGGGCTTGAAAGTGCGGATGACCTTATAAACGATATTAAACAGGCGCTCGACGGCGCAGAGGGCAGGTAAAAAATGCCGATAAAAATACCGAACGATCTGCCTGCGGTTAAAACGCTCAACGATGAAAATATATTCGTTATGACCGAAACGCGGGCTATAACGCAGGATATTCGTCCGCTTAAAATTCTGCTTTTGAACCTTATGCCCAAAAAGGTTGAAACCGAAACGCAAATATCCCGCCTACTCGGCAACTCCCCCCTACAGGTTGACCTTGAATTTCTGCATACCAAAAGCCATATTTCAAAAAACACCTCGGCAGAGCATCTTTTCACATTTTATAAAACCTTTGAGGATGTTCGCGGCCGCACCTTTGACGGTATGATAATAACGGGCGCGCCCGTTGAGCATATGCCCTTTGAAGAGGTGGAATACTGGGCGGAGCTGTGCGAAATTATGGAATGGAGCAAAACCCACGTGCACAGCACGTTTCACATTTGCTGGGGCGCGCAGGCGGGGCTTTACTACCATTACGGAATTAAAAAGCTGCCGCTGAAAGAAAAGCTTTTCGGCGTTTTCCCGCATACCGTGGATTATAAAAATTCAATTTTATTCCGCGGTTTTGACGATACCTTTATGGTGCCGCAGTCGCGCCACACCACCGTATCGGCAGAGGATATAGCAAAAACGCCGCAGCTTAAAATATTGGCAGGCTCTGAAAAAACGGGGGTTTTTGCCGTTTCAACCGATAAGGGCAAGCAAATTTTCATAACCGGTCACCCCGAGTATGACGCGGGAACGCTGGCGGCGGAGTATTTCCGCGACCTTAGCGAAAATAAGCCCATACACCTGCCGGAAAACTATTTCCCGGGTGATAATCCCGAAAATCCGCCGCTTGTTACCTGGCGCGCGCACGCAAATTTACTTTATTCAAACTGGCTCAATTACTTCGTTTACCAGACCACGCCGTACGATATTGAGAGCATAAAATAATCGGACAGGGGCTAAAACCGCGATTTTTGCCGAAAAATTATATTAAAACTACACAAATGCGGGCTTTCGGTTTTTTAAATCGTTGGATAAATATTAGAACTTATTCACAAATAATTGACGATTTCATTAAATGTGGTATAATGATAATATCAGGTGTTACTAAGATGTAACGAGGTAGTTAATAAAATGTTAATCCCGAAGGAGATTTTACAATGTGTGTTAAAGACGTAGTTATTCAAAATCAGGTTGGTCTTCATGCCCGCCCCGCAACCTTTTTTATTCAGAAAGCAAATGAGTATAAATCCTCAATCTGGGTTGAAAAGGACGAGAGAAAGGTAAACGCAAAGAGCCTTTTAGGCGTTCTGTCGCTCGGAATCGTAGGCGGCACAACCATAAAAATAATTGTTGACGGCTCGGATGAAAAGGAAGCCCTCGACGGTCTTGTGGCTTTGGTAGAATCAGGCTTTGCAGATTGATATTGTATAATAAGTTTTATAATGTCTCCCTCTTGCGAGGGAGGCTTTTTTATAGGGAGAATTTATGATATATACAGTAACCTTAAACCCCGCGCTTGATTATATTATGTACCCGAATAATTTAGCCGTGGGCGAAATAAACCGCTCGGCACGCGAAAGCCTTTATTTCGGCGGCAAAGGCATAAATGTTTCGTTTATTTTAAATGAGCTTGAAATTCCCTCGGTAGCCACGGGTTTTATTGGCGGGTTTACGGGTGACGCGCTTGAAAATGCCGTTTCTGCCTTTGCAAAAACCGATTTTGTAAGGCTTAAAAAGGGTCTTACCCGCATAAACGTAAAGCTGCGCGCCGAAAATGAGACCGATATTAACGCCGCAGGTCCGAATGTATCAACGGAGGATATCAGCCGCCTTTTTGAAAAGTTAGAAAAGGTGCGGGCGGGCGATACCGTAGTGCTTTCGGGCAGCGTCCCTAAAAATATGCCTGCCGATATTTACGAAAATATAATGAAAAAGCTCTCCCCGCGCCACGTGAAATTCGCGGTTGACGCAGAGGGAGAGGCTCTTTTAAAATCTCTTGAATTTTCCCCGTTTTTAATAAAGCCGAACCTTGAAGAATTAAGCGGCATTTTCAAAACAGAGGTAACAAAACAAAATGTGAAGATATACGCCGAAAAGCTGCTTTCGCTCGGCGCGCAAAATGCGCTTGTTTCAATGGGAAAGGACGGCGCTTATCTTTACATCTCCGGCGGTGAAAGCCTTTTTATGCCGGCGGTATCGGGCAAAGCCGTAAATACCGTGGGTGCGGGCGATTCAATGCTCGCGGGCTTTCTTGCAGGCTATGAAAAAACCAAGGATTTCGACTATGCCCTGCGCCTTGGCACTGCTGCGGGCGGCGCCACCGCATTCAGCGAGGGGCTGGCAACGAAAGCTGAAATTCGGTTATTGTCAGAACGATAAATTTGAAATCGTAAAGATGCAAGCCGAGAAAAGCCTCCCTCTATTTTGCCTCCCTGTGTAAGGGTGCGGGTGTCCGGCGGACACCTCTGCAAAGCAGGAGCACCAATTTTGCCTCCCCTGTGTAAGGGGAGGTGTCATGCGTAAGCTATGACGGAGGGGTTGTTACAAACTAAAAATACCCCTCAGTCACTAACGTGACAGCTCCCCTCTATTTTGGCAAAGCCGAAAAGAAGGGAGCCTTTTATACCCTACTAATTCCGCATTATTTTTCCTTCACCGCTATCCAAATTTCACACTCATAGCTCGGGTCGTTGGTATTTTGCGACGGATAAACCTCAAATTCAACGCTTTCGCCATACTCATACTGCGAGCTTTGCGGGAAAAATTC
Source organism: uncultured Eubacteriales bacterium (assembly GCA_934486705.1). Classification (GTDB taxonomy): domain Bacteria; phylum Bacillota; class Clostridia; order Oscillospirales; family Acutalibacteraceae; genus UBA737. Next base: position 20,006 of record CAKSQS010000013.1, read on the forward strand.
CGTAACTATCCTGTGGTAGGTCTCCACAAAGGCGTCGGGCATTTTACCCTTACTTTTAAACACCGCAAAGGTGCTTGCGGGTATTGTAATTACCTCTAAGTCGCCGTCTGCCTTTCTTCCGTCATACTCTGCGCCTATGCCGTAGGGAAACTGACCGGCGCTTAGCTCCGAAGAAAAGCAAATACCGAGCATACCTTTCATTACAGGGTTTTGCGGTATGCAGGCGATAAGCTTTTCTAACGTGCCGTCAGCACCGTATTCGCGCCACATCGCGGTAATATCCTCGGTAGCGTATGCCGAAAGCGGCTTGCTCACCCTTTTGCGCTTGCATACCACCTGAAACGCGTCTCTTTTTTCAATTCTGTAATCCATTTTACTGCCTCCCGTTAAGGTTAATTTTACGGAAAGCGGAGTAAATATTTTAACATTGCCGCCGTGCTTTGCCTCGCTCGGCGTAATGCCGTGAAATCGGGTAAAGGCGCGGGAAAAGCTCTCGGGCGTATCGTAGCCGTATTTAAGCGCTATATCTATAATTTTAGCGTTTCCCTTTGAAAGCTCCTCGCCCGCAAGGGAAAGCCTGCGCATACGAATATAATCTCCCAGACTTAAACCGCAAAGAATACCGAACACCCTTTGAAAATGAAACGAAGAAGAATATGCCTGCCGCGCCGCCTTTTCAAAGTCAATTTCCTCGGTTATATTTTCTTCCACATAGTCAATAGCTCTTTGTATTCCCTGTATCCAATTCATTTTTACTCCCTCTTTCGCAATTACAGTCTATCATAATACGGGCGGCGTTTCCTGACTATATATGCTGGGAGGTGTTATTATTTCCTTTGACAGCGCAAAGGAGTAAATAACGGTCTGCTTTACAGGCTTTTCAAATATTTTTTCACAAGCAAGCGCGTAAATTGCAAGCTGACCGCCGTAAGCATCAACCAGCGCGTCGGCGTTTTCGGCGTGGTCGGTCTTAAAATCAAGCACCACAATTTTGCCGTCCTCTTCAAAGCAAAGGTCCACCGCGCCCTGAACGATTATATTTTCATTTTCAAACGCTTTATCGGGGCTTGCAAGCAGCTTATTTGCGGGCAGCTCGGTTAAAAACCTCATCTCCCTTTTAACCAAGGGGGATTTTTTTATGCGCGCGAAAATATCGCTTTCAAAAAACGCTTTAATTTTATCCCTCGGCACGGCGTTATATTCCCGTTCGCTTAAATACTGCCACTCGTAAAGCCTTTCAAGCTCTTCGTACAATTCGTCGGCTTTATTAAAGTCTATAAACTCCATTACACGGTGGGTCGCAGTGCCCCGCTCGGCGGCTGTAATTCCGCCCTTACTCATAAACGCGGGGCGCGCCGAAAATGCGAATTTATCGCTTTCCGCCTTATTTGCCAGCGCCGAAACCGAGCTTTTGGCCTCCACCTGCAAAAGCGGCGCATAGGGGTACTCAAAGGAAATACTTTCCCGTATTTTTTCGGTCAAATCATTATCGGGCGCACATTCTGCTTTTTCTTCCGCTTTTTCTTCTGTATTTTCAGGCTCGGGGTATATCACCTTTATGCGCACGCGGCTGTCGGTAGTATCGGGTATAATATTTGTACCGTTTCCGCGCAACTCCCTGCCGTCGGGGTGCAGCAGCGCAGATACAAGCAGCCATTTTGAATAAGACTTAAATCGGGAGAAAAGCCTATCGGGCTGCCCACCACAAAGGGTCAGGTCTGATAGCCCCTCGGCAACCGCTTTTTCCGCATCGCTTACAGAGGATATAAGCATAAGCTTGTCCTGTGTGCGGGTCATTGCAACATACAAAAGCCGCAGTTCTTCCTCTTTTGCGGTTTTGCGCAGCTTATCAATTATCACCTCGCGGCATATTGTGGTAAAGCGGGTTTTTGCCGCCTCGTCAAAATACCTAAATCCAATGCCATGCTCCGCCGAAAAGAGCGTATCCTCGCGCGCGTCGCCGTCGTTAAACGCGGCGGTGGTGTCCGCCACAATGCAAACGGGGAATTGCAGCCCTTTTGAGGCGTGTATGCTCATAATATTTACCGTATCGCCCGCAGAGCCCGCCGCAGCTGATTTTATTCCGCTTTCGGATTGCTTTAAAATAAACCTCACAAACCCGCCTATGCCGCGCCCTGAGTCCGTCTCGTATTGCGCGGCGTAGCTTGCAAGCAGCAGTAGGTTATTGCGGCGGCGTATGCCCTCTTTCCCCGCCGAGACGGTGTTTAAATAATCGGTGCTGCCAAGCAGCCGCATTATAAGTTTTGAAAGCGGCAGCGTAACGCTTAAAAGGCGGTATTTTTGCAGTGTATCAAGGGTATTTTTTGCGTGAATATCGCCGTTTTCGGCGGCAAACACAAGCGCCGAATAAAGGCTGCCGCGCCGCCTGTTTATGCGTAGATTCGCGGTCTCCTCGGGCGTAAACCCGAATATGGGAGAAAGCAACACGCACAAAAGCTCAATATCCGATTCGGGATTGTCAATTACCTTTAAAAGCGCCAAAAATACCGATATTTCGGTAGTTTCGGCAAAGCTCTCGGCGGAAAAATTTGCGGGAACGCCGTGTTTTCGCAGTTCCTTTGCAATAATTCCCGCCTTATATTTCGGCGAGCGCAAAAGTATTGTAAAATCGGAGAATTTCGCGGGGCGCAGAGTTTCCTTATCTGCGCGTATCATAGGTTTGCCGTTTACCGCCGATTTAATATACTCCGCAATGTGCCGCGCCTCGGCTGTAAGCTGCTCTTCGGCAGAGCCTTTAACGCTTATAATATCAAGCTCGGCGGGCGGCTCGTCCGTTTCGGGGTATTCGGCGGCGGGTATCAGCCTTTCTTCTTCGTTATAGGCTATGCTGCCCGTGTTTTCGGTCATCATATGCTCAAAAAAGAAGTTTATATATCGGCACACCTCGGGGTGGCAGCGGAAGTTACTGCCCAAAATAATTTTTTTGGGGTCATGCTTCCCCGCCTTATCATACGGCACGGCGGCGCTTTTCTTGCGTAAAAAGTTTGAGGGGTCTGCCCCGCGAAAGCCGTAAATGCTTTGCTTTACGTCCCCCACGGCAAAAAGCCGCTCCCCGTGGCGGGAGAGAATGTAGAAGAGCGTATCCTGCAAATCGTTTGTATCCTGGTATTCATCCACCATAACCTCGTCGTAAAGCTTTAAAAGCTCGTCGCCCTCGGTTTTTTCCGCCTCGCACAAAAGTGACAAAGCCATATGCTCGGTGTTGTGAAAGGTAAAGATGCCGCGCTCGGAATACTCGGCAAATAGCTTTTCGTCAAACTCCGTAAGTATTTCGGAAAGCAGCCGTACTGCCGGGCAAAGGGAATTTAACTGCGCGGATATAAAGGCGGAATCGGCATAAAAAAGCTTTTGCAGGCGCTCTGTATCCTTTTCAATATATTTATATGCAAGCTTTGCGGCAGCTGCCTGCGGAGACCCCGCAAGCCCGTTTGCACGCGGCAGGGGTGACAGCGCAAAAGCGGAAAGCGAACCGAAAATCTCGTTCCAATCCCCCGTATTGCAAGCGCTCGCCAGCGCGCCTACGCGCTTTGCGGATTCGGTAATATCGGGCAGATATTTTTCCGCCGTTTTTTCGTCTCCTAAAATTATATCCGCCGCTTCGGCAATAAGCGCCTGCATATCAGCGGCGGTTTTTGCGGCGGTTTCCACCGCGTATTTATACCATTCGTTATCCGCCCCAAAGCCGTTTTCATACGCTTTCGGAAGATTCGCAAACCACTCTTTCGGGAAAGCCAACTGGCGGCTGTAATCGTAAATTTTAAGCACAAAGGCGGAAAAATTGCCGTCGTCATATTCCGCGCCTACGGTATCAAGCAGTTTTAAAAATATGGGGTCGTTATCTTCGTAATACCTTTCAAGCACACTTTTTAACACCGATTCGTCTACAGGGCGCAGAGAATAGCCGTCGCTCATTTTAAAATCGGGGGATATACCCACCCTTTCAAAATTTTCGCGCACAAGGTCTATGCAGAAAGAGTCAATAGTGCATATTTTCGCGTTACTAAGCAGCTGCCTTTGCCGCAAAAGCCCAATGTTATCGGGGTTTGCGCGGCACTCCGCGTCCAGCCGCTTTTCAATTCGCGTGCGCATTTCGGCAGCGGCGGCGTTGGTAAAGGTAACTATTAAAAGGCGGTCGGCGCTTATGGGGTCGTTTTCGTCGGTCAGTCTTTTAATAACCCTTTCAACCAAAACCGCAGTTTTGCCCGAGCCCGCCGCAGCGGAAACCAAAATATTCCCGCGCGCGTCTATTGCCGCCTGCTGCGCGGCTGTAGCCTTAAACGCCATATTCGTCCCCCTCTTTCAGCTTTTCAAATATTTCCTCGTTTTTAAGGTCGGGAACACGGAAGCAGGGCTCGTCCTCTCTGCCGCAAACAGACGCGAAATCGCAGTATTTGCAGGCGGGCGTTTCTCTGCCGTCAACAGGGCTTACGGCAATATCACCCGAGGCTACGGTGTTCCCCGTTCTTTTCATAATTTTTTCAATAAAATCGAAAATTTCCGAAAACTCATCCGCCGAAATAAACGAGGTGCAGCTTTTTTTAAGCTCGCCGCTTTTGGTAACGGCGTATTTCGGCACAAAATCGCCCTGCTTTTCCCGGTCCATTGCGGTAACTATTTCCTCATCCTTGCGAATAAGCCCGTTCATAGCCATACCCTTATCTGTAGTATCTCGCTTTGATGGCATATACAGTATTCCCGCCGCGTCTTCATCGGGCAGCCCCGCGCCCCGCACCGCGGCGTAAAGGTACAAAAGCATTTGCAAATTAAGCCCGAAAAGAATATCGGGCAGCTTAAACTTTTTACTGCCTGTTTTGTAGTCAACAACGCGTATATAGCCGCCGAATTTATCCACTCGGTCAATACTGCCCGAAACGGATATTTTACCGCCGTCATACGGAAATTCAAGCTTTTCGCCCTCGCCGCCTATTTTAAGCTCGCAGGCAATCGGCTCAAAGCCGCTTTGGGCAAACTCCTCGGCAATCCTTTTCGCCACCTCTTTAACCGAGCGCGAAATTCGCGAGACCAAAAACCTGCCACGCGCGGTTTCAACGGCGCGGTAGCCTGTAATACCGTCAAGATAATCGTTTATGTAGCCGTCTATAAGCTCCTCAATTTTTTCGGGCGATAATTCCGCCACACCCTTGCCGTATTCCTTTATAAACCTTTCAAGGCAATAGTGCACCACAGTGCCGCGCTGCAAAACGTCAAATTCGGCAGGCTGCAATTTTTTTACCGAAAGCCCGTAGCGGCAAAAAAAGCTGAAACGGCAGCGGTTAAAGGTATCAAGCCGCGAGGCGGACATTTTAATTTCTTCCCCGAAAAGCCGCCGCGCCGTGTCTTTACCTATAGCGGCGGGCGCGCCCGAAAGCCTGTTTTCGGTGTACTCCGCCTTTTTATATTCATCCGTGCCCGCAAGCGCCGCCCGTATTTCCGCTGCGCCGCCGTTTTCGGCGTTTCTTCTGCGGCAAAGTTCCGAATAAGCCCCCGCCTTAGTTTCGGGCAGGTTCTGCTCGGTTATTTTTTCCTCGGGCTCGGTAATAAAGCCGTGAGGAATATTCTCGGTTATTTCCTGCACAAATGCCGAAGGCTCCGTATTTTCGCCCGTGAGCGAACGCCGCGCGTAGGAAATAAAAAGCTTATCCGACGGGCAGCAAAGGTTGCAGTAAACCAAATAATTTTCATCGATCGCCGCAGATACCGATTTATCGGGAATATCAACGCCGAGCGCTATAAGGCTTTTGCGGTCGGATATTCCGAAAATGCCCGAGGCGGATATTTCTTTCGGGAAAACGCCCTGATTAGCCCCCAAAATAAAGGCAACGCGCGGGCGCGAGGGGCGTATTCTGTCCGCCGCGCCAAAGGTGACTTCATCGAGAAAACGCGGAACAGAGCCCACCGTTTCAAACGAAACAGCCAAGCTTAAAACCTCGCGAAATTCGTGTTTTCCTACCTCACGCGCGCCGAAACAGGCGGCAATGCTGTCAAGCAGCTTCATATATTTATCGTAGCTTTGCTTTAAAACATCCGAAGAAAATTCTTCGGAATTATTTAAAAATTCCTGCGACATAGCGGCTAATTTCCCCGCCGCGCCGCATTCTTCAAAAAGCCGCACCAGTGCCGCCGCCATATTTTCCGCCGTGCCGCCAAACTCCGCTCGCAGCTTTTCAAGCGGGGCTATTGCCTTTAGGCGCAATTCATTTATTTCACCGAGCGCCTTTTCATCGGGCTCTGTGTCGTCCGATACAAAGCCGCGCACATCCATAACCCACTCGCGCCGCCACATATCCCCCTCTATATTCCAAAGGGTCACATAATTTTCAAGCTTTGCTATTTCGTCGGTATTAAGCGTTCCCAGCCCCGTTTTGTGAAAACGCAGTATGCTCTCGCTGTCGTTTTTAAGTATCGCCTGTATTGCCGCGTCGGCAAGGGCGGCAAGCGGAAATGCCGAAAGCGGGCGGCGTTTATCCGAAAAGCAGGGCACGCCGTAGGTCTCGCACGCGGCGTTTATAAAGTCGTCATACCGCTCCGAATCCCGCGCTATTATTACAAAATCGCGGTAGCGGTAGTTTTTTGTCCGCACAAGGCGGCGAATATTTCTCACGGCAAACTCCGTCTCTTCCGCCGCAGTGTCCGCCGCGCAAACGGTAAGTGAGCCGTCGTTTTCCGTTTTTTCTGGGGCACTGCCCGAAATAAGCCTTTCCACCGCCGCTATGCCCGCAGCCGTAGTGCCGCGCGCACCTAAAATCAGCGGTTCGTCCTCCGCCATACGGTAGCGCTTGGCGGCGCGGCGTATTTTCTCTGCCGAAATGCGGATATTTGAAAAAATGCCGAACTCGCCCGGTACTTCGGGCGCGTCGGTCAGCGCCACGGTCAGGCTGTCCGCCTGGGCTGAAATTCTGTCAATCAGCGCAAACTGCTGACCCGTAAAGCCCTTAAAAGAATCAATAAAAACATCCTTTTTTTCAAAATAACGAAAATCCTCAAGCTGCCTGTAAAGCTTTGTAAGGCGGTCGGCGGGGTCTAAAAACCGCTCCCCCACAAGCGCGTCGTAGGTCTCGTATATAAGCGCGGTGTTCCAAAGCTTTGCTTTAAGCGCGGCGCTCTCGGTCTCTTCGGCGGCGGCTCTTAAATTTTCGGGCGATACGGCGTTTATTTTAAACTCGCCCACGGTATCAAGCATTGTTTTTGCAAAGCTTACCGAGCGGCAGTATTTGCGCCATAAAGTAAGCTCCGTTTCAAGCGAGCGCAGTGCGCGGTTCATAAAAATTACCTTTTGCGCGTCGGTAAGGGTAACGCCCGCAATTCCGCCCGCGTATCTGCCCACCTCGTCGCAAAGGCGCGTAAAGCTTGTAACCGTAACGTCGAGCGCCGCCTTATCGCCCAGCGCGCGCAAAACCGCCCGCTCGCTTTCAAATGAGAACTGCTCGGGCACTATAAGCACGCACTGCCTGCCCGCCGCGCTTTGCCGTTTTATTTTTCCAAGAATTTGATATGTTTTACCGGACGCCGGACGCCCGAAAATAAATTTAAGCACGTTTTTCACCCGAATATATTTTAACACGCGCAGGAAATATATTCAATGTGAAATTTAAAAACCCCGCGGCATGGTGCCGCGGGGAGAGCGTGTCGAAAAAGTCGACACGCTCTTGGACGGGAATGCCGTTCGCTCGAAAATCAAAGATTTTCGGACTGCACTCTGTCCCCGCCAATACCACCCCGGTGCCCTTGAAAAATAGCTTTTCAAGCTATTTTTCGCTTACAAGGTGTTTTTCCGCCGCACATGTCAGCGGAAAAACGTAAATGCGGCGTGAACGCCGCAAAAATAAAATTTGGGGTTTGTCGACAGACTGCGTGGCATTGTCCGCGGGGAATATAGGCTTACGCATTTAGCACCGCTTCAAGCAGCGCGTGCTTGGGCATTGAGCCGACGGATGAATTTACCGCCTTTCCGTTTTTGAATATAATCATTGTCGGAATGGATTCAACCGAAAACCTTGTTGCCAGCTGCGGCTGCTCGTCAACATTCACCTTGCAGACCTTGATTTCGGGGTGCTCCTCGGCTATTTCGTCCACCACGGTGGACATTGCCCGACACGGTGCGCACCAGTTTGCAAAGAAATCCACAAGCACTGTTTTATCGCAGAGCATTACCTCGTTTTCAAAGCTTTCCGAAGTTATATTTATAACTGACATATTAAAAATCCCTTTCTTTATATTTCAGCTTTATTTTTCCCGCTGCCGCCGCAAAATACTACTCTAAATTAAGCTTTTTAGAAAGAAAATGCCGTGTTATGCAAAAATATACGGCTGCAAAGGCAAGGCTGTAAACCGCGATAAAGCCTAAAAATGCCTGAAATGTTCCAACTGTTATTGTCATATCGGCTTCTATGCTTCCGAACATTGCTATAACTATTACCATAATAAACGTGTTTATTACCTGCACCGCAGCATAAAGGCATATATAAGCCACAACCGCGCCGCCTACTCTGCTTTTAAACTGCTGACCTATCGCGATAGCGGCGTAGAACATTAAAAGCGACTGGAACATACCTATAATAATAGCTATTATAAATTCTGCAGCTATGGCTATTATTTGAGCGGCGGTAAGCCTTTCACCCGCAATTTCAATACCTGCGTTCAGCACCTCAAAAATGTTTTTCAGCGCCTCTGTGCCCGCTCCCATTATGAGCAATGACGCGATAACCGCGATAAAATCGATTACAATAACCAAAACGCCGCAAAGCAGCTTGCAAATAATATGTTGAGTGGCGGTAAAGGGCAAGGTAAAGGTTAAATAGCCCTCGCCGGATAATAGGTTTTTGTAAAACCGCATTACCACAACTACCATACCCACAACAAAAACCGCTATTATCGAAAAAGCATAAACCGTTGTGCTTATACCCGCGGGAATTTGCAAAAGCGCGTTATCGGTTTTAATAAGCAGCGTTAATCTGCTTAAAAGTGCAAAGCCCAGCACCGCCGCATATATGGGTAAAAGATTTCTGAAAAGTGAATACAGCTCGTATTTATATAGCTTTTTTAACATCTGAATACCTCCCTGAACAGCTCGTCAACACTCTTGCCCTCGCGCATACGTATATTATCCACCGTATCGCACAGCACAACATCGCCGCGGTTTATAAATATAACGTCGCTTAATATCTGCTCCACATCCGCAATTAGGTGGGTGGATATTACAACCGTTGCGTTTTCGTTGTAGTTGCTTATTATGGTGCGCAGAATGTAATCCCTCGTAGCGGGGTCAACGCCCGCTATAGGCTCATCGAGCATATAAAGCTCCGCCTCTCGGCTCATTACCAAAATAAGCGCTACCTTTTCCTGCGTGCCCTTTGAAAGGGTTTTAATTTTGCGCTTTCGGTCAATTCCCAAGCTTGCAAGCATTGCGTCCGCCCGCTCGCGCTTAAAATCGGAATAAAAATCGGCAAAGTAATTTATCATACCGTCAACCGTCATCCATTGTGCCAAAAAATTCCTATCGGGTAAATACGCAACTATTTTTTTGGTTTCCACACCCACGGGTTTACCGTCTATCAGCATTTCGCCCATGGTTGGGGTAAGCAATCCGTTTGCAATTTTAATAAGCGTTGTTTTGCCGCTGCCGTTAGGACCTAAAAGCCCCACTATTCTACCCTTTGCGATTTGCAGATTTACAGCCGACAAAGCAACCGCGTTTTTATAGACCTTTGAAAGACCTTTACATTCAAGAATATTCTCCACAGTCAGTTCCTCCCTCATTCAATACACTGCTTAAAGCCGACGTAATTTCGCCGCTTTCAAGCCCCAAGGCTTTCAGCCGCTCGGCAAATTCCCGCGTCTGCTTTAAAACATATTCGTTTTTGAGCGCCGATATTTTTTCGGTATTCTCGGTAACGTAGCGCCCCTCGCCCCGCTTTACATAAATTATTCCGCTTTCCTCGGCAGATGACAGCGCCCGCTGCATGGTATTAGGGTTTACCCCCGCGGTAAGGGCTAAATCCCGCACCGCTTCCAATTTATAGCCGGGCGGATACTCGCCGCTTATTATTTTAAGAATAATAATATCGGCTATCTGCTGAAAAATAGGTTTATCGGTTGAAAAGCTCCAAGACACATTATCACCTCACTGTATTATTAAGCTAATACAATAATACAACAATACGTTTGTTTTGTCAAGTATTTTTTTGCGGGAAAATATTTGACAAACGCACACCGGTGTGCTATACTGTATTAAATTAAAGGAGCAAAGGCGCTCATAAAGGGATATAATTCTCTTTATGGGCGCTTATTTGATTTTAAAACGGGGGAATTACAATGACCGAAAAGGGACTTTACCGACAGCAGTTTGAGCATGACGCCTGCGGTATAGGCGCGGTTGTAAATGTAGACGGCACAAAAAGCCACAAGGTGGTTGATAACGCGCTGTCCATTGTAGAAAAATTGGAGCACCGCGCCGGAAAGGACGCCTCGGGCGAGACGGGCGACGGCGTTGGAATATTAGTGCAGGTATCTCATAAATTCTTCAAAAAAGCGGCAAAGGAAATAGGCATAGAGCTGCCTGCCGAACGTGAATACGGCGTGGGAATGTTCTTTTTCCCGCAGGACACGCTAAAGCGCAATCAGGCTAAAAAAATGCTTGAGGTTATAGCCGAAAAAGAGGGCGTGGAGTTTTTAGGCTGGCGAGAAGTGCCTATTAAAAGCGAAATTTTGGGGCAAAAAGCGCTCAGCTGTATGCCGCACATTATGCAGTGCTTTTTAAAAAAGCCCGATGATACAGCTAAAGGTCTTGACTTTGACCGCAAGCTTTATATAATCCGCCGTGTGTTTGAGCAGAGCAATGATAATACATATGTCGCCTCATTATCAAGCCGCACCGTAGTTTACAAGGGTATGTTTTTGGTGGGGCAGCTGCGCCGCTTTTACCTTGATTTGCAAGACGAGGCGTATGAAAGCGCAATAGCGCTTGTTCACTCGCGCTTTTCCACCAACACAACGCCCAGCTGGGAGCGCGCCCACCCGAATCGCTTTATACTTCACAACGGCGAAATAAACACCATTCGCGGCAACGTTGACCGTATGCTCGCCCGCGAGGAAACAATGGAAAGCGCCGTTATGGAAGACGATATGGATAAAATATTGCCCGTGGTAAACGCGGCGGGGTCGGACTCGGCTATGCTCGATAACACACTTGAATTTCTTGTTATGAACGGAATGGATCTGCCGCTTGCAGTAATGGTTACTATCCCCGAGCCGTGGCGCAACAGCAAGAGCATAACAAGGGCTAAAAGAGACTTTTACCACTACTACTCCACAATGATGGAGCCGTGGGACGGCCCTGCCGCCATACTCTTTTCTGACGGCGATACCGTAGGCGCGGTGCTTGACCGAAACGGGCTGCGCCCCTCGCGCTACTATATAACCGACGATAACACGCTTATTTTATCATCCGAAGTGGGCGTGCTTGATATTCCCGCAGAGCATATTGTTAAAAAGAGCCGCTTAGAACCCGGCAAAATGCTGCTTGTGGATACGGCGAAAAAGCGCATTATATCCGATGAAGAGTGCAAGCGCTATTATGCCACAAGAAAGCCCTACGGCGAGTGGCTCGACCAAAATTTGGTGCGGCTTTCCGACCTTAAAATGCCTAACTGCCGCATAGAGCGTTATGATTCAAAGACGCGCGACAGGCTTTACAAAGCATTCGGTTACACCTATGAAGACGTGCGCAACGCCATTATCCCCATGGCGAAAAACGGCGCGGAGGCTACCGCCGCAATGGGCACGGATATTCCGCTTGCAATGCTTTCGGATAAGCATCAGCCCCTTTTCAATTACTTCAAACAGCTTTTCGCGCAGGTTACCAACCCGCCTATCGACGCTATTCGCGAAGAGGTTGTAACCGATACCTGCGTTTATGTGGGGTCGGACGGTAACCTACTGAACGAAACCGCCGCAAACTGCGGGGTTTTGGAGCTGCCGAATCCTATAATAACCTCTGCCGAGCTTGTAAAAATAAAGGCTATTGACCGCCCCGGCTTTAAGGTGGAAACGGTTTCCTTGCTTTATTACACAAACACGCCGCTTGAGCGCGCGCTCGACCACCTGTTTGTGGAGTGCGACCGCGCTTATAAAAAGGGCGCTAACATACTCATACTTTCCGACCGCGGGGTTGATGAAAACCACGTTGCCATTCCGTCGCTTTTGGCAGTCTCGGCTATTGAGCAGCACCTTATACGCACCAAAAAGCGCACGGCGCTCTCTGTAATACTTGAAAGCGCAGAGCCGCGCGACGTTCACCACTTTGCAACGCTCTTAGGCTACGGCGCGCGCGCAGTAAACCCCTATTTAGCCGAGGAATGTATAACCGAGCTTATTGATAAAAAGCTGCTCGATAAAGATTACCACACCGCAATACGCGATTATAACAGCGCCATACTTCACGGCATTGTAAAAATTGCCTCTAAAATGGGTATTTCCACAATTCAGTCCTACCAGTCTTCACAGATATTTGAGGCTATAGGCATAGGTAAAGAAGTAATTGATAAATACTTTACAAATACCGTAAGCCGCGTGGGCGGTATAGGGCTTGAAGAGATCAACGAGGGCGTAGAGTACCGCCACAGCCACGCTTTTGACCCGTTAGGGCTGGGCGTTGATACCACGCTTGACAGCTTCGGCGAGCACAAATTACGCTCGGGTAATGATAAGGAAGACCATATGTACAGCCCCGAAACGGTGATAGCGCTGCGCGAGGCAACACAATTCGCCTCATATGAGCGGTTCAAGGAATACACCGCAATGGTGGATAACGAGCGCCGCCCGCACACGCTGCGCGGCTTGCTTGAATTTAACACAGAGGGCGTAACGCCCGTGCCGCTTGAAGAGGTAGAGCCCGCAAGCGAAATTGTAAAGCGCTTTAAAACGGGCGCTATGTCCTACGGCTCAATTTCGCAGGAGGCGCACGAGTGTATGGCGATTGCCATGAACCGCCTCGGCGGCAAATCAAACTCGGGCGAGGGCGGCGAACGCCCCGAAAGACTGGGCACAGAGCGCGGCAGCGCAATTAAGCAGGTGGCATCGGGTCGTTTCGGCGTTACAAGCGAATACTTGGTTTCGGCAAAGGAAATTCAAATTAAAATGGCGCAGGGCGCAAAGCCCGGTGAGGGCGGACATTTACCGGGTAAAAAGGTATATCCGTGGATTGCGAAAACACGTTATTCAACCCCCGGCGTGTCGCTTATTTCACCCCCGCCGCACCACGATATTTATTCAATTGAAGACTTAGCACAGCTTATTTTCGACCTTAAAAACGCCAACCGCGACGCACGCATTTCGGTAAAGCTTGTGTCCGAGGCGGGCGTCGGCACAATCGCTGCGGGCGTTGCCAAGGCGGGCGCGCAGGTGGTGCTTATTTCGGGTTATGACGGCGGCACGGGTGCTGCTCCCCAAAGCTCAATACATAATGCGGGGCTGCCGTGGGAGTTGGGGCTTTCCGAGGCGCACCAGACGCTTATTCAAAACGGGCTGCGCTCGCGCGTTATACTTGAAACCGACGGCAAGCTTATGAGCGGCAGAGACGTGGCGATTGCCGCCATTTTGGGGGCAGAAGAGTTCGGCTTTGCAACCGCGCCGCTTATTACCATGGGCTGTATTATGATGCGCGTGTGCAACCTCGATACCTGCCCCTGCGGTATTGCCACGCAAAACCCCGAGCTTAGAAAACGTTTTTGCGGCAAGCCCGAATACGTTATAAACTTTATGATGTATATTGCCGAGGAACTGCGCGAGATTATGGCAAAATTAGGCGTTCACACGGTTGAGGAGCTTGTGGGGCGCACCGACCTTATAAAAGTACGCGAAAAAACCGTTACAAAACGTGCGGCAATGGCTGATCTCTCACAAATACTTTACAGCGATAATTCCGCCCCGCAGGAGGATAAGCATTTTAAAGCCGATAACGTATTTAATTTTGAGCTTGAAAAGACCGTAGACGAGGCGGTTATAATTCCCGCTTTTAAAACAGCGCTTAAAACAGGCAAGCCGAAAGCAATTGATATTGAGGTATCAAGCACCAACCGAACGCTCGGTACTATTTTCGGCTCGGAAATTACAAAAAAATATAAAAATACCTTGCCGGATGATACCTACACGATAAACTGCAAGGGCGGCGGCGGTCAGTCCTTCGGGGCGTTTATTCCGAAAGGGCTTACAATACGCCTGACTGGCGACAGCAACGATTATTTCGGCAAGGGCTTATCGGGCGGTAAGCTTATTGTATCGCCCCCCGAAAACGCAAAATACAGGGCAGAGGAAAACATTATAATAGGCAACGTGGCGCTTTACGGCGCAACCTCGGGCGAGGCTTATATAAACGGTATTGCAGGCGAGCGCTTTTGTGTGCGAAATTCGGGCGCATACGCCGTTTGCGAGGGCACGGGCGACCACGGCTGCGAGTATATGACGGGCGGCAGAGCCGTGATTTTAGGGCCTACGGGCAAAAACTTTGCCGCAGGTATGAGCGGCGGTATTGCCTATGTGCTGGATGAAAACTACGACTTTTATTTAAGGCTCAACAAAGAGCTTGTTACCATGACGGGCGTAGAGGAAAAGCACGATATTGAGGAGCTTAAATCTATGATTGAAAAGCACGTTGCCGCCACAGGTTCGCCTAAAGGCACGCGAATACTTCACGATTTTGCAAATTATCTGCCTTACTTTAAAAAGATAGTGCCGAACGATTACAGCCGTATGTTACAGGAAATAAGCCGCTTTGAGGAAAAGGGTTTGCCCTATGAAGAAGCCGAGCTTGAAGCCTTTTACTCGGTACAGAAATAAGAAAGGGGAATAAAAATGGGAAAACCAACAGGATTTTTGGATTATGAAAGAGAAAACAATAAATCGGTAGAACCGCTTGAAAGAATAAAGAATTTCAATGAATTTCATTCCCCCATGCAAAAGGCGGAGCGCGAAAAGCAGGGCGCGCGCTGTATGAACTGCGGCGTGCCGTTCTGCCAGTCGGCAATGAAGCTCGGCGGAATGGTATCGGGCTGCCCGCTGCATAACCTTATACCCGAGTGGAACGACGAAATTTATAACGGAAACTGGGAGTATGCCTTGGCACGGCTTACCAAAACCGCAAGCTTTCCCGAGTTTACGGGCAGGGTATGCCCCGCGCTTTGCGAGGCGGCTTGCTCCTGCGGGATTTACGGAAATTCGGTAACCGTTAAGGAAAACGAGCTTGCAATTATTGAAGAGGGCTATAAAAACGGCTGGGTAAAGCCCCACCCGCCCGAGGTGCGAACGGGCAAGCGCGTAGCTGTGGTAGGCTCGGGTCCTTCGGGGCTTGCCTGCGCGCAGCGGCTTAACAGCCGCGGGCACAGCGTTACGGTTTACGAAAAGGATGACCGCATAGGCGGGCTTTTAATGTACGGCATACCTAATATGAAGCTTGAAAAGCAGATAGTTGACCGCCGCGTAAAGCTTATGACCGACGAGGGTATAGAGTTTAAAACGGGCGTGGACGTAGGCAAAGATATATCCGCCGACGAGCTTTTAAAGACCTATGACGCGGTGGTGCTTTGCTGCGGCGCGGGCAATGCGCGCGACCTTAAAGCCGAAAACCGCGATATTAAGGGAATTTACTTTGCGGTTGATTTTCTTAAATCCACCACAAAGGCACTGCTTGATAATAAGCTTCAATCGGGCTTTATATCCGCAAAGGGTAAGGACGTCATAATTGTGGGCGGCGGCGATACGGGCAACGACTGTGTAGGCACATGCATACGCCACGGCTGCAAATCGGTAACCCAGCTTGAAATGATGCCGAAATTGCCCGACGGCAGAACCGACGCTAACCCCTGGCCGCAGTACCCAAGGGTGTGCAAAACAGATTACGGTCAAGAAGAGGCAATAGCCGTTTTCGGGCGCGACCCGCGCGTTTACTGCACCACCGTTAAAGCCTTTGTACCTGACGAAAAAGGTAATATAAAAGCTGTGGTAACGGTTGAATTAAAACCCGAGAAGGACGAAAAAACAGGCAGAACCGTTATGACGGAAATTCCCGATAGCGAAAAAACGCTTGATTGCTCGCTTTTGCTTATAGCCGCAGGATTTTTAGGACCTAAGCCCTATATTGCAAAAAGCTTTGGGGCAGAGACCGACGGGCGCAGCAATATCGCAACCGCCGCAGGCTCTTACAAAACAAGCGTTGATAAGCTTTTCACTGCGGGGGACTGCCACCGCGGGCAGTCGCTCGTTGTGTGGGCAATAGCCGAGGGCAGAGCCGCCGCAAAGGAAATTGACGAATATTTAATGGGATATACCAATTTGGTATAGTAAACGGTGCTGTTGCGTTAACGTGACAGCACCCTTTTATTATTCAATTCCGAGTAACCAGGCAGGCGTTACCTTTAAAATTTTAGCAAGCTCTCTTAATTCGTAGTCTGCCACAAACCGTGTTCCTATTTCAATTCGGGATACACTGTCGCGCTCTATAATGATCCCGTTTATTTGCAGTTTCGCTGCCAAATCGCTTTGCGTCAGCTTTAATTCAGTGCGTGCCGTGTGCACTCTTTCTCCGCATATATTCTTTTTTCCGTTGTAATCATAAATTTTCATACCATCACCCTTATGTGTTAAAGATAAGATTTTTTCTTGACTTTAACATATTTCGGTGGTATTATTGTGTTAAAGATAAGCATTTAAATTATTATCGGAGAAGAAGTTAATATGGAAGATAATTTACTTAATACTCTTGAAAATGCAGAACAGTATTTTGCGATCATAGACCGTTATAATGATTTAATTGAAGATTATAAGAAAAATTCAAATTTCCAAAGGGAAAAATATTGGTTTTTAAAAAATCAAAAGAAACTTTCACCGGTAATGACTTTACCCGTTTTTTTGGGCGGATTTTTTGGATCGGTTTTAATAGAAAACTTCATTATGCAGTCAAATCCCGCATTGTATAATGAAGATTTTGTAAAATCGGCTCTTATTTTAAGTTTTTTCTTTGCATTCGTTTCAGCTTTGGCATATGCATTAACTTGCAGAAACAAAAGAAAGAAAATTGAAAATCAAGCGGAAAATTTTTGGAATAATGAAGGATTGGTAACCACTCAAAAAAATAATGAAAAAATAAAGGAAATAACCGTTGCCTTAAATGATTTTGTTAATGAAAATGCCGAAATTGCGGCAAAAATCCCCCCTGATTACAGAAATTTTTCTGCAACTTCATTTATGGCTAATGCAGTTCGTAATTATCGTGCCAACACATTAAAAGAAGCTATAAATCTTTATGAAGAAGAAATGCACAAAATAAAAATGCTTGATAACCAGATGCGTACAAATAATCAGATTTATGATTTGTGTATAATGCAAGCGAAAACAAATTCAGAGCTTAAGTGTATGAAAAGCCTGCAAATACTTGATACAATCGGAAAATAATTTCTTAACCGATAACATTACGTAATATGCAATACGGGATATACCAATTTGGTATGATTTTACAATCCGCCCCGCCGCAATTCTTTAAATGATTGCGGCGGGGCGGCGCGTTTTAAAAAAGTAATAAATTTACTTCATTTAACTATTGTGTCCGCCTGAAAAATAATGTATAATATAGTATATTGTATTTTTATTTAGGAAGTGCGCGTTTTTGAACGGTATCGTTTATCTTGATAACAGCTCCACCACCAAGCCCTGCAAGCGGGCTATTGACGGTATAAATAAAGCCCTTTGCCATAATTGGGGCAACCCCTCTTCCCTGCATACGTTAGGTATTGAGGCGGAAACGGATGTAACCGCGGCGCGGGAATGCGTTGCTCGTTCCGTCGGCGTGCGGAGTGACGAAATAATATTCACGGGCAGCGGAACAGAGGCTAACAACACCGCCATGCTCTCCTGCCTTAAAGCGGCAAAGCGCGGCGGCAGGGTTATTACCACGGCAATTGAGCATCCTTCTGTTTTGGAGACCTGCAAGCGCCTTACCGCCGCGGGGCTTGAGGTGATTTATTTAAAACCCGCGCATAACGGCAAGGTGGAGCCCCAAGACCTGAAAAACGCGCTTACCGATAACACGCTGCTTGTGAGTATGATGCTTGTAAACAACGAGACAGGGGCTGTTCAACCGATAGCCGAGGCTGCCGCACTTATAAAACGAATAAGCCCTAAGGCGCTTTTTCATTGCGATGCGGTCCAGGCATACGGCAAGCTGCCTATAAACGTAAAGCAGCAGGGTATAGACCTGCTTACCGCAAGCGGTCATAAAATTCACGGACCTAAGGGCATAGGCTTTCTTTTCAGAAAAAAGGGCGTAAGCATTCCGCCCTTTATAACGGGCGGCGGGCAGGAAAACGGCATGCGCTCGGGAACAGAGCCCGTTCCGCTTATAATGGGGCTTAAAGGCGCGGTTGAGGATCTGCCCGATTTGAATGCGCAGCTTGAAAAGCAAAAAGCGCTGTGGAGCTATGCTAAAGATACGCTTATAAGCCGCTGCGGGGCGATAATGAATTCCCCCGACGACGCACTGCCTTACATACTCAATATATCACTTCCCAGATATCGCTCCGAAACTCTTTTGCACTTTTTAGAGGCAAGAAATATTTTCGTTTCAAGCGGCAGCGCCTGTGCAAAGGGTCACGGCAGCTATGTTTTAAAGGAAATGGGGCTGAATCCCGCTTTGACCGACAGCGCGCTTAGAATAAGCTTTTGCAGAGATAACACCGAAAACGATATAAACCTTTTGGCTGACGCCTTGTGCGACGCCGAAAAGGCTTTAAGAAAGGCGAATATATGAAAGAAATAATACTTATTAAAAACGGCGAATTAGCGCTTAAAGGGCTTAACCGCCGCAATTTTGAAGACGCGCTTATAAAAAATATAAAAAGACGGCTTAAAAGCCTCGGCGAAACCGAGGTTCGCAGCTCACAGTCTACTATATATATAGAGCCTAAATCGGAAAATTACGATTTTGAAGAGGCGCTCTGCCGCGTTAAAAAAATATTCGGCATTGCGGGTTTCAGCCGCGCCTGTGTTTGCGAGAAAACAGCCGAAGATATATTTACACGCGCGCCCGAGTATTTAAAGCCTATAATGGAAAGCATTAGAACCTTTAAGGTTGAGGCAAAGCGGGCAGATAAAACATTTCCGCTCACCTCCCCCGAAATTTGCAGGGAATTGGGCGGCGTGCTGCTTGATAATTTCCCGCATTTAACGGTTGACGTGCACAACCCCGACAGAACGGTTTACGTAGAGGTACGCGATTACGCGGCGTATATAAGGTGCGAGCAAATAAAAGGCGCGGGCGGCTTGCCCGTAGGCACGGCAGGCAAAGCCTCCATTCTTATTTCCGGCGGGATCGACAGCCCCGTGGCCGCCTGGACCATGGCAAAGCGCGGTTTGCGCCTTGACGCCATACACTTTGCAAGCCCGCCTTATACAAGCCCGCGCGCCGAGCTTAAGGTGCGCGCCCTGCTTAAAAAGGTGGCGGCATATTCGGGGGCAATAAATTTAGCAATAGTGCCGTTTACCGAGATACAGGATGAAATCGGCAAAAACTGCCCCGAGGATTATTTCACGCTTATAATGCGGCGTATGATGATGCGTATTTCCGAAAGGTTAGCGCGAAATTCGGGCAGTCTTGCGCTTATAACAGGGGAAAGCCTCGGTCAGGTTGCAAGCCAGACCCTGCCCGCGCTCGTCACGACCGACAGCGTTACAAATATGCCCGTTCTGCGCCCGCTTATAGGTATGGATAAGGAAGAGATTATAAAAATCTCCCGCGATATTGACGCGTTTGAAACCTCAATTTTGCCTTATGAGGATTGCTGCACGGTATTCACCCCCAAGCACCCGAAAACGCGCCCCACCCTTTCAGCCTGCGAGGATGCGGAAAAGAATTTAGCGGTGGAAGAGCTTATAGAAAAAGCCGTAAACGGCACCGAATTTTCGGTGATAGAATAATGAATTCCGAAATTTACAGCACCGCCGAGCAATTGGTGGGTCTGCTCAAAGAAAAAAATTTGCTTATAGCCACTGCCGAATCCTGCACAGGCGGGCTTGTTTCTTCCTATATAACCGCCGTTTCGGGGTCATCCGCAGTTTTCGAGTTAGGTATAGCGTCATACTCCTGCCGAATAAAGAATGAGGCTTTGGGGGTAAAAAAGGAAACGCTTGATACATTGGGCGCGGTTAGCCGCGAAACAGCGCGGCAAATGGCGGAATGCATACTTAAAAAAGCCGCTGCCGATATAGGTATTTCGGTAACGGGGGTTGCAGGACCGAACGGTTCAGAGGGGCATATGCCGGGGCTTGTTTACATAGCCGCAGCCTATAAAGGCGGGGCTACGGTAAAGGAGCTTAATATAAGCCCCATAAGCCGCGAATATGTAAGAGAGCAGGCGGCAGAGCAGCTTTTAAGGCTTGCACTTAATACAGTCAGGGAAGTATTTTGATGAAACACGCAAAAGAAAGAAAAACCGCAAAGGATTTTTTCCGCGGGCTTTACCTATCCTACATACCGAACGGAAAGGACAATTTAAAGCAGATAATAATTAAGGTGTTTTTCCTTATATCGCTTATAACTCTTATCGTTTCCGCTTCATATCTTGCAAATTACTTTTTATCGGCAAAAAAACAGGATAACATAATAAAAAGCAGCCGCAATATATGGCACGGCACGACAGTAAGCACAAGCTCTGCCGAGCGTATTTCGGTCACCGATTATATGCTGCGCGAAAACAGCGATTTTAAGGGGTGGATAACCGTACCTAACACACGGGTGGACAACCCGATATATCAGGCGGCGGACAACAGCTTTTACCTTACCCACAACCAAAAAAAGCAAAAGAGCGCATACGGCGCGCTGTTTTTCGATTGCGATAACACAATAACCGAAGAAAAAACCGATAAAAACCTTGTTATATACGGTCATCATATGAAAAACGGCAGTATGTTTGCCGATCTTACAAAATATCGTTCCTTAAGCTTTTACCGCCAAAACCCTACAATCGAGTTTTCCACGCTTTACAAAAAAAGCACTTATAAGGTCTATGCGGTATTTGTACTTAACGCCTCAAAAGCGGATGATAACGGGTATATCTACAATATTTCGCGGCAAAATTTCGCAAGCGACGAGGATTTTGAAAGCTGGTCGGGCGAAGCGTATGAGCGCAGCCTTATCAACACGGGGGTTGACGTTACAAAAGAGGATAATATAATAACCCTTGTAACCTGCGTTTACGATTTTGACGACGCGCGCCTTGTGGTTATGGCGCGTGAAACGCGCGAAGGCGAAAGCGAAACGGCAGACACCTCGTTTTCAAAAGCCAATCCATCGCCGAAATACCCTAAGCGCTGGTATGACGACCGCGGAGCGGCGTATCCCTTTGAATAATATATAAAGCCTTTACCGCAGCGCCGCCGCAGCGATAACGGGCTGTAAAAAAACCTCGGCGGCAGAATGGGGAATAATATGTTTCAGAACATAAAGGTTGACATTATCTATTACAAAACAGCTACCGATTTTGAAATGGAATTTAATCTTTGCGGCTGCTGCCGTATGCGCCTGCTTACCGATAAAGCACCCGACAGAAAGTCAATGGTGCATAATCTTGCCCGCGCTGTTTCAAGAAGCAGAGTTATAATTATAGTCGGCGGCCTTTTCGGTGAAGAGGGCGTTTTAAACACCGTTGCGGGAGCAATAGGAAAGCCGCTCGCCCCAATAGATAACAAGCTTTACGGCATTGCCGATAACAGCGAAATTTCGGTAATAAGCGGGGCTACGCCGCTTGTAACGTCAGACGGGTACTTCGGCGGCTGCATTATTGAAAGCGGTCCGCAGTCTATGGTGCTTTTGTCCGACAGCAAGAGCGTGCGCAAAGCAATTATGACTACGCTTATTCACCCGTATATTGAGGAGCTTTGCGCAACCGAGCTTAAAGCCAAGGCGGAAAACACCGTGCAAAAGCCACAGGCGGCAGAGCCCGAAGTGCCGCCCGTGCCTGAAATTCCCGTAACCCCGCCCACACTATCAGAACCCGATATTACAGCGGGTGCAGAGGAAATTACCGATTTGTTTTCATCAACCGACGGCGCGCCCGATTCAGACCCCGAGCCGACTCCCGAACCGACAGAAACCGAACCCGACGAGCAAGCAGAGGATATGTATTTATCCGATGAAGAGGACGAGGACGTTACGGTAGAGCAAGCCGAACCTCGCCCTGCTAAGGAAGAGCCGCAGCCGACCGAGGCGGAAGAAGCCAAGCCCTTAACATCCTTTGCCACTGCCGAAAAGGACGGTGTATCGCTTGACGGCGGTATGATATTTGAAACCGACGATTATCGCTCGGCTGCAAAGGACGCATATGTTACCGACGACGAGGACTCGGATTTTTACATAGCCCCCGAAAAGCTGCACCGCGCAGGCGCGCGCCGCAAAAACGAGCTTTACTCACTTGATACGCACGAAAGCCGACATTATCACATTGATGATGATACCCCCGAATTACCGCGTTCGTTTTTTAAGGAAAATCTCGGCTTAATGATCGTTCTTATCGTTCTGCTGCTTATAGTCGCGGTGCTGTGCTACTGCATATTCATTGTTCCCGCAAAAACAGGCGTTTCCTCTTCGGATTATCTGCGCAATATATTCGATGTCCTGTTCGCGCGGCAATAGCCGCTCCCCGTTTATTTAAATTTACGTCAAATGTATGTTAATTCTGCATTAAAACGGTAGATTTTTCAAATTCAGATGCTATAATTATTTTATTGATTACGAAAGTGAGCTGACAGCATATGAGCGATATATTAAATCAAATCGATTTCAGCCAAAAAAAGGGCTTTATTTGCGATATGGACGGCGTGATTTATCACGGCAACCGAATTTTACCCGGGGTTACGGAATTTATCAAATGGCTGCACGATGAGGAAAAGGAATACCTTTTTTTGACGAACAACAGCGCGTATACCCCGCGTGAGCTTAACCAAAAATTAGCGCGTATGGGGCTTGATGTGCCCGAAGAGCATTTTTACACAAGCGCGCTGGCAACCGCAGCCTTTTTAAAGGAGCAAGCGCCGGGCTGCTCGGTGTTTGTTATAGGCGAGGCGGGGCTCTTAAACGCCCTGTACGACGCGGGCATTACCATGAATGACGTAAACCCCGATTATGTGGTCGTGGGCGAGGGTCGCTCCTATTCGCTCGATACCCTTACCAAGGCTACAAACCTTGTTATGGCAGGCGCTAAGCTTATAGGCGCCAATTCCGATGTATCAGGCCCTATTGAAGACGGCATAGCCCCCGCTTGCCGCGCACTGGTAGCCCCCATAGAAATGGCAACAGGCAAGCAGGCTTATTTTTGCGGAAAGCCCAACCCGCTTATGATGCGCACAGGGCTGCGTATGCTGAAATGCCACTCCGCCGAGGCGGTTATGGTGGGCGACCGTATGGATACGGACGTGATTTCGGGAATGGAAAGCGGTATGTCAACCGTGTTGGTGCTTTCCGGTGTTTCAACCCGCGAAACTCCCAAGACCTACGCTTACCGCCCAAGCATTATATTAAACGGCGTGGGCGATATTCCTGCCCTCGCAAAATCGGGGAAATAAGCATATACCGATATTTAACGCAACATTCCCCGCTTATTACGAACCGAAAATAAAACAATAACCCGAGCGTTGTCATAAATTACAACGCTCGGGTTATTTATCTAAGCCATAGTATCAAGCATTTTTTCGGTGACCTTAAAGCGGGTAGGCATATTGCCCGCAGCGCGTTCAAGCTCATCCGCCATAAAGGCGGACATTCTGCGCACCTCAAAGCCGCTGCTGCCCGCAATATGCGGCGTGAGAATACAGTTTTCAAGCTTTAAAAACGGGCTGTCGGGCAGCGGGGGTTCGGGGTCGGTCACGTCGAGAATTGCAGTCACGTCGCTGCGCTCGGCAAGTATTCTGCACAGGTCGCTTTCTACCACCTGCGCGCCGCGCCCGGTATTTAAAAAGGTTGCATTCGGCACAAATTTTGAAAACAGAGCGTAGTTAAGCATTCCCTTTGTTTGCGCATTGTTTGCAAGGTGATTGCTTATAACGTTGCAGCTTTCAAACAGCGTTTCAAGCGATACCTTTTTAACGCCTAATTCCTGCGCCGCGGCATTTTCCAAAAACGGGTCGAATACCATAATTTCAAGCCGGTAGCTTTTAAGCAGACCTATAACCCTTTTGCCTATCATTCCCGCGCCTATAATTCCTATTTTTGCCCCGTAGTTCCCTGGGTATTTTTTAAATTCATCGTATGCCTCTTTGCGTTTGCCGCAGCTTGCAAGCTGCGCCGCGCGGAAAAATCCCTTGTTTGCAAGTATAATTTGTGCCGCGGTATATTCCGCCACCGGCACTGCGTTTGCCGCCCATGCGCTGAAAACATCCGCGCCGCATTTTAAAAACGGTCTTGCAAATTCCTGAACAGAGCCTGCGGCGTAAAACACGGCTTTTAAATTCGGCAAATATTTTTTAATTTCGTCTGTAGTGAGCGCAGGCATACCCCATGTTGAAAAAATGTATTCGGCGTCTGCAAGGTTTCTGCCCCCCGAAATAAGGTCTTTATATGTGCAAACCCTTTCGTCAAGCTCTGTAAGCGCCTTAATCCGCTTTACGGTTTCGGGCGCGTAAACCTCATGAATCCATTTTTCGGAATTACATAAAAATGCAGCTTTCATATTTTTTCACCGTTTCTTCAAATTGTATTTTCCGCAATACCGAACAGGGCTTTCGCCTCGGTTTCAAGGCTTTCTATTTTGCCGTCCGGCATAAATTCAAGCAGGAGCGGTATATCGTCCGCAAAGCAGGCAAGATATTTTTTCCAAATATCCGCCGCATCTTTTAACGGATATTTTTCTTCCCCCGACCAGTTAAATACGTGAATTATTTCGGTATACGGCGCAATAAGGCAAGCGTAACCGAGATTTTCTTCCTCGGTTTTGTATTGGTTAGGCTGCCAGTACATTCTAAAGCTGTCAGAGCCGACCTCGCGCATAAGCGCAAGCGCGCCTTCCTTACAGTCGGTCACCGTACCGTTATGGCATTCCATACAAACCTTAACGGCGCTTTTCTTTGCAACTGCGGCAATTTCCCTGCACTCGCAAATAAGGGCTTTAAATTCCTCGGGGCTGTATTCGCCGTACCCCTTTGTGCCGCACCAAAGCCTTAATATATTTGTTCCGAGCAGCTTTGCCGCCTTAATATATTCTTCAAGCTCCGCCGTTTTATTTGCCCCTATTTTAAAATACGTGCCGTAGGATGAAACGGATATTCCGCTTTCAACGCAAAGCCTGCGTATTTCTTCAAGGCGTGCTTTATCCGTTTGCGGGGCGTGAACATCACTGCCCCATTCAATACACGAAAGCCCGCATTTCCGCATTGCGGAAACAATTTCCTTTGGCGTTTTGGCTCTGAAGCTTACCGATACAAGTCCGCATTTTCGCATTTAAAGGTCTCCTAATAAATATTTTTGTTTTCGCGGTACTGCCGCCATACGTTTTCAAAAAAATCGTCGTTTTGAGGTATTGGTCTTACATCACGCCATAAAACGGATATTTCACCGTTTCGGCAGCATATTTCCTGAATTTGATTTGCGGTTTCGCCGCTTTCGGCTTTAAAGCGGAATATTTCTTCAAGCCCCGCGCGCTTTTCGCCGTTTTCATCGCAATAAAGCGCAGAGCCGCGCGTGCTGCCTATACGCTCGGAAAAATCTATCATGGCGGTAAGCGTTGCCGCCTGCATACGCAGTATATCGAGCAATTTATACGCCTTGTAAAGCTCCTTCGGGGCGGATACGCCAAATTTATTTCCGAAATCCGCTATATCCGATAAAATTCGGTTTTCGGTTTCAAGCATACTGTCCGCTCTGCGTATCGCGCCGCCGTTATCACTCATAATTCTTTGGGCTTTTGCAATGCTTTCGTTAACATTGTCGCTATTGGCAAGCATTTTGCTGCAAAAATCCTTTTGTTTTTCGGCGGCAGCGCTTGCAGCAGCCGTAAAATCTTCTTCAGCGCAGGTGTTTTCTGCCGCAAACGAAATATACTGCGCCGCGCGCAGCGAACCTGCCTGACCCGCATTGAGCGCGCTGCCGCCCGGACGGGTTATGCCGTGCGTTCCCGCACATTCACCCGCCGCAAACAAGCCCTTAAGCGCTGTTTGCCACCACATATCAACGGCTATTCCGCCGTTATTATGCTGTGCGCAAAGCGCAATTTCAAGATACTCGTTTGTAAGCGAAACACCCTTGCTTTTATAAAGCTCAATAGCCGGGGCGTTCATCTTTTCAAGTCTTTCAATAGGCGTGCCGAAGCAAGCCTCGGCGCGGTTCAGGTATTCGTAAGCCTCATTCGACAGCTTTTCAAATTCAATATTTTTAAGACCGAACGGGTTTTCGGTGTAATCAAGAAATACCCTGCGCTTTTTCAGCACGCATTCCCTGTAAACCAACAAATCGATAACCGAAGAGCCTTCAAGCACCTTTCGGCTGTCAAACGGCCACTGATAGCCCTTTAAAAACACGGCGGAAAGCGCCTTGTATTCATCCCCGAAAAAGTCAAGCAAAAATTCGTTTTCCTCCCCGTCCTCACCCACAGAGACAAAGCGCGGCAAAACCTGCATATATGTGCCCGAAACATTCCAGCGGGGGTTGGTTGAGGCAAGGCCGTACTGCCATTCGGTCATATTTTGCAAATGCGCGCCCGCCGCAAACGCGGGGGAGGTTGAGCCCGTGTGGCATTTTGGGTAAACGCTGTCGGCGTATATTCCCGCAGGGCCGCCCGTTGCCCAAATTATATCATCACATTTAAAAATTTGCAATTTCCCGCTTTCAATTTCCAAGCAGATAAGACCGCAAACACGGTTGTTATTTTTTAATATCTCAATCGCCAAAAGCCCCGATAGCACCTCAACGCCCAGCTTTTCGGCGTTTTTTTGCAGAGCCTCGGTCATATATTTTGAAGTAAGCGGACCGGCGGATGTGGCTCTGGCATATGGGTCGTGGTCGGTTTTGTAGCCTATGTATTCGCCGTATCTGTTAACGGGAAACTCCACGCCGAGTTCCGCCAAATTTAAAAAGCAGCGCGCCGAAAGTGATGCCTCGCAAAGTGCGGTATCGCCGTCAACACTGCCGCAGGCAAAAAGGTTTTCCGCCATGCGGGCAACGCTGTCGGGCGTATCTCCGCCGAGCCCCAATTTATAGTAGGTCTGCTTATCGCTGCCGGTGTTTCTCGAAGTGCCGCAATTTATACCCTCGGTAATAATTGCAACGCTTTTTTTGCCGAACTGCTTTATGCGGTTTGCGGCGTTATACCCCGCAGCGCCCGTGCCGACAACCAAAACGTCATAAGAAATGTATTCCATTTAAAGTCTCCTGATGTGAAAGCCGCCGTCAACGTCTATCGACTGCCCCGTAACATATGGTAAAGAGCCGTTTGCCAAGGTCCACACGGCGTCGGCTATGTCCTCGGGCGCTCCCCAGCGCTTTATAGGTAGTAAGCCGCCGTTTATTAAATTATCGTATTTTTCCTTTACGGTAGATGTCATACCCGTTTTAATAATTCCGGGGCGTATTTCGTTTACGGCTATGCCGTATTCCGCAAGTCTGTCCGCAAAAAGCGCGGTTATCATTGAAACGCCCGCCTTTGAAATGCAGTATTCACCGCGGTTTACCGAGCTTGTATATGCCGACATTGAGGAGATATTTACTATAGCGCCCTTGTTTTCTCCCGCGTTTTTAACCATTTCCTTAGCAGCTGCCTGAGTTAAAAACAGCGTCCCCTTTGTGTTTATATTCATAACAAAATCATAGCTTTCCTCGGTCATATCAAGCAGATCGGCGCGTATTTTCGGGGCTACCCCCGCCACATTCACAAGAATATCTATGCGCCCGAATTTCTCCGTTGCCGCTTTTATGAAATTATTTCTGTCCTCCGCGCGGCTTAAATCGCCGCGGAAATATGTAAAATCTCCGTCAATTTCTCGGGGCATTTTTTCGGCTATATCCATTCCGTAAACCGAAACCCCGTTTTCCGCCAATTTTTTTGCGGTTGCAAAGCCTATTCCGCCCGCAACGCCTGTTACCAAAGCTGTTTTTTTCATCATTTTTCACCCACGCAATATTTATTATATATAGGCATATAAACCTCTTTATCCCTGATAATGCAGCCCGGCGTTCCGCCCGCACGCATTATTTCGGTGCATTTTGAGCAAGCAAGACAGCATTTTGATTTATCCATTCCGCCGTTTTTAATAATATCGTTTGCAAAATCGGGGTAGGCAAAGGCGGTTCTGCCGAAGCCCGCAAAATCAAAGCCGCCGCCCGAAATAAAGCCTGCGGCAACATTCGGGGCTGCAACGCCGAGGTAGGAAAGCGCCGAACAAATAAGCGCCATATCGGGCACTGCCTTTTTAAGCGTTTCTGTACCCTTTAGCATTCGGCTGACGCCTGTAATCGGGTGTTCATTCGGCACATACCCGCCCTTGGAAAACGGGCGGTTGACGTGCGGGTTGAAATACGGGTTGCCCATTGATATGTTAAGCAGCCTTACGCCGTAGGAATAAAGCTTGTTAATAAGCCGCTCGGGCTCGGAAGGATCAAACTCGGCAGAGCCGTCCTCTGATACGCCGAAACCGTAAGGGTACGGAAAACCGTCGTAAACATTCAGCCGTGAAGAAACCAAAAAATCTCCCGCCGTGTTTTCCATAGCGCCCAATATGCTCTCGCGCAAAAGCCTTGTTCGGTTTTTAAGGCTGCCGCCGTAGCGCCCCTCCCTGTTATATGCAGAGAGCAGCTCGCTGTTAAGATATCTGTGGCAGCATTTAATGTCAACGCCGTCAAACCCCGCCTTTTGAGCCAATTTGGCGCCGCCGATAAGCGCGTCCTTTACCCTGTCCAAATATTCGTCGGTAACAATTCTGTCGCTCGGTATCGGGTTATCCTTTTCAAAAATCGGGTTGTTATATGCAATCAGCGGCTCGGGTACGCCGTGCGGCTTGCTGTACCGCCCCGAATGTGTGCACTGCATAATTACTATCGGCTCATACCCGTTGGCTTTTATTGCCGTCTCCTTTATATTTTCCACCTGCGCCTTAAAACTGTCAAGAGTTTTTTCGTTAATGTAAAGCTGGCGCGGGTTTGCTCTCCCCTCTTCCATGGCGGCGGTTGCTTCAAACCAGATAAGCCCCGCTCCGCCCCTTGCGAATCTTTCGTAGCGGCGGCGGGTAAGCTCCGAGGGTCTTCCATCAGCTGTTCCGTCGCACCCCTCCATTGCCTGGCAGACAAGGCGGTTCGGGAAAAGCTTTCCGCCTACCGTTAAGGGCTCTGATAATACCGAGGTATCATCAGAAAACGGCAGATATGCGTGCTGCTCCGAATTATCCTTTAAAAAACTTTCCTTACTTAAATAAACACTGTAAGCCATATTATTCATCACCTGAAAATATGATAGCATTTATCTCTTTCTCACGCTATACAATTACTGTTTAAAATTATGTAAATATTGCTTTTTGCAGATATAATCAAAACCACCGATTCAAACGGTGGTTTCAGTCTGTCAATAAACCCCAAATTCTATTTTTGCGGCGTAAACGCCGCATTTTTCGTTTTTCCGCTGACATGCGCGGAAAAACACCTTGTAAGCGAAAAATAGCTTTAAAAGCTATTTTTCAAGGGCACTGGGGTGGTATTGGCGGGGATAGAGTGCAGTCAAAAATCTATGATTTTTGCGAACGGCATTCCCGTAGGGGAGCGTGGCGAATTTTTCGACACGCTCAATTACTAAATTATTCCTGTGCTTTCAGCATATTGTATTCGTTTGCTATGCTGAACCATGTGTTAAAGCCCACAAGCCCGCTTTGCGGCAGCCCGAAAAGGCGCTGAAAGGTATAAACCGCGTCGCGCGTTTGTGTGCCGTAATACCCCGTAACCGGAATTTCGGGAATTTCGGGGTATACCCTGCCTATATATGAAAGGTAGGTCTGAAGATCGCTGACGTTTTCGCCCTGCGAGCCTACGCTCAAAACATAACCGGGGTATATTTTTGCAAGCCCGCTTTCGTATCCTGCGGGGAGGGACTGCACGCTTGCGCGGTATTCGCGATTTAAAATATTCCAAAGCGCCGCGTTTGCCCTGCCTGTTACGGGCAGACCGTAAAAGCGTTGGAAATTCTCAACCGCCTGAACCGTTGCGGGATCGAATACGCCGTTTACGGTCACGGGGTCAAGCTCGGGGTTAAGGTAGGCTATAACGTCCATATAATATTGCAGCGCCCTTACCGGAAGCCCTTCCATTCCGGCAGAAAGCTCGGGCGCGTAGGGCAGAGTTGCCTCGCCTATGTTTATGCCCTCGCTTGTAAGCTCGGAAAGCTGCTTTACTCCGTTGTAGTACCTTTTTATTGTGTACCATGTGGCTTTATCTACCTCGCCTGTTACGGGCAGCGAAAAAATACGCTGAAATTCCCGCACCGCGTCCTCGGTATCAACGCCGTAAAACCCGTTTTCAAGGCGTATTTTCGGTATTGCGGGGTAGTTTTGCGCTATTCGGTTAAGCTCGGTCTGTATTACCTTAACGCTGTTTGAATCGTCCCCCGGGCGGAGCGGCTCGCCGGGGTATGATTCGCCCACCGACGTTACGGGAGTATCGGTAAGAATTAAAATATCATCGCCGTAAAATCTTTTGAGTATTTCAAGGGGCGAAAGCCCCTGCTCGGCAAGAGAAACCGTGCCCCACTGCGAAAGCCCCGCGCAGGTTGAAGTGGTGCCGTTGCAAAACTGGGTGAAAAGGGGCTGTATGCTGCCCTCGCGCACCACGTATTCATCAAATATTTCGTCCACAATATCGTTTATGTTTTCAAAAATTTCCCTGTCGGGAACAAAAGCCTGGTCGTATCTTGTGGTGTTAGTTATATCAAAATTATACCCGCGCGAGCGATACCATTCGGTGTAAATTCGGTTAAGCGCATAGCTTATAATGGCGTAAATATTTGCGCGCAGCGCGTTTTCGGGCCAGGTAGGGTAAATTTCGCTTGAAGCAACGTTTTTAATGTAATCCACAAACGGCACTACCACGTTTTGCGCAGCCGAATCGGGCGCACCTAGGTGCACCGTTATGGTTTCGGGTATTACGGGAGCAATTATGTTAGGCATAATATTGTCCTCCCTTTTTAAAGCTCAAACGATGAAAACTCGTTGAAAATAACAGGGTCGGTTCTGCCGCCCGCAACGGCTTTCGGCAGCATATCCGATTTTTGTACCGACGTAATGCCGGAAAATACGGGTATGTTAAGGTGTATGTTATCGAGAAAACCGTCAGCCGAGACACGCAGATTATAAAGCGTGTACGGAAGAGCCGCAGCGCCCGAGGCCATTGATAACGATTTCGGCGGCGCGTCAAGCAAAAATTCCTTTGTTTTGCCGCTTTCGTCGGTCGCGCCCGAAGCCACCACCGTCATATTATCGGGCGAGCCTGTGAAAACCGTTACCCTTGCGTTTTTTACGGGATATATATTTGCAACCGACGTAACCCACGCGGAAAGCCTGCCCTTTTCGGAAGGCGCGGGTTTTTCGTCTGCTTCCGTCGCCTCTGTATTCATCGCCGCGGCGGGCGCTATACTGCCGTACTTTTCAAGCATTTCTTTTCTGTATTTTTCTATTAAAGATTTATCCATGGAATATCACCCCCGATGATATTTTATGCAGGGGTTGAAAAATAGGTTCGGGCGGTTTATAATAAAGCGTAAAGGAGTTGGTGAATAATGGTAAATCTGAAAAATAATATTCTGTCGGTCGATATTGATACCCACGGTGCGGAAATAAGGCGCATAACCGTAAACGGCGAGGATAGGCAGTGGAGCGGCGACCCCGACGTATGGGAGGGTACAGCACCCGTGCTTTTCCCGATGTGCGGCGGTCTTCGCGACGATAAATTCACTCACGGCGGCAAGGAATATCACCTTGCAAAGCACGGATTTGCGAAATTGATGGATTTTGAGGTTGAAAGCAAAACCGAAACCGCGGCGGTCCTGCTGCTTAAAAGCAATGCCGAAACCTTAAAGCAGTTCCCGTGGGAATTTGAGTTCAGGGTAAAGTTCGCGCTTGATTTCGGCAAAATAACCGTTATATACGACGTTAAGAATTTATCCGACGATACTATGTATATGTCCGTCGGTGCGCACGAGGCTTACGCCTGCCCCGAGGGTATAGAGCAGTACGACATTATTTTTGAGCGCGAGGAAACGCTTAACGCCTGGAATCTTAACGGCAATCTGCTTGACGGCACGGTAACGCCCGTGCTTAAAGAAAGCAAAGTGCTGCCGCTTTATGAAAAATATTTCGCGGTGGACGCGCTTGTGTTTAAGGATGTAAAGTCTAATTTCGTAACCCTCAGAAACCGCGTTACGGGCAAGAGCGTAAGCCTTGATTTTACGGGCCTTGATTATTTCCTTTTATGGCAAAAGCCGGGGGCAAAATATATTTGCTTAGAACCCTGGAGCGGAGCAACGCCGCTTGAAAATTCAAGCTATGAATTAAAGGAAAAAGAAGGTATTACCGCCGTAGAGCCCGGGAAAAATTACGCGTTTACCCATAAAATTTATTTTTAACAAACTTTTCTCCCGAAATTAAACAATTTCCTGTTTACACGGGAAGAAAAAAGTGTTATTATATGTATCGTATGAGAACATCTCATTAAATTTATAATAGGAGGAATTTTCAATGGCCAGAAAATTCAAGACCATGGACGGCAATAACGCCGCGGCACATGTTGCCTATGCGTTTACCGAGGTAGCAGGTATCTACCCGATAACCCCGTCCAGCCCTATGGCGGACTATGTTGATCAGTGGTCGGCACAGGGGCTTAAAAACATATTCGGCACTACCGTAAACGTTGCCGAAATGCAGTCGGAGGCAGGCGCTGCCGGTACTGTGCACGGCTCTTTGGCAGCCGGTGCTTTAACCACCACGTTCACCGCCTCGCAGGGACTTTTACTTATGATCCCGAATATGTACAAAATCGCGGGTGAATTGCTCCCCTGCGTTTTCCACGTATCG
Source organism: uncultured Eubacteriales bacterium (assembly GCA_934486705.1). Lineage (GTDB taxonomy): Bacteria > Bacillota > Clostridia > Oscillospirales > Acutalibacteraceae > UBA737. The sequence continues at coordinate 53,099 of CAKSQS010000013.1, forward strand.
GCTCGCTGCGTAGCAAGCCACGCGCTTAACATTTTCGGCGACCATTCGGATGTTTATGCCTGCCGTCAAACAGGCTTTGCGATGCTTGCCGAAACCAACCCGCAGGAGGTTATGGACTTAGGTCCTGTCGCTCACTTGGCGTCTATTGAGGGCAGAGTTCCGTTTATCAACTTCTTTGACGGTTTCAGAACCTCGCACGAAATTCAGAAGATCCAGATATGGGACTATGAAGACCTTAAAGAAATGTGCGATATGGACGCGGTTGAGGCGTTCAGAAAGCGCGCCTTAAATCCTGAGCACCCCGTAATGCGCGGCTCGCACGAAAACGGAGATATTTTCTTCCAGCACCGCGAGGCTTGCAATAAGTATTACGACGCTATACCCGATATCGTTGAGAAGTACATGGACAAGATCAACGAAAAGATCGGCACAGACTATAAGCTCTTCAACTACTACGGTGCACCCGATGCCGAAAAGGTTATTGTGGCTATGGGCTCTATCTGCGACGTTGCGGAAGAGGTTATTGATTACCTAACCGCAAAGGGCGAAAAGGTAGGTCTTGTAAAGGTACGTCTTTACCGTCCTTTCAAAGCGGACAAGCTGGTTGCGGCTATTCCGTCCACCGTTAAGAAGATCGCAGTTCTTGACAGAACAAAAGAGCCCGGCGCTTTGGGCGAACCGCTTTATCTTGATGTTGTTGCCGCTCTTGCAGAGGAAGGCAGACATATCGACGCTGTTGTAGGCGGCAGATACGGTCTCGGCTCTAAGGACACACCGCCTTCAAGCATTTTTGCAATTTACAAGGAGCTTGATAAGGCAGAGCCCAAGCACAACTTCACAATAGGTATTAACGATGATGTTACCAACCTTTCTCTCCCCGAGGAGGAAGCTCCGAATACCGCGGCGGAAGGCACAATTGAGTGCAAATTCTGGGGTCTCGGCGGCGACGGTACTGTCGGCGCTAACAAAGACTCCATTAAGATCATCGGCGACCATACCGATAAATACGTTCAGGCTTACTTCCAGTATGACTCGAAGAAGACCGGCGGTATTACCATTTCTCACCTGCGTTTCGGCGATAAGCCGATAAAGAGCCCCTATTACATAAACAAGGCTGACTTTGTTGCCTGCCATAACCCGTCTTATGTAACAAAGGGCTACAAGATGGTTAACGACGTTAAACCCGGCGGCGTATTCCTTATTAACTGCCAGTGGAATCTTGACGAGCTTAACCACCATATGCCGGCTGAGGCTAAGCGCTATATTGCTAAGAATAACATTCAGCTTTACACCGTTAACGCTATCGACATTGCGGCTGAAATCGGTCTCGGCAAGCGTACCAACACCGTTTTGCAGTCTGCTTTCTTCTCGCTTTCAAAGGTTCTTCCCGAGGCTGAGGCTATCGGCTATATGAAGGAAAAAGCCCAGAAGTTTATGAAGAAGGGCAAAGAGATAGTTGAAATGAACGAAAAGGCTATCGACGCGGGCGCTACCGCTTACGTTAAAATTGACGTTCCGGCTGACTGGGCAAACGCTGTGGATAACACCGCTCCCGTTAAGGAAGAAGGCCCTGCAAAGCTCGTTAAAATGGTTGACGATATAATGAAGCCCGTAGGCCTTATGAACGGTGACGCTCTGCCTGTTTCCGCATTTATGGATCACGCAGACGGTACGTTCGAGCAGGGCGCGTCCGCTTATGAAAAGCGCGGCGTTGCAGTTATGGTTCCCGAGTGGAATCCCGATACCTGCGCTAAGTGCAATAAGTGCGCGTTTGTTTGCCCGCACGCTACTATCCGTCCGTTCGTTTTGACCGACGAAGAAGTAGCTGCCGCTCCCGCCACCTTAAAGGTTGCTCCCAAGCCGTTCCTTAAGACAGATTACAAGTACGCTTTAACCGTTTCCCCGCTTGATTGTATGGGCTGCGGAGTTTGTATCGGTGTATGTCCGACCAACTCCCTTAAAATGGTTCCGCAGGAATCACAGCTTGAGGAGCAGAAATCTTTTGATTACTGCGTAGCAAAGGTAACCGAGAAGAAGGACGTTGCAACCGACGCAAACGTTATAACCTCTCAGTTCAAAAAGCCGCTGCTTGAATTTTCAGGCTCCTGCGCCGGCTGCGCCGAGACTTCATACGCACGTCTCATAACCCAGCTTTTCGGCGACAGAATGTATATTTCAAACGCTACCGGCTGCTCGTCCATTTGGGGCGGTCCTGCCGCTACCTCTCCGTACACCACAAACGCCGAGGGTCACGGTCCTGCATGGGCAAACTCGCTGTTTGAGGATAACGCAGAGCACGGCTACGGTATGTACCTCGGTCAGAAAGCTATACGCGACCGTCTTATCGGTGAAGTTAAGCAGATGACCGAATCCGATAAAGCAAGCGCAGAGCTTAAAGCCGCTGCGGAAGAATACCTTGCCACTCTTGAAGACGGCGCTAAGAATGCAGACGCCTCTAAGGCACTTGCCGCTGTTCTTGAAAAGGAAAATGCCGATTGCGCACTCTGCAAGGATGTTCTTAATCATAAGGAATACCTCTCCAAGAAGTCCGTTTGGATATTCGGCGGCGACGGTTGGGCTTATGATATCGGCTTCGGCGGTGTTGACCACGTTTTGGCACAGGGCAACAACGTAAACATTATGGTATTCGATACCGAGGTTTACTCCAACACAGGCGGTCAGGCTTCCAAGGCTTCCAATATCGGTCAGGTTGCGCAGTTCGCGGCTGCCGGTAAGGCAATCGCCAAGAAGAGTCTTGCCGAAATCGCTATGTCCTACGGCTACATTTATGTAGCACAGATAGCTATGGGCGCTGATATGAACCAGACCCTCAAGGCTCTTAAAGAGGCTGAGGCTTACAACGGTCCGTCGCTCGTTATCGGCTATGCTCCGTGCGAAATGCACTCAATTAAGGGCGGAATGGTTAACTGCCAGAAAGAAATGAAGAAGGCTGTTGACTGCGGATACTGGGATATGTTCCGTTACAACCCGGCGCTTAAGGCAGAGGGCAAGAACCCCTTCACTATCGACAGCAAGCCGGCTACCGCCGACTATAAGGACTTCAT
>CAKSQS010000014.1 GCA_934486705.1 uncultured Eubacteriales bacterium
TAAATATATGCTATAATCTCACCTGTAAAGCTCTGAACTTTACAGGTGAGGTGCTTTTATGGAGAAAAATTTGCATATTTCCGCGTTGCTGGATGTTTACGGCGCGTTTTTGGGCGAAAAGCAGAGAAAGCTGACCGCTTATTATTATAACGACGATCTCTCCCTTTCCGAAATTGCCGAAAACGAGGGCATAACCCGCCAGGGCGTAAACGACCAAATAAAGCGGGCGGTTAAAAGCCTTAACGCGTTTGAAGAGAAATGCCGCTACTGCGAGCGCTTTGAGGAGCTGCGCGCCGTAGTACCCGATTTAAAAGCGGGGGATAAAAGGGCGGCGGAAAAGGCTGCCGAAATTATAGAAAAGCTTTAGGAGTGTGTGTAAATGGCGTTTGATAATTTATCCGATAAGCTGTCAGGCGTGTTCAAGCGCCTGCGTTCTAAGGGAAAGTTAAGCGAGGCGGACGTTAAAACCGCAATGCGCGAGGTGCGTTTGGCACTTTTGGAGGCGGACGTTAACTATAAGGTCGCAAAGGACTTTACAAACGCCGTTACCGAAAAGTGCATAGGCGAAAATGTTATGGAAAGCCTTACCGCCCCGCAAACGGTGGTAAAAATAGTTAAGGAAGAGCTTACCGCCTTAATGGGCAGCGAGCAGGCAAGGCTTAAAATATCCAATAAAATACCCACAGTTATTATGATGTGCGGTCTTCAGGGCTCGGGTAAAACCACCCACTCGGCAAAGCTTGCAAAGTATTTGAAATCGCAGGGGCACAGGCCGCTGCTTGTAGCCTGCGATATTTACCGCCCCGCGGCTATTGAGCAGCTAAAGGTGGTAGGCAAGGCGGTTGATACCCCGGTTTTTGAAATGGGGACTGAAAAGCCCGAAAAAACCGCGGTAAAGGCGGTAGCCCACGCGCGGGATTACGGCTATGATTTCGTAATACTCGATACGGCGGGTCGTTTGCACATAGACGACGAGCTTATGGCGGAGCTAAAGCGCATAACCGAGGCGGTTGAGGTAAACGATATACTGCTTGTTATAGACTCAATGGTCGGTCAGGACGCGGTAAACATTGCCAAGGCGTTTAACGATATTCTTGAAATTGACGGCGTTATTTTAACCAAGCTTGACGGCGACACACGCGGCGGCGCGGCGCTCTCGGTAAGGGCGGTTACGGGCAAGCCGATAATGTTTGTGGGCGTGGGCGAAAAGTTAGATGAATTGGATGAGTTCCACCCCGACAGAATGGCGTCACGAATACTGGGAATGGGCGACGTTCTCTCGCTTATAGAGCGGGTAGAAAGCGAAATGGACCAGAAAAAAGCGGAAGAGGCGGCAAGAAAGCTTGAAGAAAACCGCTTTGATATGAACGACCTTTTGGAGCAGTTCCGCCAGATAAAGAAAATGGGCTCTTTAAAGAGCATACTTTCAATGCTGCCGGGAATGGATAAGCAATTGCGGGATGTTGATATTGACGACCGCCAGCTGCTGCGCATTGAGGCAATTATAAAATCAATGACCAAAAAGGAGCGCGAAAAGCCCGATATTATAAACGCCTCGCGCCGCAAGCGAATAGCGGCGGGCTCGGGTATGAGGGTAGAGGACGTAAACAAGCTTTTGCGCCAGTACGAGCAGATGAAAAAGATGTTCAAGCAAATGAACACAAAGGGCGGCAAGCGCCGAATGATGCATAACCTCAGAACATCGGGCAAAAACGGAATGGGTTTTTAAAATGTGTGTTACGCCCGACAGGGTGAAAATGCCTATCCGGCATAACACATATTTTAAACATAGATATTATGAATACGGAGGTGTAATACCATGGCAGTAAAAATCAGACTTCGCCGCATGGGCGCAAAAAGAGCTCCCTTTTACCGCGTTGTTGTGGCTGATTCCAGATATCCGCGCGACGGTCGCTTTATCGAAGAGATAGGCACTTACGATCCCACAAAGGATCCGGCAGCAGTTAACATTGACGCCGAAAAGGCTAAAAAGTGGATCTCCAACGGAGCTCAGCCGACCGACACCGTAAAGGCATTGCTTAAAAAGAACGGTGTTCTTTAATATTCTTGTGAGGTAAAACAATGAAAGAGCTTCTTATTTCCATTGCCTCGGGGCTTGTAGAAAATCCCGACGAGGTAAACGTTACTGTTGATGAGCCGAATGAAGAGGGCGTTACCGTTTATCATCTTCACGTTGCTGAAAATGATATGGGTCGCGTTATCGGCAAGCAGGGCAGAATTGCCAAGGCTATACGTGTTGTAATGCGCGCCGCCGCCAACAGGGAAAACGGCAAAATATCGGTTGAAATAGACTGATTACCAAGGGGTCGGACAGCGCTTGTCCGACCCCTTTTTCTTTCGGAGGACTTATGATTAAAAAATATCTTGAAACGGGTAAAATTGTAGGCACGCACGGTGTCAGAGGAATGGTAAGAATACAGCCGTGGGCTGATTCGGGCGAATTTTTAGCACAGTTTAAAAAGCTTTATCTTGATGAAAACGGAGAAAACAGCGTTACTGTTTTAAAGGCGCAGCCGCACGGCGGCGTGGTAATTGCAAGCTTTAAAAATACCGAAACTATCGAGCAGGCAGAGAAATTGCGCGGGAAAACGGTCTATATCGACCGCGAGGACGCGCATCTTCCCGAGGGCAGATATTTCGTTGAGGATATAATAGGCTGCACCGCGTATGACGCGGACAGCGAAAAGGAATACGGCACGGTGACGGACGTTTCGGCTACCGGGGCTAACGATGTATGGCACATAACAAAAAATAATAAAGAATACCTTATTCCCGCAATAGACGAGGTTATAGTATCAGCCGAGCCTGAAAACGGGCGGGTAATAATTCGCCCGATGAAAGGAATTTTTGACGATGAGGATTGATATTCTTACCCTTTTTCCCGAAATGTGCGAAACGGTAATGAGCGAAAGCATAATAGGCAGGGCGCGCCGAGCCGAAAAGGTTGAAATAGTTTGCACGAATATACGCGATTTTGCGGGGAACAAGCACAACAAGGTGGACGATATGCCCTACGGCGGCGGAATGGGAATGATAATGGCGGCAGACCCCATTTACAATTGCTACAAAAGCCTTGTTAAAGAAACCGAAGAAAAGCCGCGCGTTATATATATGTCGCCCAAGGGCGAAAAATTCACCCAGGAAAAGGCGAGGGAGCTATCCCGTCTTGACCGCGTAATGCTGATTTGCGGGCATTACGAGGGGGTTGACGAGCGCGTTATTGAAGAAATAGTGGACGAAGAGATTTCCATAGGCGATTATGTTTTAACAGGCGGCGAGCTGCCCGCGCTTACGGTGGCGGACGCGGTGTGCAGAATGCTGCCGGGCGTTTTATCGGACGATATTTGCTTTGAAGAGGAAAGCCATTTTTCGGGGCTGCTTGAATACCCGCAGTATACCCGCCCCGCCGTGTGGCACGAAAGGGAAGTGCCCGAGGTGCTGCTTTCGGGCAATCACGCAAAAATTGCAGAATGGCGCAGAATAAAATCGCTGCTTATAACCAAGGAGCGCCGCCCCGATATTTATAACCCCACAGCGGAGGATATAAAAATTCTTAAAAAGGCAGGATATGAGGAGGAAACCGAAAAATGAAATTACTTATAATTCGTCACGGCGACCCCGATTATGAAATTGACTCGGTTACCGAAAAGGGTAAACGCGAGGTTCTGCTTTTAAGGGACAGGCTTTTAAAGCAGAATATAGGCGATATTTACTGCTCGCCCTTAGGCAGAGCAAAAGCCACCGCAGAGCCTACATTGAAAGCTCTCGGCAAAACTGCCGAAATATGCGATTGGTTAAGGGAATTTGACGGGTACATTATCGATCCCGACGCGGGCAACAAGCGTATTCCGTGGGATTTAATGCCGAGTTTCTGGACGGCGGAAAGCGACTACTACGATAATAAAAATTGGTTTAAAACGCCCCTTATGCAAAGCGGAAACGTAAGGGATAAATTTTATGCCGTTTGCTCGGGTATTGATGAAATAACGAAAAAGCACGGTTATGTGCGCAACGGCAATATTTACAGGGTGGAGCATGAAAGCCGCGAGACCGTGGCGCTTTTCTGCCATTTCGGGGTTGAGTGCGTAATTCTTTCGCACTTGCTCGGAATTTCGCCTGTAGTGCTGTGGCATAATTTCTGCGCGCTGCCAAGCTCGGTTACCACCCTTGTAACCGAAGAGCGCGAGCAGGGTGCGGCGGTTTTTCGTATGTGCGGCTTCGGGGATATATCTCATTTATATGCGGGAGACGAAGAACCGTCCTTTCAGGCGCGGTTTTGCGAGACCTACTCAAATTTTGAAGAACGGCACTGATTATGAAAAACGATGTGATTATTATAGGCGGCGGCGCTGCGGGACTGTGCGCGGCGGTTGCGCTTAAAAAGCGTAACGGCAATTTAAGCGTAAGGCTTTTGGAGGCAATGCCGCGCGTGGGCAAAAAGCTTGCCGCAACGGGCAACGGCAGGTGCAATATAACAAATAAGAATATTGATATTTCCCGCTACCACGGCAAGCACCCCGATTTTGCCGAATATGCGCTTACCCGCTTTGACAGAACAGTATGCGAAGAGTTTTTTAAAGAAATCGGCGTAAATTTTGTGTTTGAGGGAGATAAGGCTTACCCCGCGTCGCTCCAGGCGGCTTCGGTTGTTGATTGCCTGCGCTTTGCGGCGGAGGAGATGGGTGTTACGGTATGCACCGAAACGGCGGTTACAAATATTCAGGTTCAGGGCGGGCTTTACAAGGTAATTGCGGGAAATATGAGCTTTTTGGCAAGGAATATAATAATTGCGGCGGGGCTGCTTTCGGGCGGCGAAAAATACGGCTGTACCGGCTCTGTTTTGCAGATTATGAAAAAAGCGGGGTTTGATACGGTGGAAACACTGCCCGCAATTGTTCAGCTTAAAACCCCTACGGATATTGTAAAGCAGCTAAAAGGCATAAAAATCAATGCAGATGTTTCTTTGCTTAAAGGCGGAAAGGTGCTGCGCAAGGAATACGGCGAGGTACTTTTTTGCGATTACGGGCTTTCAGGTCCGCCGATATTGCAGCTTTCGGGCACGGCGGAGAGAAACGGCGGCTGCGAAATATCGCTTGATATTATGCCCGCCACAGAATTTTCCGCGCTTGAAAACGAGCTTAATATAAGGGCTGAAAGGCTGAAAGAACGCTGCCTTGACGAATTTTTCACGGGTATGCTTAATAAGCGGCTCGGGCAGATAATTATAAAGAGCGCGAATTTGGGGCTGACAAATTCCTCAGCCACGCTCACAAAGCAGGATATAAAGCGAATAACCGCGCTTTTAAAGGATATGCGCTTTAAAATTACGGGTACTACGGGCTTTGCCAATTCGCAGGTGACAGCGGGCGGGCTTGACACGGCGCAGTTTAATTGCAAAACAATGGAAAGCCGCGATAATAAGGGGATTTATGCAATAGGCGAAATATTGGATATTGACGGCGATTGCGGCGGCTTTAATTTGCAATGGGCATGGTCGAGCGCGCTTTGCGCCGCGGAAAGTATTGCGGGAGCGAATAACAAATGCTGATAATAAATAATGTAAAGCTGCCGCTTGATTACGATTTTTCAAATTTGACATATGCGGCGGCAAAGGCGCTTAAAACCGACAGAAAAAATATTAAAGATGCGTCGCTTTTCCGTAAATCGGTGGACGCGCGGCATAAAAACGACGTTCATTTTTGCTGCTCGCTGCTCGTATGCACGGAAAACGATAAATGTTTTGAGAAAAACGGCGCGCAGCTGTACCGTGAAACTGAGTACGTTTGGCAAAAGGCGGGCAAAACAAATATGCGCCCCGTGGTTGCGGGGTTCGGCCCTGCGGGAATGTTTGCCGCCTTGGCGCTGGCGCGCGCGGGTATGCGCCCATTGGTGCTTGAACGCGGGCAGGATGTTGACGCCCGCATACGCGATGTTGAAAGCTTTTTTGCGGGCGGGGCTTTAAATACCGAATCGAACGTTCAGTTCGGCGAGGGCGGCGCGGGTACTTTTTCTGACGGAAAGCTGAATACAGGAATAAAGGACAGCCGCTGCCGCGAAATTTTAAAGGTATTTGTAAGCCACGGCGCGCCCGAAAAAATATTGACCGACGCAAAGCCGCATATCGGAACGGATATACTCTCATGCGTGGTTAAAAGCATACGAAACGAGATAATAACGCTCGGCGGCGAGGTACGTTTCGGCGCGCGGCTTGATAAAATAAACCGCAGAAACGGCGGCGTTTATTCGGTTACCGTCTGCGGCAATGAGATCCCCTGCGATACGCTGATACTTGCAACGGGTCATTCCGCAAGAGATACCTTTAATATGCTTATAAACGAAGAATTTGAGCTTATAAGAAAGCCGTTTTCGGTGGGAGTAAGAATAGAGCATTTGCAAAGCGATATAAACCGCGCTTTATACGGCGATTTTGCTAACCACCCCACGCTTTCGGCGGCGGATTACAAGCTTTCAGCCCACCCCGATAACAGGGGAGTATACACCTTTTGTATGTGCCCCGGGGGCGAGGTTATAAACGCTTCAAGTGAAAACTGCGGCGTTGCCGTAAACGGTATGAGCCGCAGCCGCCGCGACGGGGTGAATGCGAACAGCGCGCTTTTGGTAAGCGTGCTGCCCGAGGATATTGAGGGTGGCGTTTTGGGCGGCTGCGAGTTTCAAAGAAAAATAGAGCAGGCGGCATATAATATTGCGGGCGGCGGCGTGCCCGTAAGCACGGTGGGGGCGTTTGTTTTCGGTGAAAAGGCGGAGTTTACACGCGTTAAGCCCACCGTAAAGCCGAACCCCGTTGTGTCCGACATCGGCGGTATTTTCCCCGAATTTGTTCTATCAGGGCTTAAAAACGGAATTATGCTTTTCGACCGCAAAATAAAGGGCTTTGCCGATAAATCGGCGGTGCTTACCGCCCCCGAAACAAGGTCTTCTTCCCCTGTAAGAATAGTAAGGAATGAAGAGCTTTGCAGCGTTTCCTGCCGCGGCGTTTACCCCTGCGGCGAGGGAGCGGGATATGCCGGCGGAATAATGTCCGCTGCGGCGGACGGGCTTAAAACCGCCGAAAAAATAATAGAAAACAGCAACAGGTGAAAAAATGGATATACTAAAAGCATTAACAGAGGAATTTTCGCTTAAACCTTTTCAGGTTGAAAACACGGTAAAGCTGATAGACGAGGGCAACACCATACCCTTTATTGCGCGCTACCGCAAGGAGGCTACAGGCTCGCTTGACGACCAGGTTTTGCGCGAGCTGGACGTTAGGCTTAAATACCTGCGCAATATGGACGAAACGCGGGAAAAGATAAAGGCGGCGATTGAAGAGCAGGGCGCTTTGACCGACGAGCTTGCCGCCGCAATTGAAAGTGCAAAAACCCTGACCGAGCTTGACGATATTTACAGACCCTACAAGAAAAAGCGCAAAACGCGGGCGAGCGTTGCAAAGGAAAAGGGGCTTGAACCTTTAGCAGAGCTGATTTATGCGCAAAACCCCGATTGCTCTGAGCCTATAGCAATAGCTGCCGACTACATAAACGAAGAAAAGGGCGTTGAAACAGCAGAAGACGCGCTTGCGGGCGCTATGGATATAATTGCCGAGAAAATATCGGACGACGCGGATATAAGAAAGCGGCTACGTTTTGTATGCTCGGCGCACGGCATTTTAAACGTAAAGGCAGCGGCAGAGGACGCGGGCGTTTATGAAATGTATAAGGATTATTCCGAGTCGGTCGCTAAAATTCCCGACCACCGCGTGCTTGCAATAAACCGCGGCGAAAAAGAGGGGATTTTAAAGGTATCGCTTGAGCTTGACAGCGATAAAGCTATGTTCATTATAGGTAAAAATCATATAAAAGAGGGTTCGCCTGCCACCGAGACCGTAAGAGCGGCGGCGACCGACGCGTATAACCGCCTTATTTTCCCGTCGGTCGAAAGGGAGATAAGGGCGGCTTTAACCGAAAAGGCAAGCAATTCAGCCATTAAGGTGTTTTCCACCAATCTTCGCCAGCTGCTTATGCAGCCGCCCGTTAAGGACAAGGTGACAATAGGGCTTGACCCCGGCTACAGAACAGGCTGCAAGGTGGCGGTTGTGGACGGCACGGGCAAGGTGCTTGATACGGGAGTTATATACCCCGTTCCGCCGAAAAACAAGGTGGAAGAGGCAAAAGCAATAATAAAGGCGCTTGTTAAAAAGTACTCCGTCAGGGTTTTCGCCATAGGCAACGGAACGGCAAGCCACGAAACCGAGGTTTTCGCCGCCGAGGTTATAAAAGAGCTGAACGACGGGCTTTCGTATATGGTGGTATCCGAGGCGGGCGCGAGCGTTTATTCCGCCTCAAAGTTGGCGGCGGAGGAATTTCCCGATTACGACGTTTCACTGCGCAGCGCCGTTTCCATTGCGCGAAGATTGCAAGACCCGCTTGCAGAGCTTGTAAAAATCGACCCGAAGGCTATAGGCGTGGGGCAGTACCAGCACGATATGCCGCCCGCGCAATTAGGCAGCGCGCTTGACGGCGTGGTGGAGGATTGCGTAAACTCCGTTGGGGTTGATCTTAATACCGCGTCCGCTCCGCTTTTATCCCGCGTGGCGGGTCTCGGTGCTGTGATTGCAAAAAATATTGTGACCTACAGGGAAGAAAACGGCAAATTCACCTCGCGCGCGCAGCTTAAAAAAGTGCCGAAATTAGGGCCTAAAGCCTTTGAGCAATGCGCGGGATTTTTGCGCATTGCTGATGGAAAGCAGCCGCTTGATAACACGGGTGTTCACCCCGAAAGCTACGCGGCAGCCGAAAAGCTTTTAAAGCTGTGCGATTATTCGGAAAACGACGTTAAAAACGGAAGTGCCGAGGGTTTGGCCGAAAAGGTTGCGGCAAAGGGCGCGGAGGAAACCGCGCGCGAGCTTGAAATAGGCGTGCCCACCCTTAACGATATTGTAAAAGAGCTTGAGCGCCCGGGCAGAGACCCGCGCGACGAGCTGCCCGCGCCAATGCTTAGGCAGGATATTATGTCTATGGAAGACCTGAAACCCGGAATGGAATTAAAGGGCACGGTGCGCAATGTAATAGATTTCGGCGCGTTTATTGATATAGGCGTGCACCAGGACGGACTGGTGCACATATCGCAGATAACAAACCGCTTTATAAAGCACCCCTCCGAGGTTTTAAAGGTGGGGGATGTGGTAAAGGTTTGGGTGCTTAGCGTTGACGTGCCGAAAAAACGTATATCCCTCACGATGAGAAAAGAGAAGTTGAACAATGAGGAAAAATAATTTAAAGGGAAGTTTAATACTTTGCCTTACCGCCCTTATATGGGGTCTGGCTTTTGTGGCGCAATCGGACGGCGGCGAGCTTGTGCCCCCGCTCACCTTTAACGCGCTGCGTTCTTTAATAGCCGCGGCGGCGCTTTACATATTTTACAAGGTTACATCCTTAAAAAAAGAAAAGCACTTTTTCCCGCAGGATAAAGCGCTTAAAAGGCAGTATATTATGGCAGGCGCTGTTTGCGGCGCAATGCTTGCAATTTCGGTTAATTTTCAGCAGTTCGGAATAAGCGCGTACCCCGCAGGCGCTGCGGCAGAGGCGCGCAGCGGGTTTATAACCGCGCTTTACGTTGTGTTTGTGCCGCTGCTTTCCTTCTTTTTCGGCAAAAAGGTAAGCCCCGTTATTTGGGCGAGCGTTGCCGCTGCGGTGGTAGGGTTTTATATGCTCTGCTTATCGGGCGGAATAAGCGGAATTTACACCGCCGATATATTGGTGTTTATCTGCGCGTTTTGCTTTGCGGGTCAGATAATATCGGTTGATAAATTTGTTGGGCTTACGGGCGGCGTAAAGCTTTCCGTAATGCAGTTTACCGTCGCGGGGGTTTTATCAACCGTGTTTGCGGTGATATTCGAGCGCCCGACAATGGAAAATATCATTGCCGCCGCTCCGCAGATACTCTACCTCGGCATAGTTTCAAGCGGCGTGGGCTACACCCTGCAAATTGTGGGGCAGAAATACGCCGAGCCGTCGGTCGCATCACTCTCTATGAGCCTTGAAAGCGTTTTTGCGGCTCTTGGCGGTTGGCTGATTTCGGGCAATACGCTCTCGGGAAGAGAATTTATAGGCTGCGCGCTTGTGTTCGCCGCAATAATCGTGGCGCAAATACCCGAAATGGTAGGCGGCAGAAAAAAGGCTAATTCCCCGTAAAATCGTTATCAAAGGTTATAACACAGCAATAAGTATTGTCTAATTTCTTGGCTGCGGCGGATATTTCCTGCCGCAGTTCTTCTTTTTTATCATTAAATTCGGGCGGAATAACCACGTCAAAAATCAGATTGGTGCGGTTTTCCGATAACGGCGTCATTCTGAAATCGTGCAGCGACATATTTTCGTCAATTTTTTTAAGCTCGGCGGTCATAGCCTCGCGCGCGGTTTTGACAGCCGGACTGTTTGTATCTATCGGGTCCATATGAATTACAAGCTGAATGTTATATCTTTCGTTTATCAGCTTTTCGCACAAATCCACCTGCTCGTGGCACTTTACAAAATCCGAGTCCTGCGGCACTTCAACGTGAACCGAGGCAAACTGCCTGCCCGGCCCGTAATTATGCACCATAAGGTCGTGTATGCCTATAAAACCCTCAAACGACAGCACGGTGTTTTTAATTTCCTCTACCGTGTCCTTATCGGGCGGGGTGCCCAAAATCAAATTAAGCGTATCTTTACCGGTTGAAAAGCCAGAATAAAGTATAAACAGTGATACCAGCAAGCCCATTACCGCGTCCAGATTAAAGGGCAGCTTAAAGCAGAGCGACGCCGCAACCGATAAAAGGATAGCGCCGGTTGACATAATATCATTAAGTGAATCAAGCGCGGTCGCTTTAAAAACGCCCGATTCTACCTTTTTGAAAAGCTTGCGGTTGAAAATATACATCCAAAGCTTAATAAGCATGGAAATAACAAGCACCGCTATTGCGTACGCCGAATAAACGGGCGCTGCGTCTCCCTTTATAATTGCTTTGAGCGAGGATTTTAACAGCTCCGCGCCTACTAACAGTATCAGCACCGCAACAATAAAGGCGGACATATACTCCATTCTGCCGTGGCCGAAGGGGTGATCCTTATCGGCTGGCTTGCCCGCCATTTTAAAGCCGATAAGCGTTATAACGAAAGAGCCCATATCGGACAGATTGTTAAGTCCGTCCGCCGTAATAGAAATACTCGCGGTAAGAAGACCTACCGCGATTTTGGTTAAGCATAAAATTAAATTGCAGAAAATTCCCACGCCGCCGCTCAAAGTGCCGTAGCTTTTGCGCACGGCGGGGTTTTCGGTATCCTCGCTGTTTTTAACAAACAGCCTTATTAAAAGCTTTGTCATTTAAAGCTTAGCTCCTTTAGCGCCCTTTGCCCCGAAAGAAACGCCCGATAAAATATTGGTGTCAATTGTAAAGGTAAGGTTTTCGCGCCCGCGTTGGCGGCGGAAAGCAACTTCCGCTAAGCGGTCTATCATATCGGTGTATTTAAGCCCCGTAGCCTCCCACAAATAAAAGGCGAGAGAGCCGGGGATCGTGTTTATTTCATTGGCGTATACCTTGGCGGTATCGCAGTCTATCATAAAATCGATTCTTACAACGCCGCTTGCGTTTATCGCCCTGAATACGTCGCAGGCGAGTTTTCTTATCTCTTCCGATTTATCTTCGGGCAAATCGGCGGGTATTTTTCTGCCGAGCGACGCCATACCCTTACTGCCGCCCTTTGAGCCTGACATATATTTATCCTCATACGAAAGAATTTCGTCGTGCATAAAGGGCTCCTCGCAAACGCTGGCTTCGCAATCGTCCGCGTCGCCTAAAACCGAGCAGTTTATCTCGCGCAGGTTGGTAATGGCGTGCTCTGCAAGTATTCTGTCGGTAAACGAGGCGGCAAGGGTTATGGCGCTGTCAAGCTCATCGGCGGAGTTTACCTTTGTAATGCCTACGCTTGAGCCTAAGTTTACGGGCTTTATTATAAGCGGAAAGCCTATTTTTTCGGTAATTTCGGCGGTAACAGCCGCCTTATCGGTCATATACTCGCGCGAACGGAAGGTAACGCAGCCGAGCACCGGCAGACCCGCGCTTTTAAGCACCTCTTTAAACACCGCTTTATCCATACCCACTGCGGCGGAAAGTATATCGCAACTGATATAGGGCAGACCTAAAAATTCAAAATAGCCCGCCATTGTTCCGTCCTCGCAGTTAGTGCCGTGAACGACGGGAAAAGCTAAATTTATTTGTACGTCCTTTTTCTTTGAGAAAAGCCCGCTGTTTAAGTATTTCATAAACACGCTGCCGCCTTGCTTTATAAAGGTTACAGGCTCAGCCGCCTTTAAAAGCGCAGGCAGATCTCTGTAATTTTCAATGGTGAAAAGGTTTTCGCCTGTGTACATTTCGCCGTTTTTGGTAACGTATATAGGCGTTACATCATATTTTTCGCGGTTTATGGCGCGCATTGCCTGCACCGCAGATATAATTGAAACCTCGTGCTCAACCGAGCGACAGCCGAAAAATACCGCAATATTGGTTTTCATTATTTACAACCCCATTTAATTCAAATAGTTATCAGGCAGATCGTTTTCAAGCAGAACCACCGTGTTTTTATCCGCAAAACCGCTGTATATCTCCATAGCTTCCTTAAAGCTTGCCGCCACAAAGAGTTTATCCTCGGGGAAGTTTTGCGACACAGCGCCCTCTTTAAGGGGAGCGGAGCGGTTAATGCCTACGAATATAATTATATCACATATTTTCGCCGCTTCAAGCCCCAATGCAAAGTTGCAGTCGTGCTCGCGAGCGCCAAGCTCAATAAGCCCGGGGGTTATTACAACCTTTTTCATATTGTCAAAGCGGGAAAGCACGTGCAAAGCCTCAATTGAGCCTTCGGGGTTTGCGTTGTAAGCGTCGTCAATAAGGGTAGAGCCCGCAACCGATTGCTTAATTTCGAGCCTGTGCTCGGTGGGCTTAAGGGAAGATACGGCAAAGCGGATATTTTCGGGGGTTACGCCCAATTTATAGCTTAAAGCTGCCGCGCCCGCGATATTGAGTATATTGTGCAGCCCCAAAAGGCGGGTGGAAAGCCGAACCTCGCTGTCTCCGAGGTTCAGCGTGAAGTCCGAGCCGTTTTTACCGTAGGAAATATCGGTCGCTTTAAAATCAAAGCTGTCTGTTCCGTAAACGCTGTAAAGGGTTTTATCAATGCGGCTCATCAGCTCCTTACTGTCGCCGTTTACAAACATTTCGCCGCCGTTATTCAGTACCTCGGTTGCCAATTCAAACTTGGTTTTAAAAACATTGTCCACCGTTTTAAAGGTATCAAGGTGCTGCTCGCCTACCGAGGTTATAATTCCGTATTTCGGGTGGACGATATCGCATATCTCTTTAATATCGCCTATATTTTTAGCACCCATTTCGCAAATAAATATCTGCGTTTGCGGCTTTAAATATTCGCGCACCGTTCTTACAACCCCCATGGGCGTGTTAAAGCTGTGGGGGGTGGCTACAACATTATATTTTTCGCTTAAAATGCGGTTTAAAATGAATTTGGTTGAGGTCTTGCCGTAGCTGCCCGTTATGCCTATAACAATTAAGTCCTTATGCTCTTTAAGTATGCGCTTTGCGTCGTTTATATACCACCGCGTAACGGCTTTATCTACGGGCGCGGTTACAAAGCGGCACAAAAGGCACAAAAGCGGCGAAATAAACGAAAGAGAAAACGCAAGCACCGAGAAAAAATCGCCGACAAGCGTACCCGGGAAGAGCGCGTAAATTAAAATGCATATTAAAAGTATTAAAGCGGCGGCGGCAAAAAGCCGTTTTATGCGCGCAGTAAACACAAGTTTTTTGATTGATTTTTTCTGCGCCCTTACAGCGAAAAATATTCTAAGCGCTAAAACGGCAATAATAAGTATAAGCTGCGCGGCGTAAAGCTTTCTTTCATAAAGCACGGAGGAAAAGCTAAAGCCTATGCATTCAAGGGCAAGGGGCGCGGTGTAGCCGTCCTTTACCCATGCAAAATAGCGCGAGGGAAAATAGGAGTTTTGCTGCAGCATTTGGTTTTGCCGCACAAGCGCAAAAAGAGCGGATACTGCGGCGATTATGAGTGATAAAAGCAATAAGTAATTCAACATATGCACTTCCCTTTATTTAATAAAGCTGCGGAGTATGGCTGCCGCCTCGTAAGGCTTTTCGCAAAATGAGTAATGCCCCGTGCCCTTTATTACGCACAGCCCGCTGTCGGGTATCAGGCTTTTTATAATTTCGGCGTCTGAAAGCGGGGTGGCGGTGTCGTTCTCACCCCATATAAGCAGCGTGGGGCAGGAAATATTGCCGATAATATCCCGCAAATCGGTATTTACAAGCGATACCATTGTTTTGCGCAGAACCTCGGGCGCGGCGTTATAATCGGCGGAGCCGTAATGCCTACGCGCCTTATCAAGCAAATTTTCGGTATGCCCTTTAAGCCCCGGCAGCGTCAAGACCCGTTTTATTGCCTTAAAGCTTTTAGCTCTGCACTTTTGTTTAAGGCTTTTTTTGGGTATCAGCCCAGCGGAATCGAGCAATACTATTTTAGGGGGGCTTACAAGCCCTGTCGCCGTCATTTTAAGAATTACCCTGCCGCCGTGGGAATGACCTATCATAATCGGGTTATCAAGGTTTACCGCTTTCATAAATTTAAGCACAAAATCGCAGTAGTCATCGAGCGTCCACGGCGCTTTCATGGTATCCGAGCCGCCGCAGCCGGGAAAATTAACCGCAACCAAGCGGCAGCGGTCGCACAGCGCGGATATAACGCCGCCGTAAACATCATAAGAAGACCCCCAGCCGTGCAAAAGCAGCACGGGTATGCCCTCGCCCTTTTCGGTATATTCTATGTTAAGACCGTCTATAATAACATTCATAAACACAACCCCGATTATATTTTATAATCTTAAAAATTTATTATACCAAATTCGGGCATAAAAAAGAAGAGCTTTTTTGAAATTTTACGATTATTTTTTATTGCGCGGAAAATTTTTCTTAAATTATAAAATTCGGTATTGACAAAACAAGCGATAAAATGTATAATGTATTGGTCACGAGTAATTCGGCTGTATAGCTCAGTTGGCTAGAGCATGCGGTTCATACCCGCAGTGTCATTGGTTCAAATCCAATTACAGCCACCAGCGGCCCGGTGGTCAAGAGGCCTAAGACACCGCCCTTTCACGGCGGTAACACGAGTTCGAATCTCGTCCGGGTCACCAAAAAAGCACTTGCATTGCAAGTGCTTTTTTTAATGAGATTCATTGTTTAATATTCAATCATTCAATCAAATTTTTCTTGCAACATATATTGCCCGCTCGGTTTCGCTGCTTGCGGGCAAGAGCGTCATATCCTCATACACGGCTACCCTTTCAAGCCCTGCAGATATAAGCGCTTTATCAATTTGGCGTTCGGAATAGGCGCGCTCGCAAAATTCTTCGCCGCTGCGGCGGTAAATATCCCCGTCCTTTATAAAGAAATCGAGCAATATATCCGTTTCGAGCGTTTCGGGGTCGGTCTCGTTCTGCCATACGCAGTAAACGTCGTCGCGGTCGATAACATATGTATTATCCGCCAGTATATATTTATGCTTGAAAACGGTGTTAACATCGAAAATAAAAAGCCTGCCCTTTTCAAGAAAAAGTGATACCTTTGAAATTGCGGTGCAAAAAGCGGAATAATCGGTTATGTGGTTAAGGCTGTCAAGGCAGCAAACAGCGCCGTCCACCGTGCCGTAAAGGTCTAATTCCTCGGCGGGCTGGCAGAGGTAAAGCACGTCGGCTTTGCACTTGGCGGAATTTTGCCGCGCTGACGCTAACATCTCCTCCGAAATATCCACCCCTATAACCTCGGCATCGCGCTTTGCAAACTCATTTGAAAACCCGCCCGTACCGCAGGCAAGGTCCAAAAGCAGAGTAGGGCGGCGGTCGTGCTTTTCAAAAAGCGAGAGCAAATAATCGGTGCGTGCTTTATAGTCAACATCGTCCATAAGGCGGTCGTAAACCTCGGCAAAGCGGTCGTAATTACTCATTTTCCTGCTTTAGCCTTTCAAAAACCATTTTGTAGCCCTCGTTTATAGAGCGGCTTACCCTGCTTATGGTGGCGGTGCTGACGCCCGTGGCCTCTATTATTTCGCTGTAAACCGCCTTGTTGTAAAGCATTTTACCCACGGTGTAGCGCTGCGCTATTGCCTGAATTTCTTTAGGCGTGCAGGCGTCGGAGAAAAATTTATAGCATTCTTCCTTGTTTTTAAGGGTTAAAATAGCCTCAAAAAGCTGGTCGGTTGAATTGGTTTTTTCCATATTTCAGACTTCTTTCAATTCATTGTATTTATATTTTAACACATTAAACCGTTAAAGTCAAAACATACTTGCGAAATCTCTTTAAAAATGTTATATTTAAAAGCAGGGGATGATTTGCTTTGAACAGTGTTAAAATACTGCATTTAGCCGATATACACATAGGCGCCGCGCAGAGCTTTTTGGGCGCGGGCGCGACTATGAGAAGATATGAAACGCTTATGACCTTTGAGCGTATAATCGATACGGCGCGGGAGCAAAACGTGCGGATTATAGCCGCCGCGGGGGATATTTTTGATTCAAACAGCGTACCCGAGGAGTTTATTGCGCCCGTGTTTGCCAAAATAGCCGAAGTGCCCGATATTAAGGTGGTATTTGCAGCGGGAAACCACGACCCGCTGACGGCGGACTCGCCCTTTAAAACCCGAAAGCTGCCGCAAAATCTTTATGTTTTGGGCACTGCCGACGACTGCATAACCTTTGACGATATAAAGCTGCGGGTATACGGCAGGTCGTTTGAAAGCGTGTATACGGCAGGGGAGGAGCGTTTCTCGCTTGCCCCGCCGGATGATGACTATATAAATTTAATGGTGCTGCACGGGGAGCAGCGCGGCGATATGGGCTCGCCTTATAATTCCGTTACTCCCGGGTTTATTGAAAGCAGCGGAATGGATTACATAGCGCTGGGGCACATACATAAGCGCACCGAAATACAGCGGCTGGGCAAAACGTTTTTCGCTTACTCCGGCTGCCCCGAGGGTATGGGCTTTGACGAGTTGGGCGAAAAGGGCGTTTATATAGGCGAAATATCAAAGGGGGATTGCCGCCTTGAATTTCTGCCGACGGCGCGCAGAATGTGCCTTTATGAAAAGATTGACGTTACGGGCAGCGAAACAAACGCTGCGGCGGCGGAAAAAATTCTTGCCGCTTTAAGAGAAAAATACGGAGAAAATTACGCCGAGAATCTATTTAAGATAGAGCTTACGGGCATAGCGGACGTAAACACGGCGGAAATTCAGGGCAGGCTCGGCGCGCTTTATTTTGTAAAGCTGCGGGATAAAACCGAACCCCCCGTTAATTACGATGAATTATCGCGCGAAATTTCTTTAAAGGGATTATTCGTTAAAAATATGCTTTCTAGGCTGAACTCGGCAGACGAAGAAGAAAAAGAAAATTTAAAAGAGGCGCTGAAATTGGGCTTAAAGGCGTTTGACGGCGAGGTGAGCTGCGATGAAAATTAAAAGGGTATATATTGCCGCGTTCGGCGGGCTTAAAAACAAAACGGTGGATTTTGAAGACGGCTTTAACGTGATATACGGCGAGAACGAAAACGGCAAAACCACGGTTATGACCTTTATTAAAATGATGTTTTACGGCAGCGAGCGCGGGTCTTCCGCCATTGCTAAAAATCCGCGCAAAAAATACGCCCCGTGGAGCGGGGAAAGACCTGCGGGCAGCATTGATTTTGAGCACGGCGGCAGAAGCTACCGCTTGGAGCGCGAGTTCCGCAGTTCAAATTCGACCGATAAAATAACCCTTACCGATATGTCGGCAGGCACGCGCGAGAGCCTATCGGGCGATGTGGGGAGCAGGTTTTTCGGGCTTTCGGCTGCCGCATTTGAGCGGAGCGTTTTTGTGGGGCAGTTCGTCAAGGCGGAAAGCGACGCGTCCGCCGAGAGCGAGATAAACTCCAAGCTTTCAAATATGGTGACTACGGGGGATGAATCGGTATCCTTTAATACGGTAAGTGACAGGCTGCAAAAGGCGCGCTTAAGTCTTATTTCCAAAAGCGGCAGAGCAGGGGAGTGCGATAAAAATAAAAAGCGGTTGGCACTGCTGAATGAGGAGCTTGAAAAGGCAGAGCGCGTATACGAAAAGCATGCGGAATACAGAAAAAACGCCGACCGTATTAAGGCGGCGCTTGAAAAGGAAACCGAGCGCGCGGCACATCTGAAAGCGAAAATTGACGCCGAGCAGGATATACGCAACGCCGCAAAGCTTAAGGAAATGCTTGAAGCCAAGGAAGAGCTTGAAAAGGCAAAAGAAGAGCTGCGTTTGGCGGACGGCGGGGTAATAGACGATTTGTATGTCGGCAAGGTAAAGCTGTGCCTTTCAAAGCTTGAAACCACCGCAGAGAGATTGAAGGACAAGACCGCCGAGGTGCAAAGGCTTAAAGATAGCACCGAGACCGCCGAGGATAAGGGCGGCAGGGAAAAAGCGGAGAGCCTTGAAAGGGAAATTGACGGCTTAAATAATAAAAAAGCGGAAATTGAAAATAATATTTCCGAGAATAAAAAGAGCGCGGAAAGCCTTAAAGCGACCGAAAACGATGTTAAGCGGAAAAAAAGCGGCATAAATATTGTATTTATCACGGTTGCGGGCTTTGCGCTTTTAGCGGCGCTGCTGCTTTTTGCCTTTAAAATGCAGAGTGTTGCTTTAATACCTGCCGCAGGGGCGGCGGTATCGGCGCTTTTGAGCTTTCTTTTGCGCCCTGCGGATAAGCGCGCGCTTGCAGAGTATGAAAATAAGCTTAAAGCCTTTGAAGAGGAGGCTGAAAGGCTTAATACCGATAAGGCGGATGTTTTGCAGCAAATTTCTCTTTTATCGGCGCGGCTTGAGGCGATAAACACCTCGCTCGGAATGGGAGCGGCGGCGCTTGAAAACCAAAAAAAGCTGCTGCTTGAAAGCGAAAGGGCAAAGGATGAATTGGAAATTGCCTGCAAAACCGCCGAAAAAACGCTTTTTGAGCTTTACGGCAGCTATAAACCCGCAGCGAGCGTAGAGGAAATTGCGCGCGGGCTTGATACCCTCACTGAAAAGGCGGAGCAATTAAAGCAGATAAAGCAAAGGCTTAATTATTTGGCGCGTGACCTCGGCAATATTTCTTATGAAGAGGCGCGCGAAAAATTAGCGGCAATGCCCGAAACCGCGGGCGACACTGATTTTGAGGGCATTAAGGCGGAATATGAAAGCCTTGCGGCGGAAATTGCCAAAAAGCGCAACGCTTTAACGGCTGCGGAAACAGAGGACAGGGTAAGCCTTAAAAACGCGCCCGACCCCGAAACGCTTAAATCGGAAATTAAGGAGCTTACCGAGAAAATAAGCCGCCAGGAGGAGTTTTGCCGCGCTGCGGACACGGCGCTTGAAATTTTGCAAAACAGCTTTGCCGAGCTTCGCGGCAGCTACGGCTCGGCGCTGGAGAAAAAGGCGGCGGATATTTTTGCAAGGCTTACAGGCGGCGCTTACGGCTCGGTGCTTATTTCAAAGGCGTTTGATATGAGCGTTGAAAAAAACGGCGAGTTCGGCAGCCATGAGGCGGATTATTTAAGCAGCGGCACGGCGGATCAGGCGTATTTAAGCCTGCGGCTGGCGCTATCAACCATAATATTTGAAACCTCTGGCGCACTGCCTATATTTTTGGATGACTCGCTTGCGCAGTATGACGACCGCAGAATGAAAACGGCGGCGGAGTTTTTACGGGAATATTCGGAGAAATGCCAGGTAATAATGTTTACATGCCACGGGGCTGTAAGAGACGCGGCGGTGAAAGCGGGCGCGGCGGAAACTGATTTGGGAGAAAATAATGAGCGGTAATAAAGAGGCGGAGCGCGCCGAGCTTGAATGTGAAAAATTTTGGGTGTTTGTAACCATGATAGCCGTGGGCGGCTATTTGGGCGCGTACACATTTATACTTAAAGGCAGGGTATTTTGCAATGCGCAAACGGCGAATTTTGTTTTAATGTCCGTAAATATAGGCACGTTCAACTTTAAAAAAGCGCTTTATTATTTAATACCCATATCGGCGTATTTCGCGGGGGCGGTAATATCCGAGCTTATGCCGAAATACACAAACTCTACGCTTAAAATGCGGTGGGATACATTCTTTATAGGCTTTGAAATGCTGGCGTTTTTAGGGATTGCCTTTATTCCCGATAACGCGCCGCCGCAAATATGCCAGGTGGCAATAAATTTTGTGGCTTCAATGCAGTATAACACATTCAGGCAATCGCGCCATGTTGCAATGGCTACCACGTTTTGCACCAACCACCTGCGGCAGACGGGCGTTAAGTTTGTAAAATGGCTGCGCCACAGAAACAAAGAAATTTTGGCGGAGCTGCTTATGCACCTATCAATGATAGCGGCTTTCACCGGCGGCGGGGTGGTATCGGCTCTGCTTTGCACGGTGTTAAAGGGCAGGGCGCTGCTCGGCGCGGAAATACCGCTGCTTGTGGTGTTTGCAGCGCTCCTGCGCGCAGACCTCGGTGAAGAAAAGGATAAGCTTGATATAGTGCCGCGCGGACATTGAATCGTGTGCCTATAAAAAACTTGCGGTGTTTACACCGCCACGCTTAATTTTGGAAAAGTTGCTGTTGACTTTTTTCCCCGCGTGGAATAAAATATAAATATAAGCCTTAAGGGGGAGCGGAATATGAAAAAAAGAGCCTTTGCAATACTTGTTTCGGCAGTTTTTGCCGTTATGATTTCTCTTTCCGCCTGCGCCCCGGTAGATAAGGATTACGGCGTTCAGAGCAGCGAGCCCGCAAAGGTGCAGAAAACTGCCAAAAAAGCGCCCGAAAACGTTAAAAGACCTGCCATAATGTCGGACGATAAGATTATGCCGCAGTTTGTTGATATAAGCCTTTTCGACGAGGAAAATTACTCAAACGTTTACCTCGGTAAAAAGTTCAGGTTCAACGTAAATTACGCGGGCAGCGAGCTTGACGCACCCACAACGCTTGCCGCGCTTGAAAAGCAGGGTTGGCACATTAAGGACGGCGGCAAGTACGATGAGGAATCGCTTATATACGCCTGCGACTCGGTAGACGCGGTTTTTGAAAACGAGGCGGGAGCAACCCTTAAAGCGGTTTTCTATAATTCCTCAAACAGCTCGGTTAAAATGAAGAAGTGCAATATTGTGAAACTGCGCATTGATAATAACTTTTATCAAAACAGCGAGCAATATAACGAGTTCAGCGTAAACGGCGTTAATAATAAAATGGCGATCACCGATATTATTGATACTCTCGGAACACCCTCGCATTTTTACGGGCTTGCCGAGAATAATTATTACCTTGACTATTTTATTTCAAAGGACGACCGCCGCAACGGCATAACGGTTTATATTGACCCGACAAACGATTTAATAACCGCAATTGAATTTTCTTATTATAAATAATTAACAACCCCACTGACAAAGCTTTTTGCCGGTGGGGTTGCTTTTTCTGCACCGTATTTTTACAGACCGTCGAAAAATATTTCAAAACGGTTCTTATTATATTTCAAAAGTCCGTCCTTTTGCATTTTTGAAAGCTCGGCGCTCAGCGCGCTGCGATCTGTGCCGAGGTAATCGGCAAGCTGGCGGCGATCGTAGGGAATTTCAAATTTATAAGAGCCCGATGTTTTAACGCACTCCGATAAATAGGACATAAGCCGCGCACGTATGGTCTTCGGCGTAATGTTAAGCATACGCGAGGAAAGCTTTAAATTTTTAGAGGCGCAGACCGTAAGCAGATTTTTTAAAAGCTTCAGCTGCGCTTTATTTTTTACGCCGTCCGTTTCAAGCAGCGCCCGAATATCAATAAAAAGAATTTCGCTCTTTTCGTATGCGGTAACGTGCTGCAGCATTAAAGAACCCGGAACGCAGGCATATGCCTCGGCAAATGCGCCGCCCTTTTCCACGCCTGAAATTACGCTGTTGTTTCCCCATACGTCGCTAAGCTCTATTATCACCCTGCCCGAAAGCACAATGCCTATTTCCCTTACAGGCTCGCCCTCGTAAAGCACGGTCTCGCCCTTTTCAAATATGCGCTTTCGGGTGTTTTGCGGGTTTAAAAGCTCCCGCACCTCATTTTCGGTAAGCCCGCTGAAAAGCGGAATTTTACTTAATACATCATACAATACCGTAAACCTCTATAACGCCGCTTTTATGGTAAAGTGAGGGGGTAACCCTTACGGAATATCCCCTGCCGTTATCCGCAGTCCATTCAACGGGCTTGTGTCTCGGCACGGCGGAAACGCCGAGCAGCATCATAATAGCGCCGCCGTGCATTATAACGGCGCTTTCCGTAAGCTCGTTTTCAATCATATCAAGCACGATTCTATTAAACCCTACGCAAATGCGCTTTATAAACTCGGAATTATCCTCTCCGCCGGGCGGAGCGGAAAGCCTGCCCGACGTCCACGGTATAAAATCCGGGTTGCTTTCAAGCTCGGCTGCGGTTTTATTCTCAAACGAGCCGAAATCGTACTCCTTTAATTCCTCAACCGTAAAAGGCTCAAAATCGGGGTAGAGCACGGCGCCCGTCTGGCGGCAGCGCAGCATTGGGCTTGAATAGAGCCTTTCAATTTCGGGGTAATCAATATCGTCCTTTAACAGGCGCAGTTCGTTCAGTCCCTCCGGTGCGAGCGGTAAATCGGTTTTGCAGCCGATATACCGTCCGTCATAATTCGCGTCGGTAGCTCCATGGCGTATAAGATGAATTTTAAGCGTTCTCATTATATATTCTCCAGTAATTCGGTTATTATGCTGTTGGAAACCGGCATACCCTTGTCGGTTATCGCAACCGCGTTTTCGGTTATTTTTACAAGCCCTATACCGCTTAAGGTTTCCGCCGCTTTTAAAAAGCTATCAGGCAGAGCAGACCCGAACCGCCTGCGGTACTCGGCAAAATTCACACCGCTTAAAAGCCGCAAACGCAACATAATGTATTCGGCTGCGTCTCCGCCGTCGCCGTCGGGCACGGGCGGCTCTCCGTTTAAAAAGGCTTTAATGTTGCGGGGGTAGAAAAATCGCTTGCCGTCAATAAAGGAGTGCGCCGCCGCGCCTATGCCTAAATACTCATCGCAATTCCAATATTTAAGGTTGTGGCGGCTTTCATACTTGGGGCGGCAGAAGTTTGATATTTCATAATGCAAATATCCCTTATTTTCAAGGTATTCGCATATATACATATATTGCTCCGCCGTTTCATCGTCATCGGGCAGCGCCAAAGTATTTCTGTTTTTATAAAAAAGTGTGTTTTCCTCTATTTTCAGTATATATACGGATATATGCTCGGGCTTAAGCCCCACGGTAAAATCAAGGCTTTTTTTAAGGCTTTCTTTATTTGAGCCGGGCAAACCGCACATTAAATCGAGCGAAATATTTTTAAAGCCCATATCCCGTGCCGCTTTAACCGTTTCGGCGGTGTCCCTTACGGTGTGCGTTCGTCCGAGCAGCAAAAGTTCCTTATCATTTCCGCTTTGCGCGCCGACAGACAGCCTGTTCACCCCCGCCGTTTTACAGGCGGAAAGAAATTCGGCGGAATTGCCCGAGGGGTTTAATTCAGCGGTAATCTCGGCATTATCTGTAATACAAAAAGAGGAGCGCGCCGCCCTTAAAAGGGGAATGATTTTGCTCCCCAAAAGCGACGGCGTTCCTCCGCCGAAGTAGACAGTATCAATAGGGCGGCAGAGTTTACCGCCCCAGTTTTTAAAGGATTCACAAAGCCCTTTTACATATTCTTCCGTAAGCTTGTTTGTAACACAAGCGGAATAAAAATCGCAATACGCGCATTTTTTCGCGCAAAAGGGTATGTGGATATAAAGCCCTACGGGGTTATCAGTCAAGAATTTCACCTATGCAGCTGCCGGGAACTGCGGCGGCGTTTGCCTCGTCGGTATCTATATGCATAGCAAGCTTATATTTGGGGCTGACGCGTGCCACAACATCGCCGAAAACAAGCGCGCGGCCCTCTGTCGGAATTTTAACGCTTACAATCTGCTTGTCCTTAATGCCGTATTTCTCTGCGTCCTCGGGGGTCATATGTATGTGGCGCTTTGCGGCAATAACGCCCTCGGTCAGCTCAATTTCACCCGCAGGGCCTACAAGCTTACATACGCCCGAGCCCTTAATATCGCCTGATTCTCTTATGGGCGCGGTAACGCCTATTGAGCGTGCGTCGGTAAGGGACAGCTCAACCTGCGTTTCGGGGCGGGTAGGACCTAATATCGACGCTTTAAGCTGCGATTTCGGGCCTACTACGGTAACCTTTTCTTCGCACGCAAACTGACCCGGCTGAGAGAGATCTTTTTTCGGGGTGAGCTTGTGACCCTTGCCGAAAAGTATTTCAAGTGCCTCGTCTGTCACGTGAACGTGGCGCGCGGATATTTCAACCAAAACTTCTTTTGCCATTTTATAAGAACTCCTTTTTTTAATCTGATTTAATTTTACCATATTTAAAAAAGTTTTCAAGTGCCAAAATGCAAAAATCAGTTAAGCAGTGCTCTGTCGTTTGCAAATTCTTCACCGCTCAATTTGCTGAAAGCTTCAAGCAGATATTCAACCGTAAGCTTTTTCTTTTCCTCGCCCGAAACGTCGAGTATAATTTTACCGTTGTTCATCATAATAAGGCGGTTGCCGTGGGCTATTGCGTCGCGCATATTGTGGGTTACCATCATGGCGGTAAGCCCCTCTTCGGCTATAAACTTATCGGAAAGCTCAAGCACCTTTGCGGCGGTTTTCGGGTCGAGCGCCGCGGTGTGCTCATCAAGCAATAAAAGCTTCGGCTTTTTCATTACCGCCATTAAAAGCGTAAGCGCCTGGCGCTGACCGCCCGAGAGCAGCCCCACCTTTGCCGAAAGGCGGTTTTCAAGCCCTAAATCAAGCTCGGAAAGCATTTTTTTGAATTGCTCGCGCTCGTGCTTGTTTATCGCCCATTTAAGCCCACGCCTTTGCCCCCTGCGGGCTGCAAGCGCCATATTTTCCTCTATCCACATATCCGCCGCAGTGCCCATCATAGGGTCTTGAAAAACACGCCCCAAATACTTTGCGCGCTTGTGCTCGGGCAGACGTGTAACGTCTGTGCCGTCAATTATTATAGCGCCGCTGTCCACCGGGTATACGCCCGCTATCATATTAAGCATAGTGGATTTTCCCGCGCCGTTTCCGCCTATAACGGTGACAAAATCGCCGTCGTTAAGGGTTAAATTAAGCCCGTTAAGCGCTTTCTTTTCGTTTATTGTGCCGGGGTTAAAGGTTTTATAAACATTTTTAATTTCAAGCATCGGCTTTTACCTCCTCTGCGGGTTTCACGCGCTTTTCGGCAAGCTTGCCTTTCCAATACGGTACTCCGAGGAAGAGCGCCACAACCGCCGCGGTAAGCATTTTAAGGTCGTTTGCGGGAAGACCGAGCCACAAAACGAAGGATATAACTATATAGTAGATAACGCCGCCCAAAACCGCGCCTAAAAGCTTTAGGGCAAAGTTTTTAAATATCTTGCCGAATACCACATCGCCTATTATTATAGCGGCAAGACCTATTACTATGGCGCCGCGCCCCATATTAACGTCGGCAAAGCCCTGGTACTGCGCAAGCAGCCCGCCCGAGAGTGCCACAAGACCGTTTGATACAACAAAGCCTATTATCTTGTTTGTGGCGGTATTTATTCCGTTAGCCCGCGCCATTGCCTGATTGCAGCCCGTGGCTCTCAGCGAATGACCCAGTTCTGTGCCGAAGAACCAATAAAGCAACGCGATTATTACAACAACGAATATGCCGCAGACTATAAGTGATTTATTTATGTTCCTGAGAGAAACCAAAAGTATTTTTCTGTATTTCATAGCCGAAAGCGGCTGATTCGCCTTGCCGCTCATAATGCGAAGGTTTACCGAATAAAGGGCTATTTGCGTAAGTATTCCGGCAAGAATTGCAGGTATGCCGAATTTAGTGTGCAGAACGCCCGTTACAAAGCCCGCCGCACAGCCCGCAAGTAATGATAAAAGCATGGCAAGATATATGTTCATTCCGCCCGCGGTACATACAACCAGCACCGCGCCGCCCGTGCCGAACGAGCCGTCTACCGTAAGGTCGGCAAGGTCAAGTATTTTATAGGTGATAAACACGCCTACCGCCATAATACCCCATATTGCGCCCTGCGCCACCGCGCCCGGCAAAGAACTGAGAAATGATAGCATTTTTAAATTCCTTTCAAAACCGCAATAAGCGATAGGGTATAATACGCCCTATCGCCATAGCTTAATTTTTTTATTTACTGAATTGCCGTGTAATCGTTCGGAACGGTTATGCCGAGCTTATCGCAGCGCTCCTTAATATACTTCTTAACCGGAGCGGAATCAAAAGCAATATCCATATCGGCGGGGTCTTTTCCGTTTACAAGTATGTCATACGCCATTTCGCCCGCTTTTTTTCCTATGCTGTAATAATCGATTGAAAGGGTCGCAATGCCGCAGCCGTTGCAAATACCCTTTTCACCCGCGATAATCGGGATTTTTTTAGGTTCTGCAATGTTGTTTATTATCTGCACGTTTGAAGCCATCGTGTTATCGGTAGGAACATAAATAGCGTCAACCTCGGCGCAGGCGGTGGTTACTACCTGTGCCAGATCGTTTGAATCGGCGCTTGTATACTCCTTGGTTTCAATGCCGAGCTTTTTAAAATATTTTGCAATTTCGGTTGCCTGATATTTTGAGTTCGCTTCGCCCGAGCAATAAAGTATGCCTACCTTTTTAGCGTTCGGCAGCAGCTCTTTGAACATATCCGCTTGTTTATCAAGCGGTGCTAAATCGGATGTGCCGGTCGCGTTAATGCCTGTCTTGCCTGTCCAGTCCTTTAAATCAATTTCAAGGGCGGTTGCGTAATCGGTTATTGAAGTGCCTACAATCGGAATGCTTTCCGTTCCCGAAACCGCCGCCTGCAAAGCGCCCGTGGCGTTTGCGAATATAAGATCAACCTTGCTTGATACAAACTGGTTTACTATTGTGGTGCAGGTGGCCGATTCGCCTGCGGCGTTTTGCTCCTTAAACTCAACCTTATCGCCTAACTTTTCCTGCAATGACTCTTTAAAACCTTTTGTCGCTGCGTCCAGCGCCTCGTGCTGTGCTAATTGGCAAATGCCCACAGTGTATTTATCCTTTTCCTTTTTTTCTCCGCAGCCCGCGAACGAAACGCAGAGGGCGGCAGCAAGTGTGAGTGCCGTTACCGCAGATAATATTTTTTTAATTTTCATTTTGATCTATCTCCTTTAAATGATATTATATCGCTTTAAAGCGATAAAGTCAAGCGCTTTTTTAATATATTCCAAAAACGGTGGGAATAAGCGGGTTTCTACTGTCGGTAGAGTGGTTTTCGGCGACTCTACTGCGGATTTTCGGGCATTAGAATAAAGAAAATTTCTGTTAGGTTGAAAAAACGGTGAAAAAGCGTTATAATAGATACAGATAACGAAACAAAAAGGAGACCCGACCATGATTTCTATTTTCACAGATACATCGGCAAATCTGCCGATTTCACTTATACGTAAATATAATATTTCACTTTTGCCCTTTTCTTATACCGTAAACGGTAAAGAGCTGCCGTATGCCGATGAATGGGAAACGGGCGGTAAAAAATTCTATAACGCAATGCGCGAGGGTGCGGAAATTAAAACCTCAATGATAAATCCCGATATTATAAATTCCGGTTTCAGAAAAAGTCTTGAAAACGGGGACGACGTATTATATATAGGTATGTCGGGCGGGATAAGCGGAACGGCGCACAGCGCCGCAACAGTTGCCGAGGAGCTGCGCACCGAATTTCCCGAGCGGTCGGTCGCGGCAATTGATACCTATGCCGCGTCGCTGGGTGAAGGGCTGCTCGTTATCCGCGCCGCCGAAATGCGTGACAGCGGAATTTCCTTTAAGGATATAGAAGCCTGCATTTTAAACGAGCGCAACACAATGTGCCAATATTTCACGGTTGACGATTTGAAATACCTTAAAAAAGGCGGAAGAATAAGCGGCAGCGCTGCAATGATAGGCACGCTGCTCAACATAAAGCCGATTTTAAAGGGTGATGAAACGGGGCATATTATATCCTGCGGAAAGGCGCGCGGCAAAAAGGCGGCGCTTAACGCCCTTGCCGAAAAATACGGCGCGCTTGCCGCCGATAAAAAGGCGGATATAGGCATTGCCCACGCCGACGCACCCGAGGACGCGGAGACGCTTATCGCCTTGCTTAAAAAGCAGGGCCTTAAGGGTAAGGTACTTAACGTTTGCTACGAGCCCGTAACCGGCTCGCACGTAGGTCCGGGCACGGTGGCGCTCTTCTTCCCGGGAACGGAGAAATAAGGCAATTGCTGCTGCCCCAATTCTGCGGCTCTGTCCGTTATTTGCCCTGAAATATTCAGCCCCGCAATAAGCCCGAACTGAAAGTAAATATTTTTTATAAGCATTTCACGGCGGGATATTTCATT
Source organism: uncultured Eubacteriales bacterium (assembly GCA_934486705.1). Lineage (GTDB taxonomy): Bacteria > Bacillota > Clostridia > Oscillospirales > Acutalibacteraceae > UBA737. Next base: position 28,585 of record CAKSQS010000014.1, read on the forward strand.
GTAAATTTCCTCTTGCTCCTCTGTATCGGGGAAATACTTTTCAAGTAATTTTTCGGTTTCAGCTTCCATATTTTTTATTTCGGTTTCATAATCGGTGCGGTTTTCTTCATCGCAAGTAACCCCGCCCGTTAAAAGATAATCGGCTATTTTCGACAGCTTGCATCTTTCCAACATATTTGAAAATTCCATTTTTACCACCTTCATTACATATGTTCGTTTGTACAAATACAATTATAAATACGTTCGTTTGTAAAGTCAACACAAACATTTGATTGTATTGTATAATTATATAACTATACAAAAAGGAATGTTTTTAATTATGAAAAAATACAATGAAATTCTTAGAGATCTGCGCGAGGACAGGGATCTTAATCAAAAGGATGTAGCCAAAATTCTGGAAATGAAACAGCAGCAATACTCAAACTACGAAAGGGGAGCAAGAGAATTGCCGCTTTCACATTTAAAAACATTATGCGCTTTTTATAATGTATCAGCCGATTATATTTTAGGTTTACCCAAAGATATGCCGTATCCGGAAAGATAGATTATCTTAGATGTTGGAAGAATACCCCTCAGTCACTGGCGTGACAGCTCCCCTCTATTTCGGCAAAGCCGAAAAGAAGGGAGCCTTTGGTTTGCAAAATAGGCTCCCCTGTGTAAGGGGAGCTGGAAAAACCGTAGGTTTTGCCTGAGGGGTTGTTGCAAATTAGATGTTAGATATTAGACAGTAGACATTAGAAGAATACCCCTCAGTGCCTTTGTAAAAACCGAATTATTCAATAACCGTCTTTTTTCTTGAAACGTCGATTGAAACGGTCGTACCCTCGCCGACCGCCGAGTCGGCGCTTATTTTATGCCCTAAATTTTCGCAGATTTGCCAGCACAAATAAAGCCCCAGTCCGCTTGCTTGCCTATCCCGTCTGCCGTTGCAGCCGGTGTAGCCGTTTTCAAAAATACGGGGCAGGTCTTCTGCTGCTATGCCTATTCCCGTATCCTTTATTACTATTTTGCCGTTTTCAAAATATACCGATATTCCGCCCGACGGGGTGTATTTGAGCGCGTTTGAAAGCACCTGCTCTATAACGAACGAAAGCCACTTTTCATCGGTTATTACGCACGCGTCGGCGGGGGTGTAATTGAGGGTCAGCTTGCGCTCTATAAACTCGCCCGCAAACTTTTTTACCGAGCGGCGTATTATTTTATCAAGGTCGTATTCCTTTATTAAATAATCTGTGCTGTCTGCATTAAGGCGCAGGTAGGTCAGCACCATTTCAACGTATTGCTCAATTCTGAAAAGCTCGTTTGAAAGCCTGCGGGAGGCGGGCGCGTCCTCGTTTTGCAGCGTCAGCTTCATTGCGGCTATGGGCGTTTTTATCTGGTGTACCCAAACGGTGTAGTAGCTTACCGTATCCGCAAGCCGCCTGTTGTTTTCTGCCGAAAGCTCGGCATAGCCCCGCTTTAAAATATCAATGAGATTTTGGTAGTCCTCCTCGGTTATTCCGTCGGGCAGGGGCAGGTCTTCAAGCAAAATCGAATCGGGGGTTTTAAGCCCTGATAAGGATATGTGCAATTTACGCACACGCAAAAAATCAATAATCGCAAAAATCACCGCTAACGAAGCGCAAAGCGCGGCGGGGTAGAGCACCGCCCCGAGCGGTAGGCGGTAAAAATAAAACGAAAGCGCAAAAACAGCGCAAAAAGCAGCGCCCGCGGCTATGTACCGTCTGCGCTGCTTTAAGTATTTCAAGAAAAGCCCCATAGCAATTCCTCAATTCTCAATAATATACCCCACGCCGAATTTCGTGGTTATAAAGCCCTCAAGCCCCGCCGCCTCAAGCCTTTTTCTAAGGCGGTTCACGTTTACCGAGAGTGTGTTTTCATCCACAAAGCTGTCAGTCTCCCACAGCTGCTCCATAAGCTTTTCGCGGCTGACAACCTTACCCTTATTTTTCATAAGGGTGAGTAAAATGCGGTATTCGTTCTTTGAAAGGGGTATTTTTTCGTTTTTATATAAAAAGCTGCCGTCGCCCGTGTTAAGCATAGCGCCCCTATGCTCCAAAACAGGAACGGAGGGCGCAAAATCATAGGTTCTGCGCAGCAGCGCCTGTATTTTCGCAATGAGCACGCTGCCGTCAAACGGTTTTGCTATAAAATCGTCCGCGCCCATATTCATTGCCATTATCATATTCATATTATCCGCCGCAGAGGAAATAAAAATAACGGGCACGTTTGAAACGCGGCGAATTTCCCCGCACCAGTGGTAGCCGTTGAAAAAGGGCAGAGAAATATCCAAAAGCACTATATGCGGGTCAAAGCGTGAAAATTCCGCCATAACGCTATGAAAATCCGTTACTATGTGCGCGGTTATATCCCACGTTTCAGCCTGTTCGCGCACGCCCTCGGCAATTCCGCGGTCGTCTTCAACTATAAGCAGCCGATACATACATCATCACCCTATTTAATAAATGAAAAGCCGAGTACCGCCACGCCTAATACCACCAAAATAACGCCCGTGGCGATATTTAAAGAACGCGGGCTTGTTTTGTTTGCTATTTTCGCCGCTATGCGGGCAAATACAAGCGTGAACACAATGCAAAGCGCAAATGGCAGCATATCGGGCAAGCCGCCTATTGCAAAGTGCGAAACAGAGCCCGTAAGGGCGGTAAAGGTCATTATAAAAACGCTTGTTCCCACGGCGGTTTTAAGCTCGTAGCCCATTACGCTTGTAAGCAGCAGAAGCATCATCATTCCGCCGCCCGCACCCACAAAGCCGCAAATAAAACCGACCGCCGCCCCGCAAAGGGCTGATTTTATAATTCGGGTTTTAAGCGGTATTGCCGCCATATCCTCTTTTGTGGTCATAACCGGCTTTACTATAAACTTTATTCCGAGCAGCAGCGTCATAAACACCGAGAAATTGCCCATTGCGGCAGATGGCACAAGGCTTGATACATAGCTGCCCACAACCGTGAAAAGCAGCACGCTTGCCATCATGACAACGCCGTTTTTAATATCAAGATTTTTATTTTTGCCGTATGTATAGGCGGAAACGGCGCTTGCCAGCACGTCCGACGCGAGCGCGATTCCCACCGCGGTATACGGCTCAATTCCCAAAAAGGTTACAAGCATAGGGGTTATTACCGCCGCGGCGCTCATTCCGGCAAAGCCCGTGCCGAGCCCCGCGCCCATACCCGCAAGTAAACAAATTAAAACAGTTTTAAGCATTATCGTCTTTTTCTTCCTCCGCAGTTTCGGCGCGGTCAGCCCTTATATCCCGTATGAGCGTATAAACAATATACGCGCCGAACAGCACAAAAACCACGGTGAGCGCCATAAAAATATAGCCGTAGGGCTTTTTCTCGGGCTTTTTCGCAGTGTCCGCCCTGAAAGAGAGGGTGGAAAAAACCTTTTCGGCGTAATCGGTATTTTCGTCCGACGCGGTATAAAACGAAAGGGTATATTCCTTTTTGGAAGTAACCGTTATATACTGAATAAGGGTGAATTTTCCGCCGCTGTCCTGCGATAGGGCGGTAGCCTTAATAAACTTTCTGCCGCTTTTCTGCGTTACCGTTTCGGTGTGAAAGCCCTCGCCCACAATCTCGGGGGCTAAGGCGGCAATTTTATCATCCGTAAGGCTTGTAAGTTCGCCCACGCTTTCGGAAAAAGCGGTTGAGTTTTCATAAAGCCTTATCTGCTTTGTGTTTTTTTCGTTAATGGCAAGATAAATTATGCCGTTGTTATAGCAGTAGTTATCAAGCGTATCGGTGGTTTCCTCTAATATTTCCGCAATTTTTTCATTTGATTGCTTATCGCCGTAGACCAAAAACTCCTTGCCGGGGTTTTCGGTAATTTCGGCGGCGGAAAGTGTGAAGGAAAGCGTTAAAACCGCAAATACAAGCGCCGCTATGCGCTTTATGCCCGCCCTAAGCATTATTCTGCCTTTTTGCGGCGGTAAGCGTGTTTTGCATAAGCATTGCAATGGTCATAGGTCCTACGCCGCCGGGCACGGGGGTTATGGCGGAAGCCTTTTCCTTTACCGCGTCAAAATCCACATCGCCGCAGAGCTTGCCGTTTTCGCGGTTCATACCTACGTCTATCACCACTGCGCCGGGCTTTACCATATCCTCGGTTACAAACTTTGCCTTGCCTACCGCAGCCACCAAAATATCCGCATTTCGGCATATTTCTTTAAGGTTCCCGGTTTTTGAGTGGCATACCGTAACCGTGCCGTTTGCGTGCAGCAAAAGCATTGCCATAGGCTTGCCCACAATGTTTGAGCGGCCTATTACCACGCAGCTTTTACCCGCAATTTCTATGCCTTCATATTTAAGCATTTCCATTATGCCCGCAGGCGTGCAGGGTACAAAATCATAGTCGCCTATCATTATGCGCCCCACGCTGTAGGGGTTAAATGCGTCAACATCCTTTTCGGGTGCTATGCTGTTGATTATCAGCTTTTCATCAAGGTGTGGCGGCAGCGGCAGCTGGCAAAGTATGCCGTTAATGCTTTTCTTATTGTTAAGCGTATTTATAAGCTCTAAAAGCTCTTGCTCGGTAGTGCTTTCGGGCAGAGCGTATTCCTCTGAAATAATGCCGAGCGCCTCGCACGCTTTTTTCTTATTTGCAACATATATTTTTGAGGCGGGGTTTTCGCCAACTATTATAACCGCAAGCCCTACCGAAATGCCGCGCGTGTTCAGCGCCGATACTTCGCCCTGTATGCGCGCCTTTACGGCTGCGGATATTGCTTTTCCGTCAATTATCCTGCTCATTGGTTTCCTCCTGTATTTCCTCGGTCGGCTCGTCTGCATTTTCGGCAAAAACCGCCTCGTAATCGGCAGGTTCTGCCTTTTCCGCCGCGCGGCGGCTGAAAACGACTAATAACACCGCGCCCGCAATGCAAATTGCAAACGAAAGCAGGCAGGAGACTTTTATGTTGCCGAGCATAAGGCTGTCGGTTCTGAGCAGCTCTATTATACCCCTGCCGAAGCCGTACCACACGCAGTACATAAGGGATATTTCACCGCTGAATTTGCGCTTTTTGCTGAAATGATTAAGTACGAAAAAGCCCGCTAAGCACCATATGGATTCATAGAGGAAACAGGGGTGAACAAGCCCCTCACCCATTTCGGATATTGTTTTATCGCTCTGCATACCCCACCAGCCGCTGCCGGTGAACGTGCCGTATGCCTCCTGATTTACAAAGTTACCCCAGCGGCCTATACCTTGACCTATAAGAAACCCGGCGGACGCCACATCAAACATATTGAGTATGTTTACCTTGCGTATATAGCACATAATTCCGCCCGAGACAAACGCGCCTATAACCCCGCCGTAAATGGCAAGCCCCGCAAAGCCCGAGGAATTTCCGAAGCCGAAAAAGTCCTTAATACCGTCTAATTTCTCGCCGTCGAATATAACGTAATACGCGCGGGCGGAAAGTATTGCAACGGGTGTTGCAACCAGTATAACATCAAGCATTTTATCGGGGTTAAGCCCGTAGCGGGCGGCTTTTTTCAGCCCGTAAATAAGCGCCAAAAGAAAGCCTGCGGCTATAATTATGCCGTACCAGTATATATCCCAGTGTCTTGAACCTATCGGTATTGTAAAAGCAACGGGCGAAAGGGTAAATTTAAGCCCGAAAAGCGTTACGTTATAGCTCATATAAATTACCTCTGCTCCTCTGTGGGTTCAATTACCGAAAGCACCGATTTATCCGCGTCCAGCAGCTGCAGGCGCTTTAAAACGTCCTCGGCGGTAATGTTTTTAAGATATTTAAGCTCATCAAACAAGCCGCAGCCGAACATAGCGCAGTTTACAAGATTCATTGTAATGCTCTCCACGCTGTTAAAGGAGCGCACCGCGTCGCCGTACATTCCGCAGCGAACGGCGGAAAACAGCTTTTTATCAATCCCGTCGGTCTTAATTCTTTCAATTTCCGCCTTAATTTCGGCGGCTACCTTTTCGGGGTCAGCCGATTCACCCTCAAACATCACCGCCGCATAGCCGTGGCCGGTGAAATACTCAAAGCCGAACTCATCGTTTATAAGACCCGCGTTTATAAGCCTTTTATAAAGTGGAGAGGCGTCGCCCGCTATTATTTCAAGCAGCAGCGCGGTGGCAACCTTTTCCTTTACGGTGCGCTCGGGCGCGCCTACGGACTCTTTAAAGCCTAAGCAGAACATGGGGTAGGCAACCGCCATTTTCTGCGATACGAAGTTTTTCTGCACGGTATCAGGCTCATCGCAGCCTATTCGGGTAATTTCCACAGGCTCCGAGGGCTTTAAAGCGCCGTTTATCTGCGCTAAAACCTTTTCGGTGTTCACATTACCTGCAATGCAGATAAACATATTAGAAAGGTTGTAAAACGTGTTGTAGCAGCTGTATAAAAGCTTATCGTCTATTTGCGCTATTGACTCCACCGTGCCCGCAATATCAATTTTAACCGGGTGGTTTTTATACATAGCGCCCAGCATATTAAAGGTGACGCGCCAGTCGGGGCTGTCGTCATACATTCTTATTTCCTGCCCGATTATTCCTTGCTCCTTGCTTACTGTCTGCGCTGTGAAATAGGGCGACTGAACAAAATCAAGCAAAATTGCAAGGTTATCGTAAAACCTATCGGAGCAGGCGAAAAGATAGCAGGTGCGGTCAAACGAGGTAAAGGCATTTGCAGCCGCGCCCGTTTCGGCGTATTTGGTAAAGGCGTCGCCTTCCTCGCTTTCAAAAAGCTTATGCTCCAAAAAGTGCGCAATGCCCTCGGGCACGCTCACCTTCTCGCCGTTTACCGCAAAGCAGGTATCAATTGAACCGTATTTTGTGCCGAATATTGCATAGGACGAATTATACTGCGGCTTTTCAAGAATATATATTTTAAGCCCGGACGGATGCACCGCCTTAACATAGCTTTCGCCTATATCGCTTTCAAAAACCTCTTTTTGCATTACTTTTTCTCCTTTGTGCGCCTATTCATATTCTTCGGGCAGCAGCTTATGGTCTAATTCAATTTCTTTTTTCGGAATATCCTGAAGATATATATATAATATAGTTTGTTCTTCATTATTTATCAGTACATACTCGGAAACACCCTCATTGCATATTTGAGTAGAATAAGCCGTAAAATCTGGATTGTTAAAACTGTCGGTACATTCTTCGGTCATTGATGAAATTCTTTCTTTTTCCGAAACAAATAAGTCTGTATCATAGTGAATTTTTAAAAGTATCTGGATTCCTTCGCCCAATGGAAACTGCTGGTCATGCCTGCAAAAGAATTCCTGTACGTCTAAATCCTCTATGCTTTCCGGGAATAACGGTGATATTCCCTCGGCGTCATACCGAACGCCTTCAAGCTCCCAAATATTTAAGTAGTCTTCCTTAGTATAGTAATCCTTATATGCTATATAAGAGCAGCCGGAAAAAGACAAAACAATTGTTGCGACAAGTATTACCGCTGTGATTTTTTTAAACATATGCTAACTTCCTCCTGCTTTTTTTCCTCCTTCGGCAAAAGCTTATATACCGTGTGCAGTTTTACTCCGTTTGCGGCTGTGATTATTTCATCGCGCGTTACCGCGCTTATTTTCTCCGCAATATCCTCGGGTGAATAAAGATTTTTATTAACGGCTTTAAGCGCGTACCATAAATCCAACAGCGGCTGACTGTCGTTATAAGAATTAAGCGAATCGCGTAGACTTTTTACCGATGATGAAAACTCAAAATCGGAAAACTCACCCTTTTTCATTATTTCAAGCTGCTCAGAAATTGCCTTTTCCGCTTTTTCGGCGTTTTGCTCTTCAACGCCCGATTCAACGGTTATAAGCCCCTTTACGCGCGAGGATGTGGCGGAGCAATAGTAGCAAAGGCTCATTTTTTCGCGAACGTTATCAAAAAGCCTTGAATACGGCCCGCCGCCGAAAATATCGGTCATAACCATAAGCGGCATGGTGTTGTCGTCATCACCCACCGTATCGGAAGAAAATCCCATAACAAGCTTGCCCTGCTGTATAGCCTGCCGTTCGGTAACGGTGCGGGGCTTGTCGGCAGCGGCGGTCGGCTGACTTTTTGTGCAATCGGTTATATTTTTTCTGTCGGTGCCTTCAAAGCGGCGGCCTATTTCTTCAAAAAGCCCCTGCGGCACCGCCGCGCCTATAACCTGAACGCGTATATATGCGGCGGCAAGCATTTTTTGCCACATTTCATAAAGCGAGGTTTCGGTTATCGCCTCAATATCCTCCACCGTTCCGCACTTTGGCACGCCGTAGCAGCTGCCCTTATACATTTCTTCAATAAGGCGGTTTTTGGCGTATACCCGCTTTTCGCTCATTTCGCCCTTTACATGCTCTATTGCCTTGCGCTTTTCTCTTGCAAGGTCATCGGCACAAAAGGCGCCGTTTTCCGCCTTAGGCTCGAAAATAAGGCTTAAAAGCATATCGCAGGCGCGCTTTATAAGCGACTCGCTTTCAAAGGTGTATTTATCGTTTATAACCGACATTCTGAGCTTTAAAAGCTGGTAATCGCCCAACTTTTCGGCAACCGCGTCAAGCTGAGCGCCGTAAAGCCGCTCAAGGCGGTAGTTAAGCACCGAAAAATCGGGGTATTTTTCGCCGCAGGTGGTAAGCACAAAGGGCAGCAGCGCATAAGAAGCGGCAGTCTCTTTTTGCAGCGGCAAATAAAAGTTAAAGGATATTGACGTAGTGTTGAACCGTTCGTTTTTAACGAAAAGCCCCTCTACGCCCTCTGAAATGCGATATACTTTAGCAGCCATTTTTTCCTCCCTGAAATCAGTTAAAATCAGTTCCGAGGTTATCGGAGCTGTCGTCTCCCTTATAGGAATTTACATAGATAGTAACCGCGCTGTCCGGGCTTATCTGCGTGCCGTATTTCGGTTCTTGCTCAAGCACCGCGCCCGGCTTTTTGTTTTCATCATACTTTTCAAGCACTTCTATATTATCGTACAAAAAGCCCTGTTTTAAAAGCTCAAGCTTTGCGTTAATTTCTTCAAGCCCCACAACGTTTGCAATTTTCACTTCCTTAGGACCGAGGCTTATTGTAACCTCAATTTTGGTGTCTCTTACAACCTGCGTGCCCTCTGCAAGCGATTGGGCGCAAATTTGCCCCTTGGCGTATTTATCGTTAAATTCCTTGCCCTTTATAACAAAGCTGAATTTCTCATAATCGTCATTATCGGCAAGCTCGGCGTAATATTTGCCCGTGAGAGAGGGCACAGGGAAAAGCACCGCGCTTTCGGCAGCACCGCTGTCAATAGTGCCTATTGAATCAACGCTCGGTGCGGCGGTGGATACGCTGCCGCTCTGATCCGACGCGCTTTTATTGCCGAAAATATCGTTTTTAAACACCGTGAAAACAAGTATTGCCACAATTCCCATAAACACTGCGGCCGTGCACGCGGCGGATATTATAACATACTTCGCCGTGCCGCCCTTTTTCTGCGGCTTTTGTGCGGCTGCCGTGCGCTTTTCGGGCGCGGCGCTTTTCTTCTGCGGCTCGCCCGTTTCGGCGTAAACCAATTCGTTTTTAAAATCCTCAATATTCTGCGTGCGGTTTTTCGGCATTACCTGCAAGCCGTTTGCCAGCGCCTGCAAAACGTGGCGCGGCAACTCCTCGGCAAATTTTGCGGGAATGGTCATTGAGTCGTTTTTAAGCCTTTCGGGAGCCTCGGGCGGCACTGCGCCTATAAGCACGTTGAAAAGCACGGCGCAAAGCCCGTAAACATCGGTATATGTGCCGGTTTGCAGCCTTTCCGAGTTATATTGCTCGGCGGCGGCAAAGCCGGGGAAAAGCTCGGGCTCAAACCCGCCGTCGGCTGTGCGCAGGCGCTTTACCGAATAGCCCGAAATGCGCAGCTTTCCGTCTCTTCCCACAAGCACGGTATTGCAGGATATTCCGCCGTGAATTATGCCTATATCGTTCATACCCTTAACGGTATCTATAAGCGGCAGGAAAAGCGGGCGCGCCTGCTCCCACTTAAGAGTGCCGCCGTTGCGCTGCAAAAATTCCGCCATGGTTATGGTGGCAAAGCTTTGCGAAACGGCATAAACCGTGCCGTTTTCTTCAAAAACGCTGAGAACGGGAATAAGCGCGGGCAGCTCGGATGAGCTTATTTCGCGGTTTATTTCCATAAACTCCATTAAGCCCTCGTTGAATATATATTCTCCGCCGCCTATTATAGAAACGGTTTTATCGGGGTTTCTTTCGGCAAAGCCCGCGGGGAAATACTCCCTTATGCTCACGGCGGTATCGTCGGTAGTATCCCAGCCGATATAGGTTATGCTTTCTCCGTTTCGCTTTTTCGCCTGACCCACCATATAGCGGTTATCAAGCGTAAAGCCTACGGGCAGGCATATATCGGGATTGCGGCTTGCCGAATCATAGCCGCATATAGGACATATTTTTTCCCCGCCGTTATCGTTCATACAGCCGGGGCAGAGTCTTTCGGTGTTTATCATAAACTTCCTCCGAGTATATTATATAAGTAAATTATACCATATCTGTCAAGTCGCGGCGGTAAATGCCGCCTGCCTGCGCTTTGTCTTTTTGCTTACCGTGCCGCCGGGGGCTATGGGTATCATTTCTTTAAACACGCAGGTGTGGCGCTCGGTTATTACCCTGTCCTCGTGCAGCGAGCCGAAATACCAGTGGCGGAATTTGCAGGAGCGCCCTATTTCTTCAAGGTAGCCGTTAAGCTTGTTTATGCGGTCGGCATCCCCCCTGCGCAAAAGTATGGCGCTTTTCACAAGCGAGGGCGGCTCGTGGGTTATAATATAATCAACGCTTAAACCCGCAGCGTCAAGCCGCTTTGCGCCCTCTGCCATTTCAAAGGGCGTAGGCTCTTCTTCTCGCCACCAGTTGCCCGAGGCTATGCGCATATCCTTATCGTTACTCTCGCCGCCGCCGAAGGTGAAAAAGCTGTTGCCCTCAATTTCAAAAATCTGCCCGCGCATAAGGTGTATAAGGTTGCCCTTTATTCTGTGCACCATTCCGCCGTGCCAGTAGGTCACGCGCGCTTTGTTTATGGTGGTAAGGTTATCGTGCGTGCCGTCTACAAATGCGGTTACAAACCGCCTTGTTGCAAGGTAGTCTATTACCTGTTTTTCGGTTTTACCGCCGTCGAATATATAGCCGAAGTCTCCGCAGACTATAAGCACGTCTCCGCTTTTCAGTTTTCTGAAATTTTTATCGTACAGCCGCTCCAAGCAGCCGTGCGTATCTCCCGTAATATAAACCGTAAATTTCACCTACCTAAAGAAAATTTAAACTGTGAAGTAATCAAAATATGATATTTTGCGGCGGTAACGCCGCATTTACGTTTTTCCGCTGACACGCGCGGCGGAAAAACACCTTGTAAGCGAAAAATAGCTACATAGCTATTTTTCAAGAGCACCGGGGTGAGTACCCACGGGGATAGAGCGCAGTCAAAAATCACTGATTTTTGCGAGCGGCATTCCCGCGGGGGAGCGTGCCTTTTTTGGCACGCGAAAAAAATTGGGACTTTAAATTTTAAATTTATATGATATAATAGCATTATACTATATTTCAAGGGAGATTTCCATGCCTAAAAAAATAATTTACGTTTTTTTAACTATTTTAACGGTCGTGGCTGTTATTTCTCCTGCTTTTACCGCCTCGGCTTATGAAATTACGGGCTTTGAGGTATCGGCAAAGGCGGGTATGCTTGTATCTATGGATACGGGCGAGACGCTGTACTCCAAAAATATTGACGAAAAGGTATACCCCGCCTCAATAACCAAAATTATGACCGTAACGCTTATGCTTGAAAGCGAAAAATACGACCCAACCGGCAAAGTTGCTATGTCGAAAGAGGTGGACAGGCTGATAACCGGCACGGGCAGCGCGGTTTCAAACATAAAAATAGGGGAAGAAATAACCCAGCTTGACTTAGTTTATACCGTGCTTATGTCCTCCTTCGGGGACTGCGCGTACTTAGCGGCGCTGTATTACGGCGGCAGTGTGGAAGCGTTTGTTGAGCAAATGAACAATAAGGCGGCGGAATTGGGGCTTACTTCAACGCACTACAGCAACCCCGTGGGGCTGCATGATGAGCAGACCTATACCACCGTGCGGGATATTCATACCCTTGCCACCTATGCTCTTAAAAACGAGACCTTTAAAACCGTTTGCGAAACGGCGCGCTACACCATTGAGGCTACCAATATGTCAGGCAAGCGCACTATTTCCACCACAAACCTTATGCAAGACCCCAACACAAATTACTATTATCAATACGCAAGGGGCGTTAAAACCGGGTTTACAGACGAGGCGGGCAGGTGTCTTGTGAGCACCGCGACATATAACGGCTACAATTATATGTGTATACTTATGAACTGCCCCGCAAACGCGGGTAAAAGATATGAGTTTATAGACTCCGCAAATCTTTACCGTTGGGCGTTCAATAATTTTTCCTTTAAGCAGGTTGCCGATTCCACCGAGCCTGTTTGCGAGCTTCCGGTCGATTTATCGTTTGATACCGATTTCGTCCCGCTCTACTTTGAAAAGCCGTTTGTAACGGTGCTGCCGAATGAGGCGGACAGTTCCACAATAGTTGTGAAGCCTAAGCTTAACTACGAAAGAAAGGACGCGCCCGTTAAAAAGGGTGAGGTGCTCGGCACGGCGGATATTGTGTACGCCGAGCAGGTGATAGGCACTGTAAATTTAGTGGCGGGCAGCAATGTTAAGGCGAGTAAGCTGCTTATAGCTTTCAGAGCCGTAAAGGGCTTTTTCGGTTCGTTTTATATGAAAATAGTTTATATACTTATCGCGCTTGTAATTGTGATATTCATACTTATGATAATAAGGCTCAATATTGCAAGAATAAGAAAGCGAAAGGTAAAATATATCCCCTACGGAAAAAAGAAAGGCGACGATAAATATGACCGTTAAAAAAATTATAGCAATATTATCCGCAGCGGCGCTGACCCTCTCATTCTGCGCCTGCTCAAAAAGGCAAAGCGAGTTTGACAGCGATACAAACAGCGGCTACGGCACCCACCACGCCGTTATAACAGTTAAGGATTACGGCGATATAAAGCTTGTGCTTGACGGCGACACCGCCCCGATAACCGTTAAAAATTTTGTTGAGCTTGCAAAAAGCGGCTTTTACGATGGGCTTACCTTCCACCGCATAATAAAGGGCTTTATGATTCAGGGCGGCGACCCCAAGGGCGACGGCACGGGCGGCAGCGATAAGACCATACGCGGCGAGTTCTCGAAAAACGGCGTGGAAAACAATATTTCGCACAAGCGTGGGGTTATTTCAATGGCGCGCTCACAGGATAATAACAGCGCGTCCTCACAGTTCTTTATAATGCATGAGGACGGCGATTATCTTGACGGCTCGTACGCCGCTTTCGGTCATGTTACCGACGGTATGGACGTGGTGGATAAAATCGCCGAAAACACGCCCGTTACCGATTCAAACGGCACGGTTTTAAAGGAAAACCAGCCGATAATAGAAAAAATAGTTATTACCGACTGATTTATTGAAAAGCCCGATAATATACTTGAACAAAAAAAGACTGCAAACCTTTCAGAAACGGATCGGTTTGCAGTCTTTAATTTTTAATTTCCGAACAAAGCGGTTTCTGCCGTATCGTCGGTATCGGTCGGAATGCCCTCATCGGACAGCTCCTCGTCATACTCCGGCGGATTTATTTCCGCGCAGCGCATACCCGTTCCCGCAGGAACAAGCTTACCGATAATAACGTTTTCCTTAAGACCGAACAGCGGGTCAACCTTGCCCTTAATTGCAGCCTCGGTAAGAACACGCGTAGTCTCCTGGAAGGACGCAGCCGATAAGAACGATTCGGTGGCTAAGGAAGCCTTTGTAATACCGAGCAATGTAGCGCGGTAGGTTGCCTTTGTGAGCCCCTCTTCGCCCGCGTCTATACGCACCTGAACAGCGGCGTTAGCCTCGGCAATCTCCTTATATTCGTAGCTTACGTTTTGCAGCAACTCGGTAGAGCCCGGGTCGGTAACGCGCAGCTTGCGCATCATCTGGCGGACTATAACCTCAATGTGTTTATCGTTGATATCAACACCCTGCGTACGGTATGCGTTCTGAATTTCGGCTATGATATATTCTTCAACAGCCTCAGGACCTTGCGCCTCCAAAATATCCTGCGGATATTTAGCGCCCGGTATCAGCATATCGCCCGCCTTTACCTCGTCGCCGTCCTTAACAAGGCAGCGAATACCGTAAGGAATAGTAACCTTTTCCTCGGTTTTAAGCTCGTCGTTGGTGATTATAATTACATTGCTCTTCTTTTCCTCGGCAATGCGAACAGTACCGTCCATTTTGGCGATAAGTGCGCAGCGCTTCGGTCTGCGTGCCTCAAACAGCTCTTCAACACGCGGAAGACCCTGTGTAATATCCTCTGTGCTTGCAATACCGCCCGTGTGGAAGGTACGCATGGTAAGCTGAGTACCCGGCTCGCCTATGGACTGCGCGGCAACTATGCCGACAGCCTCGCCCGTTGTGACAGGCTTGCTGGTGGCAAGGTTACGCCCGTAGCACTTCTTGCACACGCCGTGGTGGCTGTGGCAGGTGAGTACCGAGCGAATTTCAATGCTCGTAATTCCGGCATCAACAATTTTCTTGGCGCCCTCGCCCGTAACCATATCCTCGTGTGACCAGATAACCTCGCCGGTATTCGGGTCAACTGCGTCGTGGAGCAGGTATCTGCCCTCAAGACGTTCCTCAAGCGGTTCAAGAATGTGGTTGCCGTCCTTAATATCGGCAACTGGGAGACCTTCCTCGGTGCCGCAGTCGTCCTCACGGACGATGACATCCTGCGCAACGTCAACCAAACGGCGGGTAAGATAACCCGAGTCGGCGGTACGCAAAGCGGTATCGGCAAGTCCTTTACGCGCGCCGCGCGAAGAAATGAAGTATTCAAGTACGTTAAGACCCTCGCGGTAGTTGGCACGGATAGGTACTTCAATAACCTTACCTGCTGTGTTCGCAATAAGTCCGCGCATACCTGCAAGCTGTCTTATCTGGCTCATAGAACCGCGCGCGCCCGAGTCCGCCATCATAAATATCGGGTTGAATTCATCAAGGTTGCCCTTCAGTGCGTCGGCAACGTCCTCCGTAGCCTTGTTCCATATTTCAATAACATGGCGGCTGCGCTCGTCGTTGCTTATAAGACCGCGCCTGTAATCGCGGGTTACCAAATCAATCTGCGATTCAGCGCCTGCAAGTATTTCTTTTTTCGCCGGCGGGATTACCGCGTCGATAACCGCAACGGTAATAGCGCCCTTGGTGGAATATTTAAAGCCTGTCGCCTTGATATTATCAAGAACTATAGCGGATTCGCTCGTTCCGTGCATTGTAATGCAGCGGTCAATAATTTTGCCGAGCTGCTTTTTGCCGACTTTATTCTGAATAATATCGTCGTTGCTCTCAATAATGTTGGCGTCGGGATTTTTAACGGTGTAGGTCCATTCAAGGTCAAGCGTGTGCTTGGGGTCGGTTCTGTCAACAAAGCCTAAATCCTGCGGGATGGACTCATTGAAGATTATAAAACCGACGGTGCACCAAACAAGACCGTGCTCGCCCTTATCGTTGGTCATACGCACTCTTATAGGCGCGTGCAGACCCACAATGCCGTCGTTATAAGCCATTATAGACTCGTTTTTATCCCTGAATATCTTGTTTGCGCCCTTTTCATCGGACTTAACCAGGGTAAGGTAGTAAGAACCGAGTACCATATCCTGCGTAGGAACGGTAACAGGCTTACCGTCGGACGGCTTTAAGAGGTTGTTTGCCGCGAGCATAAGGAAACGTGCCTCTGCCTGTGCCTCTGCCGACAGCGGGATGTGAATAGCCATCTGGTCGCCGTCGAAGTCGGCGTTGTACGCCGTACAAACGAGCGGGTGCAGCTTTAACGCTTTACCCTCAACCAGCACCGGCTCAAATGCCTGAATACCGAGTCTGTGAAGCGTCGGCGCGCGGTTGAGCAGCACGGGATGCTCCTTTATAACCATTTCGAGCGCGTCCCAAACCTCGGTGGACGCACGCTCAACCATTTTCCTTGCGGACTTGATGTTGGTAACGGACTTGGTTTCAACAAGGCGTTTCATAACAAAGGGCTTGAAAAGCTCAAGCGCCATTTCTTTCGGAACGCCGCACTGGTACATTTTAAGCTCAGGACCTACAACTATAACCGAACGTCCCGAATAGTCAACACGTTTACCGAGCAGGTTCTGACGGAAACGCCCCTGCTTACCCTTCAGCATATCCGAAAGGGACTTAAGCGCGCGGTTATTCGGCCCTGTTACGGGCTTGCCACGCCTGCCGTTATCTATAAGGGCGTCAACCGCCTCTTGCAGCATACGCTTTTCATTGCGGACGATTATATCAGGCGCGCGCAATTCAAGCAGTCTCTTCAAGCGGTTGTTACGGTTGATAACGCGCCTGTAAAGGTCGTTCAAATCGCTTGTTGCAAAACGGCCGCCGTCCAATTGCACCATGGGGCGCAAATCGGGCGGAATTACCGGAATAACGTCAAGTATCATCCACTCGGGGCGGTTGCCCGACTGTCTGAAAGCTTCAAGCACCTCAAGACGCTTTAAAATGCGAATGCTCTTCTGTCCCGTTGCGTCTTCAAGCTCGGCGCGCAGCTCATCGCAGGTTTTATCAAGGTCAATTTCGCAGAGCAGCTTTTTTATAGCCTCTGCGCCCATGCCCGCTTCAAAGTCGTTTTCATACTTTTCGCGCATATCGCGGTACTGCTTTTCGTTTAAAAGCTGCTTTTTCTCAAGCGGGGTAGTACCGGGATCGGTAACTATATACTGCGAGAAATAGAGCACCTGCTCAAGCGCCTTGGGGGTAATATCAAGCACAAGACCCATTTTTGAGGGTATAGTCTTGAAATACCAAATGTGCGAAACCGGGGCGGCAAGCTCTATTGAGCCCATACGCTCGCGGCGTACCTTTGCGCGGGTAACTTCAACGCCGCAGCGTTCGCAGACCTTGCCCTTATAGCGTATGCGCTTGTACTTTCCGCAGTGGCACTCCCAGTCCTTTTGCGGTCCGAAAATGCGTTCGCAGAAAAGTCCGCCCTGCTCAGGCTTTAAGGTGCGGTAGTTAATGGTCTCGGGCTTTGTAACCTCGCCGTGCGACCAGCTTCTTATCTGTTCGGGAGACGCAAGTCCTATTTTTATTGATTCAAATTCAATTTCTGCCATATCTGCCCCTCCGTTTAATTCTCGTCGTCAAATTCGTCGTCAGACGCGAATTCGTCATATTCATCCTCGGCTATTGCGTCGCCGTTTTCGTCTTCAAGCCCGAATCCGGTTAAATCATCGGCAACCGAGTGACCGTCAAAATCAACGTCGTCGCCCTCGTTTTCGGGGATAGACGGTGTTCCGAGGCCTATATCGTCGTCATCCTCAAAGCTCTGCTTTAAGTCGATTTCTTCGTCGTTGCGGTCAAGCACCTTAACGTCAAGACCCAAGGACTGCAATTCCTTAATAAGAACCTTAAACGACTCGGGCACGCCCGGTTTCGGAATATTCTGACCCTTAACGATCGATTCATAAGTCTTAACACGACCCACAACATCGTCCGATTTAACGGTGAGTATTTCCTGCAGGGTGTAAGCCGCGCCGTAAGCTTCAAGCGCCCAAACTTCCATTTCGCCGAAACGCTGACCGCCGAACTGAGCCTTACCGCCGAGCGGCTGCTGAGTAACGAGGGAGTACGGACCGGTGGAACGCGCGTGGATCTTATCGTCAACCAAGTGATGCAGCTTGAGGTAGTACATATAACCTACGGTTACAAGGTTATCGAACGGCTCGCCTGTACGTCCGTCATAAAGCTGGGTCTTAGCGTCAGCCGTAAGCGGAATACGGGAGAAATCAAGCTTTGCGCTGTTCTTATACTCATAATCGTCGGATTTTGTAAATTCCTCCGCCATTGCAAAGCATTTACGTATATCGTCCTCGTGAGCGCCGTCGAATACCGGTGTGCAGATGTTCCAGCCGAGCGCTTTCGCGGCGTAGCCTAAGTGAACTTCAAGCACCTGACCTATATTCATTCGGGACGGAACGCCCAACGGGTTCAGAACTATATCAAGCGGAGTGCCGTCCGGCAGGAAGGGCATATCCTCGCTCGGGAGTATGCGGGACACAACGCCCTTGTTACCGTGACGTCCCGCCATTTTATCGCCGACCGAGATCTTACGTTTCTGCGCTATATAGCAGCGAACAACAACGTTTACGCCGGGGCTTAATTCAGCCGAATTTTCTCTTGTAAATACCTTAACGTCAACAATAGTACCGTATTCGCCGTGCGGAACACGCAGGGAAGTATCTCTTACCTCGCGCGCCTTTTCGCCAAATATTGCGCGGAGAAGTCTTTCTTCTGCGGTAAGCTCGGTTTCGCCCTTGGGCGTTACCTTACCTACAAGTATATCGCCTGCGGTAACCTCTGCGCCCACGCGGATAATGCCGCGGTCGTCAAGGTCCTTAAGCGCGTCTTCGCCCACGTTCGGAATATCCCTTGTTATTTCCTCCGGCCCGAGTTTTGTATCGCGCGCTTCAAGCTCGTATTCCTCAATGTGAATAGAGGTATAAACATCATCGCGCACCAGACGCTCGTTAATAAGAACCGCGTCCTCATAGTTGTAGCCTTCCCAGGTCATAAAGCCGATAAGGGCGTTTCTTCCGAGAGAAATTTCGCCGTTGCTCGTAGCAGGGCCGTCGGCAATAACCTCGTGCTCCTTGACCTTTTGACCCACCGCCACTATCGGGCGCTGATTTATACAAGTGCCGTGGTTTGAACGCAGGAACTTTATAAGCTTATATTCGTCAATTTCGCCGTTTGTCGCACGAATCTTAATATAGTCCGCGCTTACATAGGTAACCTCGCCGTCGCGCTTTGCAAGCACAACTACGCCCGAGTCTACCGCCGCCTTGTATTCCATACCGGTTGCAACCACAGGATTTTCGGGGCGTAAAAGCGGCACAGCCTGCTTCTGCATGTTTGAGCCCATGAGCGCACGGTTGGTATCGTCGTTTTCAAGGAACGGAATCATAGCCGTTGCTACGGAGACCACCATTTTCGGTGAAACGTCCATATAATCGGCGCGGGAGGACTCAACCTCGCGGAAGCCGTCGCGGTAACGTGCGTTAACCTTTTTCTTTATAAAGTAACCGTTATCGTCAAGCGGCTCGTTTGCCTGAGCTACAACGTACTCGTCCTCTTCATCGGCGGTCATATAACGAACCTCGTCAAGAACTCTGCCGTTCTCCTTATCAACCTTGCGGAACGGAGTCTCTATAAAGCCGTATTTATTTATCTTAGCGAATGTTGCGAGATAGGAGATAAGACCGATGTTAGGTCCTTCCGGTGTCTCTATCGGGCACATACGCCCGTAATGGGTGTAGTGAACGTCGCGAACCTCGAACGACGCGCGGTCGCGGGAAAGTCCGCCCGGTCCCAATGCCGACAGACGGCGCTTGTGAGTAAGCTCGGAAAGCGGGTTTGTCTGATCCATGAACTGCGACAGCGGGGAAGAACCGAAGAACTCCTTTATGGCAGCCACTACGGGACGGATGTTTATAAGCGACTGGGGAGTAATGCTGTCGGGATCTTGCGCCTGCAGGGTCATTTTTTCGCGGACAACGCGCTCCATACGGGAAATACCTATACGGAACTGGTTCTGCAAAAGCTCACCTACCGAACGTATGCGGCGGTTGCCCAAGTGATCTATATCGTCAACATTGCCCACATTGTGCGGAAGTCCCAGAAAATAGTTAACGGACGCGAAAATATCGTCAAGTGTTATGTGTTTCGGAATAAGGTTATCGGCGTTAGCCAAAACAGCCTCGCGCAGCTCTTCCTTGCCGTTTGTTTCTTCAAGCAGCTTTTTAAGGGCTTCAAAGGAAACATTTTCGTTAATTCCGAGCTCGTCAAGCTCGGCTAACTCTTCGGGGGTGAAATCGGTAAAATCGCAAAGCCTTACCATACCGTTTGAAAGCACCTTTACCTCGGTAACGTTGCCTTCAAAATCCATAACGTTTATATAGGCTTCCTTTACGCCCTTGCGCTCGATAGTATCGGCAAGCTCGCGGCTTACGGTTACATCCGCCTCGGCAAGAATTTCGCCTGTCACGGGGTCTGCAACCGGGCGCGAAAGCACGGCGCCGCGTATTCTGGCGCCGATTGCCAATTTTTTATTGTATTTATAGCGGCCTACGCGGGAAATATCATATCTGTGCGCGTCAAAGAAAAGCTGATCAAGATATGCCTTTGCGCCCTCAATGGTAACGGGCTCGCTCGGTCTTAGCTTCTTATATACCTCTATAAGCGCGTCCTCTACCGATTTGGTATCGTCCGTCTCTAAAGTGGCGGCAAGACGCTCGTCCTCGCCCAAAAGCGCTCTTATCTGATCGTTTGTGCCGATACCCAGCGCACGTATAAATGTAGTGATAGGCAGCTTGCGGTTTTTATCAATACGGACATAAAGCACGTCGTTCGGGGAAGTTTCGTATTCAAGCCACGCGCCGCGGTTAGGAATTATAGTGGAGGAAAAAAGACGTTTGCCGGTCTTTTCATCTGTCTTTTCTGCAAAATAAACGCCCGGTGAACGCACCAGCTGGGAAACGATAGCACGCTCCGCACCGTTTATAACAAACGTGCCGGATTCGGTCATGAGCGGGAAATCGCCCATGGAAACCTCGCTTTCCTTAATTTCCCCGGTCTCGCTGTTTACAAGGTGTGCGGTAACACGCAGCGGCGCGGCATATGTCGTATCGCGCGCTTTGCACTCGGTAACATCGTATTTCGGAGTATCGTCAAGGCGGTAGTCAACAAAGCTGAGTCTCAGGTTTCCGCTGTAATCCGTTATATCGGACATATCCCTGAATACTTCTTTCAGACCCTCCTCAACAAACCATTTGTACGAATCCTTCTGAATTTCAATGAGATTAGGCATATCAATAACTTCGTTGATCTTAGAAAAGGTCATTCGGGTGTTATTGCCCAACCGTACAGGTTTAACCATTGAAGTCGGCTCCATAGGTTTACAATCACTCCTCCGTATATTTTGCGGCGGAAAAGCCGCAAGAGCAAGCATTAACAACGGGTTTCGGCGCTTTTCAAAATTGCTCCGAGGCAAAATAGGCGCACAATACCCCATCATCATTAGTAATTCATTATTATAAACCTAACGGAGAAAATAGTCAAGCATTATTTTTTTATTTTTCGTAAATTTTACTTCTTTTCCGCTTTTTTCGCATATTTAGGGCAAAATCGGCAATTTGTCTATTTACTTTGGAGGAGAAAAACGGTAAAATATTGGTATACTGTAATTGGAGGTGCTTTAGTTGGCAAAAACAATGGCGGAAGAAATTACCGCCGCCGAGCGTATGGCGGAGAAAACGCTGTCGGACGCGGAGAAAAAGGCGCTGCTTATTGTAAGCGACGCTAAGGAAAAGGCAAAAAGCGACCGAAAAAGCATACTTGAAAACGCCGAAAACGCAGCGGACAGGCTTTTAAGCGACGCGCGGCACAAAGCGGAGCAGTTTAAATCGGACGCGGGGCTTGAAGCCGAAAGTGCGCTTGATACCTTAAAGCAGAGCTATGATAAAAACATCACGGCGGCTGTAAATAAGGCGGTAGAAATTTTGAAGGCTTGATTTTAAAAAAATATATGTAAAAGTGTGGTGATTTTATTTGGCTAAGCTTAAATGCAAATTGGTAAGTATTTACGCACAGCGCAATGATGAAAAGGCTATACTTCGCCGCCTGCAGGAAATGGCTGTAATGGATATTGAGTCGGCAGCAGAAGACGCGGAAATTTCGGCGCTGCCTGAAGGCTTTACAAAAACCGATACAGAGGACAGGGTGGCGGCGTATGAGCGAAACGCGGAGACCGCCGCGGCGGCTGTAAAGATACTGAACACAAGAGCACCCCGCAAAAAGGGGCTTGCGGGAATGTTCGGCGGAGCGCGGTATTTAGAGCCCGAGCGGTTTTATTTAAAGCGCGAGCAGATAGAAAGCGCATTATCTCTTGCAAATACGGTAATTGAAGACGACCGCGCCATAGCGGAGGAAAAGGCGGAAACAGCAAGGCTTAACACAACGCGCGAGCAAATGCTGCCGTGGCTGCCGCTTGATGTGCCGCTTTCTTACTCGGGAACGGCGAAAACAAGGGCTTTTATAGGCACTGTGGCGGGTATTTACACGCTTGACAGCCTAAACGAAAAAATAGCCGAAACAGACCCCGAGCTGACGCTTTACACCGAAATAATAAATACGGGTAAAGACCTTACCTATATTTTTGCCTGTACCCCCAAGGAGCAGGCGGAAAAAGCCGAAGCGGTGCTCAGAACGCTCGGCTTTGCGCGGCCCGTGCAGATAACCTCAAAGCTGCCGCGGGATAAAATAGCATCAAAAGAGGAAAGAGCAGCCAAATGCAAGGAACGGATTGACGGGTATATTAAGGAAATAAAGGATATATCCGAAAGGTCCGAGGAAATTGAGGGACTGTACGATTACTGCAAGCGCCACGCCGAGCGGTACAAGGCGATAGGCGAGGCGGGGCAGACGGCGCACACGGTGCTTATAAAGGGCTATGTTACCGAGCGCGACCTGCCTTACCTTGAAAAGCAGCTGAATAAACAGTTCACGGTGGTTATAGAAGCGGAGGACGCGGATGATGAAAAAGCGCCCGTGGTACTGCAAAACAACGCTTTTGCAAGACCTGCCGAATCGCTTGTTAAAATGTATTCGCTGCCCGGGCCGCACGATATAGACCCCACGCCGATAACGGGATTTTTCTATTACCTGTTTTTCGGTATGATGTTTTCGGACGCGGGCTACGGACTTATTATGATACTGGCAACAACCTTTGCGCTTAAAAAGCTGCACCCCTCGCCCTCAATGAAGCAGAGTATGCGCCTTTTCCGTTACTGCGGAATATCCACATTTTTGTGGGGTCTTGTGTACGGCAGCTTTTTCGGGGACAGCATAGCGGTTATAAGCGAAAGCTTTTTCGGGCACAGAGTAGCGCTGCCCGCGCTTATAGACCCGATGAACGGCGACGCGGTGACAATGCTTATTTTAAGCCTTGCTTTGGGTCTTGTTGAAATAATAGTGGGTCTTTGTGCTAAGTTTGCAACCTGTATGAAAAACGGCGATAAAGCGGGCGCGTTTTTCGACGCGGGGCTTTGGATAACCGAGCTTATAGGTCTTACGGTAATGGCGGCGGGCTTTGTAATATTGCCGGCGCTTAAAACCGTGGGTATTGTTTTGGCGATAGGCTCTGCTATAGGGCTTATACTCACGCAGGGGCGCGATAAGAAAAACCCCGTAGCGCGGCTTTTTTCGGGTATTACCTCGCTTTACGATATTACAAGCTATGTAAGCGATTTGCTTTCATTCTCGCGCCTTATGGCGTTAGGGCTTACGACCTCGGCTATGAGCGCGGTGTTTAATATGTTAGCCGGTATGGGCGGCAGAACCGTGGGCGGATTTTTAATGCTGTTTATTATATTCCCTGTGGGTCACGCAATAAACTTCGGGCTTAACATTTTGGGCGCGTATGTTCATACGCTTCGACTTCAATATGTAGAGCTGTTCTCAAAGTTTTACGAGGGCGGCGGAAAAGAATTCAAAACATTTTCAACCAATACAAAATATACACAATTGGATCTAAATTCTAAGGAGGAAAATTAAAATGACAATGGGAACTTTTTTGGCGCTTTTGGGCGCGGCACTGGCAACAATTTTCGCAGGTATAGGCTCTGCGCGCGGCGTAGGTATGGCGTGCGAGGTAGGTATGGGCGTTTTGGCGGAAGATCCTTCAAAATTCGGTAAAATGCTGGTTTTGGAGCTGCTCCCCGGTACGCAGGGACTGTATGGGTTTATAGTTTCCTTTATAGTGCTTACCAAAATAGGCGTTTTCGGCGGACTTCAAAGCCTTACCACCTGGAACGGATTTATGATTCTTGCGGCTTGCCTGCCTATCGCTTTCGGCGGTTTGCTTTCGGCTATTTCGCAGGGTAAAGCAGCAGTTGCGGGTATCTCCCTTTTCGCTAAGGATGAAAGCGCGTTCCCGAAGGCGCTTGTTTCCATTACGCTTGTTGAAATTTACGCCCTTTTGGCGTTCCTTATTTCATTCCTTACCGTAATTCTTCTGTAAGGTGAGCGCTATGACGTCAAGTGAAAAAATACTTGCCGGCATTGCGGGCGAGGCAAAAACAGAGGCGGAAAAAATAACAGCCGAAGCCGAAAAGCAGGCGGCGGAAATTACAGCCGCGGCAAAGGCGGAGGCTGAAACGGACGCCGAA
Source organism: uncultured Eubacteriales bacterium (assembly GCA_934486705.1). Classification (GTDB taxonomy): domain Bacteria; phylum Bacillota; class Clostridia; order Oscillospirales; family Acutalibacteraceae; genus UBA737. The sequence continues at coordinate 52,921 of CAKSQS010000014.1, forward strand.
AAAATAAAGGCGGACGCAGAAAAAAAGGCGGAGCTTATAATAAACTCGGGCAAATCATCAGCCGGGCTTTTAAAGCGCGATAAGGCGCTTAACTGCCGCAGGGGGCTTATTGAAAAGGCGCTCGCCGCAGTTGCCGATGCCGTAAACGCATACGGCGATAAGGATTATTTTGATTTTCTGCTTACCTTAATTAAAAAAGAAAGGTTGAACGGCAAGGGCGAGGTTTATTTGTCCGTTAAGGATAAAGCCCGCGATACAGCGGCTTTTAAATCAGAGCTTAGCGCTCTTAACCTTACTTTGAACGATACCTTTGCCGATATAAACGGCGGTTTCATACTTAAATACGGGGATATTCAGATAAACGGCGAATTATCGGCGCTTATTCACGAAAAACGGGATATGCTGACCGACGAGTTAAATAAAGCGCTGTTTAACTGAAACTAAACTTTAAAAGAAGGTGAGACTATGCCGGAAAAATCTGTCGGCTTTGCAATAGGTAATTTAAGGGCGAGAGAAAACAGGCTTTTAAAGAAAAACGATTTATCGGGCTTTGCTGCCGCAAGCAATGTAACCGAGCTTGCGCGTATGCTGCGCGATAAGGGTATAGGCAGAACCGACGGCGCAGACGTGCCTGCTCTTTTGCATGAGGACGCCGAGGAAATGTGGAAATACCTGACCGACAACGCGCCCGATACCGCCGCTTTCGCGCCTTTTCTTTGCGAAAACGATTTTCATAACTACAAGGCGGTGCTTAAAGGCATTATAAGGGGCAGGGAATACGAGAGCCTGCTTATACTGCCCGCAAGCGTGGAACTGCCTGTACTTGAAAAGGCGGTAAAGGAAAAACGGTTTGATTTACTGCCCGATTATATGCGAAAGCCCGCCGCAGATGCGTATGAGGTTTTGGTGCAATCGGGCGACAGCCAGCTTGCCGATTGCATTACAGACGCGGGCTGTATGTCGGCGCAGACATTGCTTGCCGAAAAATCGAAAAATACCGTTATTAAGGACCTTATAACCGTTTCGGTGTTTTATAAAAATATTAAGGCGGCTTTGCGCGCCGCAAAAACGGGCAGAAGCGCGCAGTTCATAGAAAGCACACTTACCGAAACCGGCGTTGTTTCCAAAAAAGCTATGGTAACAGCGGCGCTGGGCGGCGAAGAAAAGGTTTTGGAGCTGCTGAGTAAAGCGGTTACGGTAGGCGGCGCAGAGGCTGCCGAGGCGTATAAAAAATCACCCGGTGATTTTGAAAAATATGCCGATAACAGGCTGCTTTCCACCGCTAAAAGGTGCAAGTATATAACTATCGGTATAGAGCCGCTTGTAGGCTATATGTTAGCCCGCGAGGCGCAAATAACCGATTTGCAGATAATTTACAGCGGCGTAAAAACGGGGCAAAGTTCTGATAAAACGCTTGAAAGGCTGCGTGAGCTTTATGGTTAAAATAGCGGTTTTGGGCGATACCGAAAGCATAAAGGGCTTTGCGGCAGTGGGGCTTGATATTTACCCTTGTGATAACGATACGGAGAGCGCCGCAGAGTTTAAAAAAATAGTTAATGCCGACTACGGCGTTATTTTCGTGACCGAGAGGTTAGTGCCCTTTCTTCAAAAAGAGATTGAAAAGGTAAACCGTCAGCTTTCCCCCTCGGTTGTGCCGATCACAGGCGTTTCGGGCAATAACGGCTCGGGCGTGGCGGCGCTCAAATGCGCGGTGGAAAAGGCGGTCGGCTCGGATATAATTTTCAACAGATAGGAGTAATCACAATGACCGAAGGAACTATAACCAAGGTTGCCGGCCCTCTTGTTATTGCGGAGGGTATGCGCAGCGCGGATATGTTCGACGTTGTGCGCGTTTCGGATAAGCACCTTATAGGTGAAATAATAGAAATGCACGGCGATAAGGCTTCAATTCAGGTTTATGAGGAAACGGCGGGCTTAGGTCCGGGCGAAAAGGTGGTTTCCACGGGTAAGCCTTTGAGCGTTGAATTAGGGCCGGGACTTATCGGCTCGATATTCGACGGTATTCAAAGACCGCTTGCCGAGATAATGAAGGTAAGCGGCACAAATCTTCAGCGCGGCGTTGAAGTGCCGAGCCTGCCGAGAGATAAAAA
>CAKSQS010000015.1 GCA_934486705.1 uncultured Eubacteriales bacterium
TATCCGTTGCCCTTGTGGCAACCCTCTTTGCGGGCTGCGGCGGCAAAAAGCAGACCGCGGCTAAGACCGGCGTAGAGGACGGCGTGCTTACCGTAGCCATGGAGTGCGCGTATGCGCCTTATAACTGGACGCAGAGCGACGACTCAAACGGCGCGGTTAAAATTAAGGACTCCAACGACTACGCAAACGGCTATGATATTATGATGGCGAAAAAGATTTGCGAGGCTAACAACTGGAAGCTTGAAGTTGTACGCCTTGACTGGGACTCGCTTGTTCCTGCCGTTCAAACAGGCAAGGTTGACGCTACAATAGCGGGTCAGTCAATGACCGCAGACCGTATGCAGCAGGTTGATTTTGCAGGGCCGTACATTTACGCCAGCATTGTTTGCATGGCAAAGCAGGACAGCAAGTATGCAAACGCCACCAAGCTTTCCGACCTTTCGGGCGGCAAGTGCACCTCGCAGCTCGGAACAATTTGGTATGATACCTGCCTGCCGCAGATAAACGGCGCAAAGATTCAGACCGCGCAGGAAACCGCCCCCTCAATGCTTATGGCGCTTGAAACAGGCGCAGTTGACTTTATCTGCACCGATATGCCCACCGCACAGGGTGCGCTGCTCGCTTACAGCGACCTTAAAATACTTGACCTTGAAGAAAACGCATTTAAGGTTGACGATGGCGATATAAACATCGGTATTGCGGTTAAGAAGGGCAATTCAGAACTTAAGGACAAGATTAACGCGGCTTTAAAGGATATGACCGCCGACGACTTTAATTCCATTATGGCAGAGGCTACCAAGATTCAGCCCCTTGCCGAGAAGTAATTCGGGTGACGGAATATGGATAAATTTGCTCAGCTTTGGAGCGATATAGTTAAATGCTGGGGCGACAGCTCATCACAATATTTGGTGGGAGCGCTTAAAACAATAGAGCTTGCGGTTGTTGCAACGGCAATAGGCTGTATAATAGGTCTTGCGTGCGGAATAGTGCAAACTATTCCCTGCGCCAAGAACGATAATATTGTAAAGCGCATACTTTTGGGTATTGTAAAGGCGATAGTTCGTATTTATGTTGAGGTGTTCAGAGGAACGCCTATGATAATTCAGGCAATCTTCATTTTCTACGCTATCCCCTATTTTACCGACGGCGCGGTAAACCTTGAGGTTACCCTTGCGGCGTATTTGGTAGTTTCGATAAACACGGGCGCTTATATGGCGGAAACGGTGCGCGGCGGTATAATGTCTATCGATATAGGGCAGACCGAGGGCGCAAAGTCAATAGGTATGAACCACTTTAAAACCATGCTTTACGTAATTCTGCCGCAGACTATTCGCAACATAATCCCGCAAATAGGCAATAACCTTATTATAAATATTAAGGATACCTCGGTTATGTTCGTTATAGGCTATGCCGAGCTGTTCGCGGCGCACAAGGCTATAGTGGGCGCTAAGTACATCTACTTCCCCTCGGCGGTTATAACCCTTACGATATATCTTATTATGACGGTTATCTGCTCGCTTATTTTAAGGCTTTGGGAAAAGAAAATGGACGGACCTGCCAATTTTGACGTTGCCACCAAGGACACGCTCGCGCTCACAAGCGGCACATATTCATATGTTAAAAAGTCGGAAAGGAGCGGTAAATAATGGCAGAACCGATTTTACAGGTAAAGCACCTTTCAAAGACTTTCGGCAAGCACGAAGTGCTGCGGGATATTGATTTTTCGGTAAACACAGGTGACGTTACAAGCATTATAGGCGCGTCGGGCTCGGGTAAATCCACCCTTTTGCGCTGCATAAACCTGCTCGAAACGCCGACATCGGGCGAAATACTTTACCACGATACCAATATTGATAAAATTAAGGGCGGCGCCAGCGCATACCGCTCGCATGTGGGAATGGTTTTCCAGTCCTTTAACCTTTTCAATAATATGACCGTGCTTAAAAACTGTATGATAGGGCAAACAAAGGTGCTGGGCAAATCAAGGGCAGAGGCTAAGGAAACGGCTATGAAATACCTTGAAAAGGTAGGAATGGCGCCTTATATTAACGCAAAGCCCTCGCAGCTTTCGGGCGGACAAAAGCAGCGCGTGGCAATAGCGCGCGCATTAGCTATGAACCCCGAGGTGCTTTTGTTTGATGAGCCCACAAGCGCACTTGACCCGCAAATGGTGGGCGAGGTTCTGAGCGTTATGCGAACACTGGCGGCTGAGGGGCTTACAATGATAGTTGTTACCCACGAAATGGCGTTTGCAAGGGACGTTTCCTCCCACGTGGTATTTATGGCGGACGGCGTTATCTGCGAAGAAGGCGCACCCGCGGATATATTTGAAAACCCGAAAAACGCTAAAACACGCGAATTTCTCACAAGATTTTTTGAAAAATAAAGACTTAACCCAACGTCGGCGGAGTAAACGCCGACGTTATTATTTTGCCGAAATACGCATTATTGACATTTCCCGCCGCGTCATATATAATAGTTTTGTTATAAACTGAAAAGGAGTTTGGGTATGGAGAGAGAATCCTTTAAATCGCGGATCGGTTTTCTGCTCGTCAGTGCCGGCTGCGCAATCGGCATAGGAAACGTATGGCGTTTCCCGTTTATTGTGGGGCAAAACGGCGGCGGAATTTTTGTTCTTATTTATCTTTTAATGCTCGTAATAATGGGGCTGCCCGTTTTAACAATGGAGTTAGCCGTGGGCAGAGCAAGCCGCAAAAGCGCGGTTTTAGCTTACAAGGCGCTTGAAAAGCCGGGACACAAGTGGCACATTCACGGTTGGTTTGCAATAATCGGCTGCTATGTGCTTATGATGTACTACACCACCGTTTCGGGGTGGATGCTTAACTACTTCTTTAAATTTTTAAGCGGCACTTTCCCCTCGGGCGGCACTACAGCGGCGGCTTTAAGCTCTTACAGATACGAGGACGCGGGCAAGGTCTTCACCGATATGCTGGCAAGCCCCGGCGAAATGGGCTTTTGGATGGCTGTAACGGTTATTGCCGGAATACTTATTTGCAGCATAGGCGTGCAAAAGGGGCTTGAAAGAGTAAGCAAGGTTATGATGAGCGCACTTTTCGTGCTTATACTCATTTTGGCAATACACAGCTTTACCCTCTCGGGTGCGGGCGAAGGGCTTAAATTCTACCTTGTGCCGAACATAGAAAACGTTAAATCGGTAGGGCTGGGCAATGTTATAGCCGCGGCTATGAATCAGTCGTTCTTTACCTTAAGCCTCGGAATAGCGGCGATGGAGATTTTCGGCAGCTATATGGGCAAGGAGCACTCGCTGCTCGGCGAGGGCGCGCGTATTTGCGGTCTTGATACCTTTGTGGCGATTTCCGCGGGACTTATAATCTTCCCTGCCTGTTTCAGCTACGGAATTGCCGTAGACCAAGGCCCGAGCCTTATTTTCGTTACTCTGCCGAATGTATTCGTAAATATGCCGGGCGGCAGAATTTGGGGCGCACTTTTCTTCCTGTTTATGACCTTCGCCTCGTTTTCAACCGTTATTGCGGTATTTGAAAACATAATGTCATCTTGTATGGATACACTCGGCTGGAGCAGAAAAAAAGCCGCTCTGATAAACGGCATTGTGATTCTTATAGCAAGTATTCCCTGTGTTTTAGGTTATAATATATGGAGAAATGTTCACCTTATAGGCGGCAGGGATATTCTCGATACCGAGGACTTTATAGTAAGCAATATTTTACTGCCCTTAGGTTCGCTTGTTTACCTGCTTTTCTGCGTTACAAAATTCGGCTGGGGCTTTGATAATTACAGAAAAGAAGCAAATACGGGCAAGGGCTTAAAGGTTGCAAAATGGATGAAATGGTATTTTATTATCGTTCTGCCCATACTTATACTTGCCATATTTATAATAGGAATAATAGGTTAACATAAAAGAAAGGAAATTTATTTATGAAAAACAGCGACGTAAGCCAAAGCACGTCCTTTTGGGACAAAAAGTTCCGTTACACGGAAAAGGGCTCTTCTGTCAAGACAGAGGTAATTGCCGGTCTTACTACATTTCTTGCTATGGCGTACATTCTTATAGTAAACTCGGGAATGTTTGCAAGCCTCGGCACGGTATCGTTTGACGCTATGTATGTTACAACGGCGCTTTCCGCCATTATAGGAACGGTGCTTATAGGGCTTTTATCAAACCTGCCGCTTGCGCAGGCGCCCGGAATGGGGCTTAACGCATTCTTTGTTTACACGGTGTGTATGACCCTCGGCTTTTCCTATGCAAACGCGCTTGTGTTTGTGCTTTTGGACGGAATTATTTTTGTACTGCTTACCGCCACCGGCTTAAGAAAAATCGTTTTCGACGCCATACCGCCCGTTGTAAAGGCGGCTATTCCGGCGGGTATAGGCTTGTTTATTGCCTTTTTGGGGCTGCAGGACGCAAAGCTTGTTGTTCCGAGTGAATCGACCGGCGTAACGCTCGCTTCCCTTAACCTTTTGGGCAATGCAAGCTGGGGCACGGTAATGCCGCTTACGGTTGCCGTATTTTCGCTTTTGCTTATAGCGGTCTTATCTTACCGCAAGGTTAAGGGCTCTATTCTTTGGGGAATACTCGGCGGAACGGGACTTTACTATCTCCTTGGTCTAACGGTAAAGGATTTTTACAAAGGCTTTGCCGAAACCCTCTCCTTTAATCCCGTTAAGCCGTTCGCAGCCTTTGCCTCGGAATCGTTCGGTAAGGTATTTACCGAGGGCTTTGATTTCTCGGCTTACCTAAATGCCGAGGGTCACTCGGTGGGCGGTCTTGTTATTCTGTTTATAACAACCGCTTTAGCGTTTTGTATGGTAGATATGTTTGATACCTTGGGTACACTGTACGGCGCTTGCCGCGGCGGAAATCTGCTTGTTAAAAACGCCGACGGCGAGCTTGAAGTTCCCAATATGAACAAGGCAATGATGGCTGACGCTCTTGCCACCTGCACAGGCTCTGTGCTCGGCACATCCACCGTAACCACCTTTGTTGAGTCCTCTGCCGGCGTTGCCGCAGGCGGAAAAACAGGCATTACCTCGCTTGTTACATCGGCTGCATTTGCCGCGGCGCTTTTCTTTGCCCCGCTTGCAAAGCTTATACCGGCTTACGCCTACGGCGCTGCGCTTATTTATGTGGGCGTTCTTATGATAGGCAGCGTTAAGGATATTGACTGGAGCGATATTTCGGTTTCGGTTCCGGCTTTTCTTACAATTGCCATGATGCCGTTCACCTACAATATTTCTTACGGAATAGCCTTCGGTCTGCTCTCTTATGTTGTTATAAAGGCGTTTTGCGGCGAGATAAAGCAAATTAAAATAGGCACATGGGTCATAACCGCCCTGTTTATTGCAATGTTTTTCCTGACGCACTGATAATGCGCCCAAACATTTGAATAAAAGCAAAATCCTTATGAGTAACAGATTTCTCTGCCGCTCATAAGGATTTTTATTTAGGCTGATGGCACATTATCATTTATATACCGATGTAATGCCGAAATACTCTTCTAAGGTCAGCCCGCTTTCATATATCTTCTTGGCGTTTTCCACACCAACATATCTGTAATGCCAGGGCTCGTACATATATCCCGTAATGTTTTCCTTGCCCTCGGGGTAGCGCAGAATAAACCCATATTTATAGGCGTTTGCGGCAAGCCACTTTGCCTGCTCTGTGCCGTTGAACCTGCTGTCCGCGTAATTTATATCAAAGGCAAGCCCCGTCTGGTGTTCCGAGTACCCCGGGCGTGCGGAATATGTATCGGCTTTCGCTGCGCCGTCCCGCCTCACATAGCTGTTATACAGGTTTTTCTGAACATCATAGCTCCTGAAACCCGAGCAGACCCACATTTTAAGCCCCGATTCGGCAAACATCTTATTGAGCGCCGCTCTCGCCTCTTTGTTTTCACCCGGATTATATTTGCTCGGCAGCGGGTATGATTTGTTCGCTATGAGTATGCCGTCTATATAGGTAAGCTCAATTTTTTCGGGCGCTTTTACCGTAACCTTAAATACCGCTTTTATTTCGGGGTTATCAACCGACGTTACCGTAACGGTGCAGCTGCCCTCCTTTTTAGCGGTTATATTGCCGTAATTATTAACGGTTGCAATCTCGGGGTCGCTCGTCTCCCACTTTTCCGCCTTGTCGGTGGCGTTTTGCGGTGACATTGTAACTATAGGCATAAAACGCTCGCCCTCGGTAATCGTTTTTTCGTAGGCGCTGAGCTTAATGCCGTCAACATGTATTATTTCCGGCTCGCTTGATACCACAGGCTCGCTCTCGGGTACGGGCTCGCTGTTTATAACCGGCATCGGCTCGCTTGTAGTAAGCGCGGGTTCGCTGCTTTCCGAGCTTATCCTGTCGGTATTTCCGTTTTTCCTGCATGCGGCAAGCGATAATACAAGCAAGGCTGCCGCCGTTAATGATAAAATTCTTTTCTTTTTCATAAAAATCACCGTCTTAATGCCGCACTCGGCAAGTTAAAAATTATTTTTTACTTATTAAATTATATCACCGCAAAAGCGGTATTTCAATTGGTTTTATACACAAAAACCGCTGCTTATTGTAACAAGACTTAAAATACGGCAGTGAAAAACACCCCGATATACGCGGTAAGGTTACATTTTACACTATAGGCGGCGCGGTTTTGGTGCGTTCGGAAATTATGGGCTTGCCGAAAAATTCGCCGCGTTCAGGCGCTTATAATATTTATAAGCACCTCGGTCATTTTTTCAAGAGCCCTTACGGGTATAGTCTCGTAAACGCTGTGCAGATTCATACCGCCGGTTGAAAGATTCGGGCAAGGAAGCCCCTCAAACGAGAGCCGCGCGCCGTCAGTTCCGCCGCGTATGGGTTCAATTACCGATTCAATGCCCGCCGCATGCATGGCGTTTTCGGCGCGCTTTACCGTTTCGGGGTATTCGGCAATTATCTCCGCCATATTGTAGTAGCTGTCGGTAACGGAAATTTCAAAAGTGCCGTCGCCGTACTTTTTATTGAGGAACGCGGCAACATCAGCCGCAAACTGCTTGCGTTTTTCAAAGCTCTGCTTATCAAAATCCCTTATAAGCATTGAAAGGTGCGCCTCGGTTTCAGAACCCGAAATATCGTTTACATGGTAAAAGCCCTCATACCCCTCGGTATGCGCAGGTGTTTCCGCCTGCGGCAGCATATTCATAAATTCGTTTAAATACAGTATAGCGTTGCGCATTTTGTTTTTTGCAGAGCCGGGGTGGGTGTTAACGCCGTGCACCGTAAGCTCCACTGCGGCGGCGTTGAAGTTTTCCGCCTGAATACCGCCGAGCTCTTCGCCGTCCACCGTGTAGGCAAAGTCCGCGCCGAAGCGCTCAAAATCGAATTTATCCGCTCCCCTGCCTATTTCTTCGTCGGGCGTAAAGCAAATGCTTATTTTCCCGTGCTTTAAAGTTTTATCCGAAATTATTTTTTCGCACGCAGCTATAATTTCGGCAATGCCCGCCTTATCGTCCGAGCCTAAAAGCGTTGTGCCGTCGGTAATAATAAGCTCCTCGCCTATGTACTTTTCATCTATCATATCGGCGTTTGTGCCGTCGAATACTATTATACGCGGGTCAACGTTTTTACCGCTTACATCGGGCGATGTGTCCATATGCGCTATAAGCCCTATTTTCGGCAAATTCTCGCACCCCTGTGTTGCGGGAATATGACCGTAAACATATCCGTTTTCGTCCCTTTCGGCGTCGGTAACGCCTATACTTTTAAGCTCGTTCACAAGATAATCCGCAAACACAAGCTGGCAATCGGTTGAGGGGCAGGTCGTGCTCTCCTCATCCGAAGTGGTTTCAAATTTTACGTAATTTAAAAATCTATCTGTAGCGTTCATTTTCAATTCCCCTTTTCGGGTTCTATTTTACCACCGTTTCAGGGAATTTGCAATAAAAATAACCGAGGCAGAAACCTCTGCCCCGATTATCTTAAAAATTTAAACTATGATGCTTTTTTGAGCTTTTCGTTACCCGCGGTGCTTTCCGCCTCTTTGAGCATATTTTCGGCGAAAATGGCGTATCCGGTAGTCGGGTCGTCAATCAAAACGTGGGTCACCGCGCCTATAAGCTTTCCGTTTTGCAAAATAGGGCTGCCGCTCATACTTTGCACTTGCTCTCAATCATTTTATAAAACATTATTTTCCTCGCTTTAAATAAAAAACTATATCATCCAAATCGGGACGATGAGGTTCTCCCTGTTGAAAGCAGAGAGGCGGTCGCTCATACAGAGCACGGCAGAGGTGCCGAGCACCAAGGGCGATTTATCTATCAAACTAAATGCTCGGGTAATTCGCTTATCTGGGGTGGCTGTTTTTTTAATTTCAAGCGGACACAGCTTGCCGTCGCCCTCGATAATTACATCAATTTCTCTTGCGTCTCGGTCACGGTAATAGTTGAGATACGGCTCTTTCCCGGCGTTCTGATAGCTTTTCATAATCTCAGAAATCGTGAAATTTTCAAGCAGTGCGCCGCTCATGGCTCCGCTTTCGGCAACCTCGGGCGACGACCATTTTGTGAGATAGCAAACAAAACCCGTATCATAAAAATACAGCTTCGGCGTTTTAATGGTCCTTTTCAGCACATTGTTGGAATACGGATGCAGCAGAAAAATGATCCCAAGCGTTTCAAGAATTTGCAGCCAAGCTTTTGCGGTAACCTGATCGATATCCGCGTCATCGGCAATCGCCTTAAAATTAACAAGCTGGGAGGTGCGGGCAGCTGCCGCTGTAATGAATTTTGCGAATTTCAGTGCGTCGATTGCACCCGATATCTCACGCACATCACGCTCAATATAGGTAGAAAGATAGGAGGAATAATACATATTCCGGTCGGTGTACGCTCCGCTGAGCACCCCCGGCATACAGCCGTTCCATATACGCTCGTACATTTCGGGTGTGGTGAGCGGCTTTATAATTTTACTGTTTCTTGCTAGCGCCTCGAAATCGGTAGTAAAGGGGCGCGGCAGTGCACCGGTAATTTCCCTTTGAGAAAGCGGCGACATATGCAAAAGAGCAACTCTGCCGGCGAGGGATTCCTGAACGCCTTTCATCAAACTGAAAATCTGCGAGCCGGTCAGCCAGAAATCGCCGGGATTATGGTAGGTATCCACATGAATTTTAATATAGGTGAACAGCTCCGGCGCATACTGAACCTCGTCGATAATAATCGGCGGTTTATAAAGCTGTAAAAACATTTTCGGGTCGTTTTTTGCCATTTCCCGGACGGTTAAATCGTCAAGCGAAATATATTCCCGCCCGATATTTTCCTTTTCGGCAAGGTTTTTAAGCATTGTAGTTTTGCCGGACTGACGCGGACCGGTAAGCAAAATTACCGACCAAGCTTTTGAAAGCTCGGTTATATGCTCTTCAATATGTCGGTTAATATAGCCCATAATACACCTCGGCTGAGTATAATTCTCATTATCATTATACTTTATTATACCTGCAAAGTCAACAAAAATCTCGGCTAAAATTAGAAAGCTTCATATATTAGCCGAGATTTTAATATTGTAATTATTTATTTGTTTCGAGAGCTATTATCCAAAATTTCATTAAGCCTTTCACGAAAGCGGAGCAGGCTGTCATTATCGGGGCAGAAATGATAATCTACCTTGCCGAAAAAGTCGGTAATCAGCTTGCAGGCTTTCTCACGCCCGATAATTTTTTCAAGGGTGCAAAGCGCCCTGTAATCGTTAAGACCTTCTGAAAACACCTTCATTCTGGCGGACGGTATCGCTTCCCCGCCGCAGCCGGGGTAAACTATAAACGAGCTGCCGGGTACCTGGAAATATCCGCCCGGATTTTCTGCGGGGTTGAACAGCCCGTGACTTAAAACATCATAATAATAATTGTAGCCCCAGTGCAGAAAGCCCTTAGCACCGGTATAATACATTTGTATGCCTATTATTCTGTTGCGGGCGCCCGTGACCGTTATATTGCGGTTGGGATAACCGTCGGTCATTATTTCGCCGGTATAGTAAACCCAAAAGTCTTCACAGCCTTGGGTAAAGCTGTCAATATCCGCTGAGCTCACCTCAACCACGGGAATATCAATACAGCCGCCCTCAAAAAATTCGTAATTTGAAAGAGCGTCCATAATTTTGCAGTCTCCGATTTCCGGCTTTACGGTTTTAAAGGCGCTTTCATAATAATCAATATCCTTTTTCTGCGGCTCGTCCGAAATGTGAAAAAAGGTGTTGTTTTTTATACCGAGACTATCAAGAAACGGCATAAGCGCCCTAAGATATGCCTTTAAAAACAGCCTGTATTCTTCGCTTTTTGAATCGGTTTCCCAGCCGAATATCCGTTTTTTGCCGGTTTCGGTATTCGCAATTATTTTCGGAGCCGCCTTTGCGCCCCACTGCGTGAAAAGATGTGAATGTTCAAAATATTTTATTCCGCATTTAAGCATTATGCGTATGTATCTTTCCATAAGTGAAAAATCAAAGGTATAGCCGCCGTTTTTAAGGGTTACCCCCACCAGCTGCGCGGTTTTGCGCTCCTTACCCACAGGGGTATCAAGCGGCGGAGTAAACGCCGGCAGCAGCACCGTGTTCATACCGGTTTCGGCTGCCCTTTCCGCAAAGGACTCAATAATGCGGAAATGCTCAGCTGAAAACATTTCGGTTTTGTATATATCCGCAAGGCAGTCGCAGTGTAGCCAGCAGGTGTATAAAGGCGCTTCGGCTGTGAGACGCGCGTTTTTGATTTCCAGCGCCAGATCACTTCTGCCGATTTCGGTATTCTCCCGCGAGCTGTAAAAAACAACTGCGATTTTATATTTACCGGGCTTGATGCTTTTCCCCACCTCATTCACGGTAAACCACAGCCCTTGGTATGCCTCTGCTATGGAATTAAGCTGGTTATTTTCATTCTGCTCGCAGTATTTATCATACCAAAAGCCGTCGTTTTCAATTTGTGATTGCACATTTCTTTCAAGCAGCATATCCGGGTAAAGCCCGGGCTGCTTTCGCTCAAAATAATCATCGGCATTTTGCGGCGCGGCTCTCAAAACCGGAACAAAGCCCACCTTATATTCAGAGATATTTTGGAGTCCAATATCCGTTTCTATGCGCACATAAATCTGCACGGCGTTGCTTTTTAAATCCGCATTTTTAAATGCAACCTGAAAGGAAAACGGCTCGTTTGAAAGGGCGGTAGCGCTTTCAAGCACACTACCCGCCACTTCGTCGGGAAATATTTTTGCAAGGGAGGATACAAGCCTTGTTTCAAGCATTTTTATCACCTTTTTTAAGATACGGCGTTTTTACCGTATCTGTCACTCAGAATATTTTTCATAACCTTAACGGCAAATTCTGCCGTTTCAATGAGAAAATTATCACCGAAATGGCGTAAATTCAATTCCATATTATATATACCGCCGTACTCTGCTTCCTCAAGTGCGTTTAAAACATCATCCCAGTCAATACAGCCGGTTTTCGGAATTTTATGCTGATCGGTAAACGTATCGTTATCGTTAAGATGAAGCACCGTAACGTTTTTCCCGAGACGGCGTATAACATCGGCGGGAGTCGGATTACCGTAACGCATAGCCTTGTTTGAATGACCTGTATCAACGCACACGGTAAAATGCTCCTTCAATTCGTCACGCGCGGCAACCGCATTATATGCCTTTTCAAATTCACCTATATTCCCGAAAAAATCGCAGGCAGAAAAACGCACCGCGTCACCGAAGGTTTCGGTTGCAATTTTAATTCCATTCCTTGCGGCATACGGTATTATCCTGCTGAACATATCAAAGCTTAAGCGGTGCATAAGTGCAGGCTCGGGGTCGGGGCCCAGAAAAATTGAGGTTGCATTGTGCACAACACAAGTCTTCGCCCCCATAATCGCCGTTGCAAAGCAATCGTATTCACTATTTTTAACAAGGGCGTCATCCTCCGCCTTATTATTCACAAAGCCCGTCATTTTGCCGTGCGTCTGACCTATAATAATTCCAAGCTCGCAAGCGCGCTTTTTAATTGAAGTATAATATTCTTCAATCGCCTCAAGGCCCTTGCTGTAAAGCAAATTCGCATTTCTGTAATCGTTTTTATCGGCGCACAGGTCAAAATCTACCGAATTTGCCCCTGCGTGCGCGGCAATTTCAAGCGCCTTTATATCTCCGTATTTACGCTGTAAATCCCCTATAGAAAGCCCAATCGGCTTAATCATTGCTCATTCTCCTTTATTCTGCGCCACTCAAGCGTGTTAAGCCATATCCAATCAACCGGATTACCGATTGCGAGAAATACCTCGCCGTCTGCTCCGTCCTCAAGCTGTAAGACTATCCGATTCCATTCAGGCTTTAGGTCTGCCAACACGGATTGCCCCCTGTGCAGCCCCGGAACATACACCTTGGCATTGTATTCAAGTATTTTTTCGCCGTTAAACCACAATTTTAAAGGTCTTGTTCCCTGGCAGGTAAACGCCGCCCTTATAGGCATTGCGGGGCGAACCTCAATCGCCATAAGCTTTGCCCCGTGTGTTATCGGCTTTATAAAGCCCGCCGCCGGAGAATAACAGGCGTTTTCAAGTGAGGAAATATCGCCGCAGGTGCTTCCACATTCCTTTTCAACCCAGGGGTAAGCGCAGATAATTCCCGCCTTTTCCTCATATTGCATACCGTTAATATCAATCAATAATCTGATATTATCAAACGCGGCTTTGTAATCCGTATTGCACTTTATTTTAAACCGTATTTCTTTGCTTCCCCCCACCGGAAGTTCAAAGAAAAATTCATTGCCCTCAAGCTCAAAATATTCGGGAACACTTAATCTGAGTGCTGCCCGCACCGGAATATTCGAGGGATTTGAAATCTTCGCCGAAAATTCCTTTTTTTCGCCCTTTGCAAGCGACGGTATTTCGGGGTATACCAATTTAATACAGAGCGGTGATACACAAATAAGACTTTCCCGCCCTGATTTGCAGGAAAGAATATCTGCAAATGAAGGCTCTGCCCATTCGGGAATTTCAGCAGACATTGCGGAAATATGCCCAGGCACCTTGGTTATGCCCACTGCGGAATTATAAAATTCGCCGCATTTAACGGCAAGCGCGGCTATTTTATCGCATAATTGGGTCATATTTTCCGATGTTCGCATACCGAGAATCTGCCTTGATAAAATAAGCTTATCCCCTATCGGCTCAGACCATTTTTCATCTATACAGTCCGGGTTTATAATTCCCATTATTGAGCCTACTGAGGCGGCGGTACAATCGGCGTCATACCCGCAATTAACGGCATTGCATATTGTTTTTCCAAAGTCGCCATTCCCCGCAAGCCATGCAAGAACAATAAAGCATACATTAACGGTGACGTCGCTCCAGTTATCCGATTTATAATAGGTTAATATTTTTTCACGCGTCTCAAATAAATCGCCTGTATCACGCCACCATTTAACCGTGTCCCTTATTGCCGAATAAAAGCGAGCGTCATTCTTAACAAATGAAAGTCCTGTTTCAATAAGTCTTTCGGTTTCTTTTTCGGTATAAGCGGCGCTTTCAACCGCAGTTAAAAAAACGCTGCCGGAAATTCCGCTGCCGCAATGGTCAATAGAGGCATCTGTTTTTGCAAAGCTTACGGCAAGTGCAGGATTCCCCGGTGCCAAAGCCGCCCACAGCTCACTTCTTATAGCGCCGCCCATTCCGTTATGGAATTTATTCTCATATGTACCCGAAAGCGGGGCGAAAATTCTATTTTGTAAATTGTGCAGCGCAACGCCGTATTCATCCGGTCCGAAATTCAAATGCCGCCATGCCCGCGCTAAATGGCAGCAGTTTACAGGCAAGCCGTTTTCAAGCAATGCTTCAAGTGAAATCACCTGTAAATCCAAATCGTCGTTGCCGTGCATTTCTTCCGGCATAGGGTCATAAAACTTAATATTGTTTGTTTCCGTATTCCCCTCATACGGCATTCCGAGTGTGCCGCCCACAGCCTTTCCCTTATAGCAGGAAATAAGCTTTTTAATATAGCTGTCAAATGTAATATTCAAGTATATCACCACTTTTTCAATAAGCAAAAAACACTGATATATACTTCGTTATTTTTGCTGTTTACCATTGTCTTGTTTTAAAAATATATCCGGGTCGGTACTTGTAGGCTCCGGAATAAACGACCTCATTGAAGTCTTTTGCTCAAAGGGCTTTTTCTCAAAGGAACGGCGGTATTCGTTCGGGGTCATACCCACAACGCTTTTAAAGTTTGAATAAAATCTGCAAGGGTTATTCTGATACCCTACCTTTTCGGCAATAAGTGAAACCGAATCATCAGAATAGAGCAAAAGATTTTTCGCCTGGCGTATTCTTATTTCATTCAAATAGTTATGAAACGTAACCGAGAAATCCTTTTTGAATTTCCGGCAGAAATGGCTGACCGAAACGCCTATAATATTCGCCGCCTCTTCTAAGGTTATTGTGCTGTAATCCTCAGTAATTTTACAAATCAATCTGTTCCACTTTGAATCCACCATTGATAAGGTGGTGTTGTTCCTCCTGAAAAGCAGGAGCATCCAATTTATACAGTATTCCGCAATACTGTCAGATACGGCGTCGCCTAAATTAAGCTCCTGCTCTGCAAGATATAAAAGTGTTTCCATTTCAATTCTGCATTGCTCATTCAGTATTGCAACCGGTGTTTCAAGGGACGAAATCGGCATATTCGCCCTATCGGTGAAACAGATGTTTACCGCCGAAAATACATCAACCGAAATAAAGCTGTGAACATCGTTCGGGGTAAGCAAAACTAAGCTTCCCGGCACAAGATTATACGATACATTATTTATGCTGTGAACTACTTCACCCTCGTAAATATATATCATTTCATTATAGTTGTGTCTGTGCAGCGGCTCGCAGGTTCCCCGCTTGTCTCTTATTAAAAGAGTGTTGGCATTCGAAGCATACGAAATTGTACGCATACGTTCAAAAAGATAGGTCAGCATATAATCACCTCAGTATTTTAAAACAACCGCTTTTATATTTGCAATTGTCAACCTCAATATAACATATAATTTTTTATGTTACAAGTGATTTTCGGTTATTTCCAGTAATTTCCCGGTCAAAAAACGATATAAATTATCCTGATAAAAATAAGGCGGATATTTCCGCCTTATTTTTAGCCGACGAATATTTATTTAACTGTAATTTTCAAAGCGTTGCCGTTTCCGTAAATGCATCCGCTCAGGGTGTACTGCGGTATTACCGTGCTGTCACCCGAGGCTGTTTTTGCAAGTATTTCGGAATAATAATCCGCGTGCTGGTGACCGTTGAAAACACCCTTGATAATATCGCCGTTTGCAGCAATAATATCGCATATTGCCTTTGTGGCGGCGTCAGCATTCGGACCCCCTACCTGACCCGAATAATAGTTGCCGCTCGCACTGTTGTCGTCCTTACGGATAGCGTCTATCGCTGTATCTGCCGCATTGCCGGTGCTGATAGGCTCGTGCATAAACATAAGCACTGCGTAGCCGTTTTCCTTTGCAAGCGCAATATCGGCTTCAAGCTTAGCCTTTTGGCTTTCGTAGAATTTACCCTCGCCGTTGTTAAGCTGAATAAGCATAACCTTATTGCCTATCACCCTTGAGGAATAGTTAATATCGTGCTTCCATACCTTTTTGAGTATTTCCCATCTTCTCTCGGCTGAAAGGCTCTCGGGCATTACACCCTGCATTTTTTGCAAATATTCGTGATTACCCATTGTTACCATAGCGTCGGGCATAACATCCCATATTTCCTTATAAAGCAGCTCCACCCCGCCGTAGGTCAGGTAATCAAAGGTATCGCCGGTTAAAACCACCGCGTCGGCGGTTCTTGCAAAATCAATAGCACTGCGCGCCTTTGAAACGGAGGACGCATTTTTACCGAAGGTGCGCACATCGTTTGTGGAAAGCACGGTGGGATTTTTCACTGCATAATCCTTTGCGTTGAGGTAATTGAAATGCATATCCGACAGCTGAACAATTTCAAGCGGATTATCAAGACCGAGATTTATTACCACATCACGAACGGAAATGCCGTTTTCGCCCAACTTATAAATATAATAATTGGGGGTTTCCGCACTGCCGGTAACGGTTATTTTTTCAACGCCCGCATATTTTTCGGTCTGCATTGCGTTTACCTTTTCAACAATACCGTTAAGAATACCGCGTTCATTTTCCGAAAGCGCTGCGTTTTCAAGCGCTTTTCTTGCGGCGGCATACATATTTGCCGAAGCATAATCTGTATACAAAACCCTTTCGTTTCCGTTAATATCGGTATATTTTATATATCCCCTTACCGTATACTGGCGCGTAAGCTTAGCGTCTGTAATATCGGTAATGCAGGCGGTATAGCTTGTAATGCCGTTCTCGGTATCAAAAAGCCTCTCTGCGGGAATTTTTGCGGCAGTGTAGTTTTCATCACCGTAAGGGTAAGCCTTGTCAAGCTCAAGCTCTGCCCAGCTGTTTTCATTTACAATATCCGCCGGAAGAACTGCCGCGCCGTATTCCGCAGCGTTCGGTAATGAATTATAAAAATCATCACTGAGCTTTACTGTAAAGCGCAGACCGGTTTTCTTTTCGGTTCTTACAGATGTATCGGTTATTTTGAAATCTACACTTTCCTGCGCGTTAAAATCTATAAATTCCGCAATCAGTGTATCACCTGCCGACAGGGTAATATTTTTTTCCGCTGCCGCACCGCCGGCTGTTTTCCAGCCGACAAACAGCTTTCCGTCAGGTGCTTCCGGCGCAATTTGCGATAAATCAAGGGTAATTTCCTCATTTGCCGTAAGTGTGCCGTCCGAAATTTCATAAGCCTTTTTAGCGGGCTCGGTAATTGTGAAATTTATTTCATTAACCCTTACCCAGCCCTGATACTCAAATGCAATAAGCTGATAATTGCCCGGCTCCCAATTATACGGGTAAAACTTATATTCTTCCTTTGCCCACACGCCGTGGGTATCGGCTAAAAATCCGCTGTTGTAGCCGCCGGTTATCGGTGTTTTATAAATTCGGATAAAGTAGCCCTCGTTATATGTCCAGTTTTTGGTCTTAACCGTTATTACTTCATCGGTAGTGTAAGATGTTTTGTCCATCGTAGCGCGTTTATCCTCTTTTATTGTGAATTTGATATCGGAAATATAATCCTTAGTGTAATCTCCCGAGTCAAAAGCCACAAATCTGTATTCGCCGGGCTGCCAGCCGGTTGTGTCAACAGTATATACTGACTTGCCGGGGGCATTTGCTGCGCTGTAAACGGGCTCGGTATCGGCGGTTATATCCGTTACCGACCCGTTGTATATTGCAAAAAAGTCATTTTCGCCCCATTTATCCGTGGTTACATTTATTGTTTCGCTTTCATTATAGGTTGATTTATCAAGCGAAGCGGCTTTAACCGAATCAGACACTCTGAATGGGAACTCTGCCGCAAAGCTCCAGCCGCTTCCCCATACTGCCGCAACATAATATCCCGGTTTTGTTTTATTTACCGTGCGGCTTGTATCACCGTTAATTTTTGCATAGTCTGACATTGAATAGGAAGTTATACTTCCTTTTTCGTTTCCAGGAAATATTCCGAATTCAAGGTCGGATTTAACACCGGTAATTTTGAATGTTGTGTTCATTCCTACGCCTGCAACCTTATTTCCCGTTATTGTAATTGCGGGGTAAACTGTTATTTTCTGCGAAAATTGGTAATTCCAACCGGAAGTCCAAATGGCAATATGATAAGTACCCGCTTTTGATATTTTAAGCTTTTCTGTATGTGTTCCGGTTTTTCCGTAGCGATAATGAACTATTGCCGAACCCCAAGTGGCGGGTTTTCCTCCGTTGTCTTGAATAATACCGAATTCCATATCAGAAGTCAAATTATTAAAAGTATATTCAACGTTTTGGTCAACATAAATGGTGGTCTGGTTACCCTTGGCTGAGGCGGTCGGCGCCGCCGCTTCATCTGCCGAGCTGTTTATAAGCCCTGCCGAAAACGCCATACACGCCGCAAGCATAACAGCAAACAGCCTTTTGATTTTCATAAACCGTTACTCCTTTCCGGCTATCAATAATTCCAATTGTCGGAAATATCGTTATCGCGCATAATATATCCGATTTCATAATCAAGTGCTCCGGCATTATCTATGCCCTCAATACCTAAAATATACTTTTTGAGCATTGTCATATCGCCGGTGTCAACAGTGCCGTCCTTATTAAGATCGGCAGCGCTAACCTTTACCTCAGCTGTTTTCGCAAGGTATTTTTTGTAGCGCACAAGGTCTATAATATCCACGCTCTTATCGTTGTTTACATCGCCGCCGATATAATACTCACCCTCTATCGGGTTAAGTCCGTTTTCGCAAAGTAAGGCGGTGTATGCAATTTTTGCACCCTTTTGCTCGGCAGTAGCGCCGAAGCAGGTTATAAGATTTAAGCCCTTTGAAAGCTCAAGCTCAAAGGCGGTATCAGGGGCTGCCTTTATTACGGCGCCGCCCGCTTTAACCGCCGCATATTCCGCACCGGTAAAGGCAAGCTTAAAGGAATATTTTCCTGCCTTAGGGGTGTAAACCGCAAAGGTTAAATAGGCTGTACTTTTGCTGTTAATATTGCCGGTAAGCTTATCAAAGTCAGCCGGGGTTGCATTTTCATCCTCAATTGCGGCATCGGAGGATACAGAATACAAATTTTTGTAAACATTGCCGTCCGTCACCGGCAGGGACTGATTAGGTTCAGCCGCCCCGACGGAAAGTGCCGCCGCGGACAATGTTAATACGACCGATAAAATCAGCGCTGATAATTTTTTCATAATAACTTCTCCCTATCGTTTTAATTTTATTTGAAAATTACAATGGGTTGTCTGTCAATGCTTTGCTTTAAATAGCCGTATCCCACAGCGTCAGCGTTATAAACTGCCGGTTCATCGGCACTGCCCGTTTTTACGCTAAGCAGCTCTCCGTCTGTTTCTCTTATATAAACATTGCGTGAAAGCGTCGGGAATGAGCCGCCGCTGCTCTTATAGCAGCAAAGCGCCGTAAGGTACGCGCCGGCTGCGGCAGAGTCAAAAACATTGTTTTTAATTACAAAATCACTTGTGCGGTTTGCACCGTCCGCGCGGATATGCGCAACATATACCGCAGCCTTAGTGCGGTTTTCAATACCGCCGTATCCGTTTCCGGCATTATACATAAGGTTGTTTTCAATAACAATATTTTCTGCGCTGCCTTCTGTTCCCAGCCAATACTCAAAGGAGGCTAACCCGCACTTATCAAATATGTTATTACGCACCGTAAAGCCGCTGACCCTTGCCGATATTCCCTGGAAAGTAACGCCGCTGTCATAAATATTGCTGAATTTGCAGTTTTCAACCAAAGAGTTTGTGCTGTCGCCCAAAAACTCAACGGCATTTCCAAGGCGAGTACCGTCAGAATCACTCATAACGCTGCCGCCTATATAGCTGAACTCACAGCCGCGCACCGTTATGCCGTTTGTGCCGCCGGCTGCGCCTATTCCGTGCCTGCCGCCGCAGGTGAACACAAGGTTTTCAACCGTAATATTGTCAGCACCGTCTATTTTAAACATATCAAAGCCGAAGCCTATATCAATATTGCTTAAAAGTACTGTCGGCTCGCCGTACTGGCAGTACATATAGAATTTTGAGTCATCCCAATAAAACTGCCATTCCTTATTCAGGTCGGAAAGGCTTTCCTTAACACAACCGGTATATTGATAACCGTTGCTTTTAAGAGTTACTCTCAGCACACCGGGATCGGCGCTTACATTTGAAATGTTGATATACCAAATATTACTGTTTCCGGAATATCTGCTCCATTTCTTTTCGGCATAATTTTCAAAGGAACCGTTTATAACAGGCTTGGTACCTGTTCCGTATGCGCCGTAAGAAACACCTGTGGTTAAACGGAACGAGGTTCCGTCGCTGTATTTTGTAGAGGTACGGTACACCCCGCCCCTTTCAAAAAGAACTGCGTCCCCCGCCTTTAAAGAAAGCCTGCTCAGCTTTTCAAGGGTCTTAATCGGTTTTTGCGCGGAAAGTCCGCTGTTAGCGTCGCTCCCCTTTTCGGAAACATAGTAAAGCGTGCCTGTGGCAGCCGCCGCTACCGTATCCGCCGAATTTGCAATGAAACCTTCAAGCGCGGTTTTTTCAGAGGAAAGCGTATCATTTATAAGCTGTAGCTTTTCGGCTTTTTCCGTTTCGGAAATATCACCGTTCATCACCGAATTTGCCGATACCTCAAGAAGTGAAGAATAAGCGGTATTGCTGTATGCAGTTCTTCTGTTACCGTTAAGGTCGGTATAGGCTACAAAGCCACACACTGCAAAGCTTTCACCGCGGTGCTTTTTCGGGAATATCGGTAATACAAACGGTAAATTTATCAGTTCCGTCGTAATAAACGAATCCTTCATCCCCAACCGCTTTCATAGCGGCGTTTTCATTATCTGTTGTAAGCGTTTCTCCAAGGCTTATAAAATGCTCGGGCAATGCCAGATAGCCGTATTTAATATTTGAAAGCTCTGCAAGCGCCGTTTCAAAATCCGCGCCCTTTTCTATTATAAAGCGTAAACCGGTCTTTTTCTCCTTGCGCTCCTCGGCACCCGAAACTCTGAACGCCGCGTTTTCGCCTTCCAAAGCAAAATCCGAATACACAGCATAAAGCTTTTCGCCCGCCGAAAGGTTTAAATCGGCGGTATTGCTTAAATACTCACCCTTTTCATTTTTAAAGCCCAAAAGTATTCTTCCGTTTGACTGCACCGGTGCTATTGCCGTAACATTAAAGCCTGTTAAATCGGCAACTGCGGTAAATACATCGCCGGTAAAGGTGTAGTCCTCCTTGCCTGTAACCGTCATAGTATATACGCCGGACGGCACCTTTATATTTCCTTTTTCAGAAATATACGAAAGCGTATGATTGTCATTATTGCTCAAAATCACGGTATTGCCGCCCGTAACGGAGAATGTTCCGGGAATTGCGGTAGTATTAAGATAGGTGTTTTTCCCGGAAGCTTCATTTTTAATTATCCATTTTTTATTTACAGTGAAGTTATTTCCGTCATAGCTATTGCTAAAGGTAAGCGTATCTCCGCCCTCTGCCACCTTTTCATAAGTACCGTTATTAAAAATAAATTGTGCGTTATCGGCATAAAGCCCGTTATAATAGGTAGCTCCGCCTATTTTTTTTATTGAGCCTACATTGTTTACCGTTAAATTGAAATTATTAAAACGGTTCATTCTTTCATTTATTGTAATTTTTTGATTGAAGTTATTGCCTAAAAATATTTGCTGAATTACAGCGTTAGGCGCGTCTATTACAATATTTGCGTCCCCGTATTGTACCGCGTTTTCAATAGACTGCACATTACCTATTACAAGCTTTATTATAAAGCTGCGGTTGGTTTTTATCTTTATGTTGCAATCCTTTTCATATGCCACACGTCCGGTTGCGCTGTCAATTTCAGCCGTGCTTAAGGTTTTGTCATATCCGCCGTATACCGTTGCCGGATAATCCGCACTGGCCTTATCGTCATATGCATTTTCACCGAAGGTAAAATCATAACCGTTGGTGTAAATTGATGTACCGCTATTTGATTTACTGTTTCCGTATGCGGTATCAAGAACAAACGGTCCCGCCAGCTTCATATGCGAGGTTGTCCAAAGCGTCAGACCTGCCGATTTCAGTGTGATAGGCTCCTCATAAGGCGTACAGCCCGACATATCAAAGGAAAGTCCGTTCCAGCCGCACTTTTTAACATATATTACTCTGTTTTCTCCCTTCAACCCCAGTGAATTAACCTTGTTTACCGCAGCCTGCAGGGTTTTAAGCGGAGCATTTTCCGAAATTCCGTTATTTGAATCAGAGCCGGTCTCTGTGTTGATATATACCTTATCGGGAGCGCCCTGCTCCACGGTATATTCGCCTGTAGGTACAGTTAAAATTCCTTCGTCTGAATAATAAGCGTTATCGCCGGATTTTGCAACAGCCATACTGTCATTGCTTAGCTCAAAGCTTCCCGGTGTTTCGGTTGCCGCAAGGCTGAAACCGGCATTTTCCGCTGCTTTTATTATCCATTTTTTGCCTGCCTGAATGTTGGTGTCGCCATAGTAGCCGTATACAAGCTTATCCGTAACCGCAGCGGCAGCTCCGTTATTGTAAATAAACTGTATTGAATCGGCTTTTACCGCATTGTAATATGTAGCACCCTCAAGGCTTACAATTTGCTTAATATTGTTTACGGCTACGCTTATATTTGAAAAGCGGTTTTGCTGTGTTCCGGTATCTTTAAAATTGCCGTTGTTTCCTAATTTAAGGGTTGTAACCGTAAGATTAGGGTTATCAATTGATATATCGGCGCTGCCGTATACAACGTTATAATTAACATAATCCGAATTTCCTATAACAACCTTGTTTAGCGTAACCTCACGCTCTCCGGCAAGGCATAATTTAATATCCTTTTTCCACTCTATATTTCCGCTTGTTTCATCGGGTTCAATTCCAAGGTTAGTGCTATACCCGGCATATATGCTCGAATTACCCTTTTCATCTTTTGCGTCATAGGTAAAATCATAGCCGCGGGTATAAATCTCCATACCCTTTTGCGAGCGTGAATTACCGTAATTAAGCTTCAGCGTCAGCGGACCCCCGAGATACATATTGGAGGTTGACCAGACCGTTACACCAGATTTAGCTTTAAGCGTAATCATTTCCGTATACGGTGTGCAGCCTCTCATATCAAAGGAAAGTCCGTTCCAGCCACATTCGATAATATTTATTACCCTGTTTTCGCCTGTCAGCCCTAACTCAATCACCTTATTCAAAGCGGCGTTCAGCGTTTTAAGCGGCTTATCCGTCTCGGTGCCGCTGTTTTCATCATTGCCGTTACTGCTTGAAAGATAAACGGCGGTAATATCATCTGTTGTGCCGTCGCTTGCCGCCGAAATTGCGCCGGTAAACACCGTACTTATAAGCGCAAGGCATAAAATCAAAGAAAATACTCGTTTGTACATTTCATCCACTCCGATATTTTATATTTTGCCGAACCTGAAAATTATATCAGCACAAATCACCCCGCAATACTTTTTTTACCTTAATTATACATTTTCAATGTTACTTTTTTCAATATCGTAGATTATTAAAAAAGTATAGAAAATAATCATTTATACCTTATATTTTATAAATCATTTCAGTAAAAACCGTAATTTACTGCCGAAAATGGGGCTGCCGTGTTAAAGCAAAAATGCACATTAACACGCCAGCCCCGCCGCGAGCCTTAAGCGCGGTTTTTACGCCGTTTAATTAAAATAAACAACACAACCGCTCCGCATATGAGAACAAAACCGATTACCGCAAGCACCACAGGTAAAGCATAGCTTGCTTCCTGCTGTGCCGGTTTTTTCTTTTTCTTTTTAATAACCTTGGTTATTGTAACGACTTCTTCCTCATCGTCACTGCTCTTAACCTCGCCGTCGCTCGGCATCTCAACCGGAACAGTAACATATTCGGTAACCGTTTCATCCTCAAAAAGGGTTATTCTCGGTACAAATTTGTTATCGTATTTGTAATCCTTGCCGGTCCAGCCGCCGCGGTTCATATCGGTTTTATAGCTTTCTATAAACGGAATTATTCTGTTTATATCAACGCTTATGCTTTTTCCGTTTTTAAGCACGGCAGTCACCGTGGCGGTAACCGAGCCGTCGCTTTCGCCCTGCAGCGCAGTAACCGAAAGGTCTGTTACTGTCACCTTATTTACAAACTCATCCGAAAGCGCCGAGCTGAAATACTTTACTATATCCTCTGCCTTTATATCGGAATAAACCGGAACTCTTTCGGAATAAAGCATCATATTAACCTTTAACTCATTTTCGGAGGGCTTAAGGGTTGAATATGAATATTTCTTTGTATCCGAGGCATATCCGCCGTTTATCAGCTTTTCGGTTGTTGAGCCGGAAATGTAATTGACCTTTACCTGTATCCAGCTCAGGTCGGAATTCCAGAAATCCTGTTTATCGGCATATTTTGCGCTCTTACTAAGCATCGTAATTGTTCTGGGTATGTAAACGCCGGGGGCTGTGGCTATTTTCTCCTGTAAAACAGGGTCAAGCTCATCGCACAGTTCCTGTGAAATGGCATTTCCCTGCGTTCTTACGCCTTCAACAAGATATTTTAACGTTTTAAGCGGCCAGGCGAATGCCTCGCTTTCAATGCTTTCAACCCCTGCCGGAACAACAATGTCCCTCAGCGCCGACAAATGGAAGCTGCCTTTTCCTATAGATTTAAGATTGTTCGGCAAATGCAGGTCGGTAAGTAAAAGCGTTTCAAAAAGTGCTTCCTCGTTAAGATTTTCGAGATTTTCCGAAAGCCGCAGGTTTTTAAGCTTATAGCATTTCCAGAAGGAATGTTTGCCCTCAGCCTTTGTAACGTTATCGCCCATAATTATTACTTCAATATTGTTGCTAAACGGAACTCCGAACTGATCGGGCAGAACCTTCAAGGAATCCGGCAGAATTATGCAGCGTACATTTGAAAGGTCGGTATCAAGCCACCAGGACTGATCAAGGTATTCAACCCCCTCGGGGATTATAATTTTCTCAGCCGAGCCGTAGTAATCAAGCAATACCGTTCCGTCGGATGAAAGCAGGAAGAACTCTCCCTCGGTATCGGTATCGCCTTTAAGCCCGTCGGTGCCGTCAACAGTTTCGGGGTAGAACAAATCTGCCTTTGCAACGGTTTTAAAGGTGTAGCTGTAAATTTCGGGCTGAATTACGCCGTATATTGAAATATCCTTTGTATCAATAGCGGAGGTCAGCTTTATATCCGCAGTAACATAGCCCTTGTAGCCGTCAAACATTCTTCCGTCTGTATCCTCACAGCCCGGAACGGCTCTTAATTTATACCAGTTGCTGACCGCAGCCTTATAACCTGTATCTGCAAGCTGCTTTTCAAGATAAAGCGCAAACTCCGCCGCGCTGCCGTTATTTGTAAACGGATAATCCTTTATAAGCGCCTGAACATCCTCTGTGCTTATATCCTTCGGGTATCTGCCGTTCAGCATATATTTATCATGCTGAGTCTTTAAAAGCTCGGTCGTTTCGGTATCAAGCGCGGTGTATTCATCCTCAAGGCTGTTAGAGGTCTGGGTCTTTATAAACTCCTCAATGCTGTTGCCCTTTAATGCGTAAATATAGGTGTACCACAGGTAATCAGGACCGTTAGCCATATCGCAGGAATACCAGAGCCAGCTTGATTTCACCGTCGGGTTTTTGCCGAGGTAGAAAAAGCTTCTGTTTGAAAGGTTAGTGCCCACATCGGCAACCAGATCCTCGCGGACATCCTCCTTCACCTGCGCGTTTATGTTTTCGTTCAGCGCGGTGACATAATTTTTATGAGTATCGTAGCCGTCACCCACAAAATCATCCGCCGTTATAATAAGGTCCCTTGCGGCACTGCCGTAAAATGCACGGTCGGCAACACTTTTTATCGACGCGGGCAAATAAAGCATTGTGAGCGCCTGTGTGCCTGCAAAGCAGTTTTTCGGAATAGCGGTAAATTTTTCCGAAAGACGGACATATCTGAGCGAGGTGCAGTCGCTGAAAGCGCGCTCGCCTATTTCGGTACAGCCATCGGGTATGTAAACCGCCATAAGATTAGTAAAGCCGTTCATTATCCACGGCATTATTTTCTTCATTGTGGAGGGGTAAATGATTATTTTAACCTGGGTTTTATCACCCTTATACCACTCGCCGAGAGTTTTGCTGTTTACTTCTTCAACGCCCTCGGGAATTATAAGCTTATCCGCCGTGCCCTCATAATAGTTAAGGTATTTGCCGCCGCCTATATTCCAAACAGAGGAGTCCTCCTCCGCTGAGGATTTCGTGTAGGTAAGCGTTTTAATTTCGGCAGATAAAACCTCGGTGAATTTTACCATGCCTACTGCTTTCCCTTCCTTTGTAACCTCGGCGTTTATATTCACATAGCCGTCGCGCGGGGTGGTAATAATTCCGTCCTTATCGCGGCTGCCGTCAACCGGGCGCATCACCGTGGCATTAAGCTCCACCTTGTAGCCTACCGCCTTTTCATCGGCAAAGCTGTCGGCATTTACCGCAAACGCGGTATTATAAATTCTGAGAAGTCCCTCGCGGGAGGTTTTGTCGCCGTATTTTTTAATATAGGCTCTGTAAAGCTCCTCTAAGTGTGAAAGCGCTTCTTCATCGGTTATTTTTCTTATTCCCCTGTATTGCTCGCTTAAAAGGGTTGCGTCGTCCGTCTCAAGCGCGGTATATTCATCCTCAAGGCTGTTTGAGGTCTGGGTTTTTATAAATTCCTCAATGCTGTTGCCCTTTAAAGCATAAATCAAGGTATACCAAAGGTAATCCGCACCGCTTGCTATATCGCAGGAGTACCAAAGCCAGCTCGATTTTACCGTCGGGTTTTTGCCGAGATAATAGAAATGCCTGTCGGCAATAAAGCCGCGGTCGTCCTTTAAATCCGCCTCAACATCAGCCTTTATTTCAGCGTTTATATTCTCGTTCAGCTGAATCACGAAGTTTTTATGGGTATCGTAGCCGTCGCCCACAAAATCATCGGCGCATATTACTATATCCCTCAGCGCGCTGCCGTTAAACGCACGGTCGGCAACACTTTTCACACTTGCCGGTATATACATTTGCGTAAGCGCCGGCGTATTTGCAAAGCAGCTTTTCGGAATTGCCGTAAAGCCTTCGGAAAGGCGGACATATCTTAAGGATGTGCAGCCGCTGAACGCCGAAGCGCCGAGATCGGTGCAGCCGTCGGGAATATACACCGCAATAAGATTTGTAAAGCCCTGCATGGTTTCCGCCAGAACCTTTTTCATGGTTGAGGGGAATATTATAATTTTAACCTTAGTTTTATCGCCCTTGTACCAGGTGGTGCGGTTAGACCAGTTAATTTCCTCAACGCCCTCGGGAATTATAAGCTTATCCGCCGAGCCGTTATAGTAATTCAGGTATTTGCCCGCGCCTATATTCCAAACGGAGGAAGCCTCCTCAGCGGATGACTTTGTATAAGTAAGGGTTTTAACCCCTGCGGCTATCTTTTGAGTGAACGAAACCGTGCCTACCTTTTCGGAATTTTTAGTAACCTCTGCGTTTATGTTCACACAGCCGTTATGCGCGCGGGTTATTTCGCCGTCCTTATCCTCAGAGCCGTCAATCGGGCGCAGCACCGTAGCATTAAGCTTAACCTCATAGCCGGCGGCTTTTTCCTGCGCAAAGCTGTCGGAATCTATTTCAAGTGCCGAATCATACACCCGCAAAAGCCCTTCTCTTGTGGTTGTATCGCCGTATTTTTCTATGTAAGCCTTGTATAATTTTTCAAGGTGGGTAAGGGCTGCGTTATTCTCCGCCGCTGCCGCAGGGGTGGCAAATGTGGGTATTACCTGCGTTACAGACATAGAAATTATAACGCACACCGTCAAGAGAACATTGGCTTTTTTTCTGATTTTTTCTACTATTTTCATTGTTTGAACCCTCTCCTTTCATTGCATTTAAGAATATGAAGCCAATGAATTTATCTTTGCGCCTTCATCACACCAAAGCTTTTTTACTGTTCCGCCAACGGTAACATCAAACATACAGTCAAGGTAGCCCGAATAAGAGCCGAGGCGCTTATTTTCGCTTTGAATATAGGTGTTGCCCTTAAGCTCAGGCAGAGTATTCATTCTGCTTTGCGCATTGATAAGGTCATATGTGCTGAGTTCAAAAATATTATTTTTAATAACAAAATTTTCCGCAAAGTTAAGGCACGCGCCGTTGCTTTGTATGTGCGCCGTCATATTTTTATCGGGGCGCTGAATCCCGCCGAAGCCGTAGCCCGCAAAACGCATTATATTGCTGCTATATGTAATATTAACGCATTTTGAATCCTGCCCGAGCCAGTACTCAACAGAGCCCATACCACAATATTCCAATATATTTTCGGTAAACTCCATATTCTCGGCACGGTAATCACCGTAGCCCTGGTGGGTTATTCCGCTGTCATATATCTGGTAGGCTATGCAATTTTTAACCTTTGAATTTTCGCACTTGCACATAAATTCAATCGCGTTTCCGTAGCGTACATCGCCGTTTTTATACTCGGTAAGGAAGCAGCCGCCTATAAAGAAGAACTCGCAGCCCGTAATTTTAATATTCTGCACATCGGTTGCCCTTATGCCGTGGCCGCCACAAAAGCAGAATGTCAAATTTTCTATATGTATATTCTTAACGCCGGCGAGCCGGAAAAGCCACAAATTGTGAGCTATTTCTATGCTTTTAAAGGTAAGGCGCGGGTCCTTGCTTAATTTTATTATTATGCGGTTTCCGTTTTCGTGGTCGCTCCAAAAATCGTACTCCTCCGAAATATCGGCACGGTTTATTTTTTTTACGCCTACCGCCTTGCCCTTATCAAAAATTATATTTCCTACATCTGCGGGAAAATCCGCGTCCACCGTCCACAATCCGTCGGGAAGCCTCTGCCAGTCGTCATTTATATAGTCCCTTGCAGAGCCGCATATACGCGGCTTTCCGCCGCTGCCGTATGCGCCGTAATTAACGCCGTCGGCGGCGGTTATGCAGCCCCTGAAAACATCTCCCCTGCGGAAAAGAACAGTGCACCCGGGTTTCAGCTCATCGTGCTTTTTTTCAAGTGTTTCAAGCGAATCCCAAGCCGTTTCCGGCGTTTTGCCGTCATTGTCACTGCTGCCCAGCATTGATACATACCTACATTCTCCGCTGTTTTTTACTGTGTCAGGCAGCTTGTTTATAATCTCTCTGAGATTTTCGGTTTTCAAATCAACCTGCTCGCTTTTAACCTCGGGAATTTTTCTTGAATTGATTATTTCCGCATCGGGAACATATAAATCCCTGTTATTTGCCTCTATATCCGTCATATATCCCCCATAAAGTATCAGGCAAAAACAATCTTTGCCGCAGTGTCGTTCCAGGTATTCTTTATTATCAGCTCAGAGCTTTTGTTAAAGCGAATATTTGTGTTTTTGCCGTAATAGCCAAGCCACCTGCCGTCCGGCTGTATATATGTGTTTCCGTCAAGCTTAGGCGGCGTACCCGCGGCTGACGCGGCATTTACAAGCTGATATGTGCTAAGCTCAAAAATATTATTCTTTATAACAAAGCTTTCGGCATTGTTATAGTTTGAGCCTGTCGGCTTTGCGTTGCTCTGTATAGCGGCGCTCATATTTTTATCCGGGCGCTGAAGTCCGCCAAAGCCATAGCCTGAAAAACGCAGCATATTTCCCTCGTAAAGAACGCTTTTTATAAGCGCGCCCTTTGTGTGCCAATATTCTATGGCGCCCATTCCGCAAAATTCTATAAGGTTATTCCTTGCAACAAAATTTTCAACCGTGCCGCTGTCGCCCTGGTGGGTTATTCCGCTATCGTATATCTGGTAAATCCAGTTATTTTCAAGCAGGGTGTTTTTGCTGCCGCTCATAAGCTCAATACCGTTTCCGTAGCGCACAGTGCCGTCGCCGTAGCCGTCAAGGTATGAACCGCCGATATAGCCTATTTCGCAGTTCCTTACGGTTATGTTTTCGGTGTTGGAGCCGCGCACCGCGTGGCCGCCCGTGTATTTGAAGGTAAGGTTTTCAATTGTTATGTTTTTCTGCCCGTCAAAGCGGAAAAGAACATTATCCGTGCCGATTTCAATACTTATAAAGGTCTTTGCGGGGTCCTCCTCAAAGTAAAGATACACACGGTTTTTGTTGCCGGTATCGCAAAAATAATCATAATTATTTTTAAGCTCTGCTTTTGAGGAAACACGGTTTCCGACCGCCTCGCCGTGGTTGAAAACGATTATTCCCACGTCGCTTCCGAACATTTCGCGCAGCTGCCATATATTATTGCCCGAATTTGTAAAATTCGCATTGGCAAAATTGCGCGCCGAGCCGTAAATGCACGGTCTGTCGCCTGTGCCGTATGCACCGTAATACACACCGCTTGCAAGCCGCATATTTCCCCTGAAAACACCGCCGCGTTCAAAAAGAACCGCGTCGCCGCTTTTAAACGAGGCATTGTGAACCTCTACCCCCGCGGGTGTAGCCCAAGCGGTTTTGGGGCTTTTGCCGTCGTTTGAGTCGTCGCCCTTTTCCGAAACATAATAGGTTGTTCCCGTAATTTTAACGCCCTGTTTGTTTGAAGAAAGTATTTTTGAGCGCATTTCATCTGCCTCGTTATCGAGCGTGCCTACAACCGGGAAGCAAAGCCCCGCCGGATTTTCATGCCATGAGCGGTCGGGGTTTGCCGGCAAATCGGAATTGGGCTTTTTCACGGTTATTTCCGATGTAACATAGCTTACCGTCTTACCCGACGATTGACTTTCGGTGGATGACGTTACGGAAGAAGTAACCTCCGATGACGTCGTCGCAGTATCTGATGATCCGCTTTCGGTCTTACCCTTATTATCGGTCTTGCCGTTATCCTTTCCACAGGCGGAAAGTGAAAAAATCAATACTGCCGTTAATAATACCGTCAATATTCTTTTCATATTTCTGTCCTTTCGTGACAAAATCAGCCTAAGTCTTTTACCCTCTTATTTTCCTCGGCGATAAATTCATCCATTGAGGCGGAGTGTGAATCAAGTGTTGCCTTAACCTGCGCGGAGCCCGCTTTTTTAAGCGCCGTTACAACGCTGCCGGCACCCGCCGAATAAGCATAAGTGCGGTTTTTAAGCGAGCAGGCGTAATCAATAACCTCTTTCGCCTCGCTGCTGCAATATACAGAGTTCATATCATAGCTTTTCTTATCAAGCACATAGCGCAGATAATAAGGAACAAGCTCCGCATTTTTTGCGCCCTCGGGTATGCCGAACGCTGTGTATTCATACATAACCTGATATTTTGAATCGGTCGGCATAGGCACAACGCCCAAACGGTTTCTGCTCTTTAAAGCCGATTGTCTGTTATCCTTTGCACGTGCTGAGAAGGGACCCGACAGGAAGAATAAGGTTTTACCCTGATCAAACGACTGCTCGCTGTGTTTTTCAAGCATCAAGCCCTTTTCCTGCTTTTGCAGGGTAGTCTGCCAGGAGGAAATTGTCTCGTTAAGCTTTGAGCCGTTTACAAATTTTCCGGTGCTTGAATTGTAATTGATTATATAGCCGCCCATTGCACGGACATATGAATCCTCATATTCAAAGGTTGCACCCGAATAGCCCGATTTGTTTTTGTTCGCATTTACAAACTGCTCGCACATTGACCAGAATTTTTCCCATGTCCATGCTTTCGGATTTTTCTTCCAAATCTGATAGGGGTCTTCCATTTCTG
Organism: uncultured Eubacteriales bacterium; assembly: GCA_934486705.1. GTDB lineage: Bacteria > Bacillota > Clostridia > Oscillospirales > Acutalibacteraceae > UBA737. The sequence continues at coordinate 31,289 of CAKSQS010000015.1, forward strand.
CGTCCTGAAGTGCCTTTTTGTTGTAATAAATAACCGAAACGTCCGAAATAGCACTGTCGTTAAGATTTACAGCGTAGCACTTGCCGTTAAAGGTATAATCCTTCATAAGCTGTGCGTCCCATGCGGTGTCCTTGAAATTGTAGCCGCTGTTGGTTATGGGCTGTAACGCGGTTATCTGCCAGCTTACGTTTCCGAGCAGACGAACAAGGTCAGGTGCCTTGCCCGAGCTTATTCTGGCGCTCAGTGTTTCCTGGAAGCCGTCGTAAGATACAACCTCGCACTTTACCTTGCAGCCGCTTGCCTTTTCAAACGCCTTTATAGCCTCTGAATCCATTTGCTTCATAGGGTCGTTCCAGTACATATATGTAAGGGTCTTACCCTTAAGCTTAGAGGGCATTTGTGCAATAAATTCATCACGGGAAAGCGAGGTGGTTTTGCCGGAATTGCCCGAATTGCTGCTCTGTACGGAGCTGCTGCTCGCCTTTGAATCCGTTTTTGAGTCTGTTGATTCCGTTTCAGAGCCTTTTTTAATAGTTGAAGTAGTTATGACAACTTCGGTTGAATACTCATCTGAAATTGCCTCGGACTTACTTTTGCACGCCGCAAGCGGTAAAAGTAATATTGCCGCCAGCAGCACGCACTGTAAACGGATGAAGAATGATTTTTTCATAATGATATTCCTTTCTTTTTTTATTAGCCGACTATACCGACGCTGTCGATACTTTGCATAAATTTACGCTGCAATATTATATAAACCGCAACCGGCGGAATTATAAACAACAGACACGCGGCGGGCGGTACTCCGAAAATAAGTGAGCTTGCGCCGCTTGCCTCACCGAAGGTGAGAAATACCTGATCCTTAATACTGTGCACCACTACCGCTAAGGTCTTATTATCAAGGTTATACATCATTGCAAGGTAATAATCATTCCAATGCCATATTATCGAGAATATAAGAACGGTCAGAAACGCAACCCCCGCCGACGGTATTATTATCGTCAAAAAGGTTCTTAGCGGACCCGAGCCGTCAATATACGCCGCTTCTTCAAGCTCACGCGGCAAACCCCCGAAAAACTGCATATAAATAAAAATGAAAATACCCGATTTCAGCCCCACCCCAAAGAGCGACGGCAGATAAAATGTGAACGGTGTTCCAAGAATATTAAGCCTTAAATCCTTACCGGTCAGGCGATTTACAAGTCCTAAAATTCCGAGAAAATCAAGCTGCTTGAAGTTTATCATACGCGGCAGCATAAGCATTACGTCAGGTAAAAGTATTGTAAGCACCAAAACGAACACCAGTGCCTTTTGAAATTTAAACTTAAATCTTGAAAGCCCGTAAGCATAAACCGAGCACACAAAAACCTCAATTAAAGCGCTCACCATTTCGTATATTACGGTATTGGTAAGGGATTTAACATAATCCATTGCCGCAAACGCATCGGAAAAATTTTTGAATGTAATGTTTTTAGGCACCCACACAACAGAGGGGTCTATATAGTCCGCCGTGGTTCTCAGTGCATTGCTCAGCATATAAAAGACCGGGTAAAGCAATATGTAGGCGAAGGCTATAAGAAAAACAAATCTGCAAACCGAAATCACCGCGTTTTTGTAAAACGCCGGCTTTTTGTTTAGCTTCATACCGTTACCCCCTAACTCCAGCGTTTTAAAAGCAGCTTATTGTAAAGAAACATTACAATACCGATGATTATTCCCACGCATATAAAATATATCCAAAGCTGTGCGGAGGTGGAGTCATATATCGTATGCCAGCGCATATCCTGCAGTGCTGCGTCAACCAGCTCGCTGTTTTCCACAAAAAGCTCCACCATTGTGTAGAACACCACAAGCAGCGTTACTCTGCCGAGCATGGGAAAGGTTATGTACCAAAAGCTTTCCCACGCCGTGGCGCCCTCTACCCTGCCAACCTCGTAAAGCTGCACGGGAACAGTTTGCAGCCCCGCAATGTAAAGCACAATCTGAACGCCGCAGCTCCATATAAGATTAAACGTATCGGACAGATAGCCCATTAAAAGCTCGTTTATGTCGCTCGGGAAATTAAGCCTTGAAAGCAGCCCCGAAAAATCAATCGGCGTAACATATGCCCCTGCCGACGCACCGTCGCCCAAGGCGGACGATATTGTTGCCGCACTGCTGCCTCCCCCGCCGTTCAGAACATACATAACAACGCCCGAGGAAATTATTACCGGCAGAAAAAATATAGAACGCATTATCATTCTGCCCTTAAAGTTCTGATTGAGAATTATTGCCAGTATAAGCGAAAGGGAAACTATTATTGGCAGAGATGTGAAAACGCTTGAAAGTGACGCCGCCAGTCTGTCAACATAAACCGTATTTTTGAAAAGCAGCTTGTAATAATTTGAAAAACCGATAAATTTCATTTCCGGACCGCTGCTGCCCACGGTAACGGTGCTTAACGAATATAAAACTGTAGTGATAATAGGAACTGCGACAAAAACTATAACCCCGAATACCCAGGGCGCAACAAACGCTATTCCGTAGCGCCGCTTTATAGCCTCAATTCCTTTTCTTTTGTTTTTCATAGCGAAAAAACTCCTTACTGCACCAAAGAAAAACTCATTGCCCCAACCGTAGCATTTTCAAGCGTTACCTCGCTGTCGGTACGGTTTACAATAACCGAAGCCCCCGAAGAAAATACCGTTTCGGTTACTCCCTCGGCTATTATTCGGTGACTTACCGGATACTGAGCCGCCGCAACGCGGGAAAAATCGGAAAGCCTTGAAATCACATCCAGCGCCTTTTCCTTTTGGTTCTTGAAAAGCGTACCGTAAAAGCTCTGAATCGAAGAATTATCAAGCTCATCGGAATGCTCCGAAATAAAAGTAAACGAAGGCAGCACTCCTGCCTCAACCGATTTTAAAATTAAATCGTCGGCATTGTCAGCCAAATTTACCGTTTCGGAATAAAGCGCTGTGCTTTCGCCGAAAACCAGTGAATAAAACGGCACGGATACGTCAAGATTCAAATATCCGCCGTTATCTACCGGCGTATCGTAAACCGTGTTTACCGCTGCCGCCGCGTAGCCGTTTGCGCGGCTGCCCGCTGTTTTGTGCCCACTCTCGGCTATTTTATTAAATATTCCGCTCACCTGCTGCCCTACGGCGCCCTTGCGGTAATAGCGGCTTTCGGCATAATCGGAATATGCCGTATTTGAAAGCGAGGAAAGCGAAATGCCTGATTTATAACCGTCAGAGTGCTTTATAAGCTTATCGGTTATCCCGTCAAGCGCGGAGCGCTTTAAAAGCCTTATTTTAGCGCCGCTTTCATTCGGGGTTCTGAGCCCCGTGTTAAGCGTATAAAACGCGGCAGCCTGCCTGCCGGGAGTTTTTGCGGCGTCAAAGCTTTTTCTTACCCCGCCGCCCGAGCTTTTAAAGCGTACAGCTTCATAATCCACATACAGCTCGATATTATTATCATTACAGTATTTTTCAAGCTGTAAATATCCCTTTTTACCGCCCAACTTTTCGGAAAAGGCAAATCCTCCGGCTATTTTGCCGGCGTCGGCTCCGGTTTGACCGAAGCCCGTAAGCGTAACCGCGGGTGTTTCGCCCGTTTCAGATAAAAGCGTTTTAAGAATTTCCTGCGCGTCTGAAAAATCGGTAGTCTTTGTGAGTGCTGTGTAAGGAAAGCCCATAAAGAACTTCTTAGACATTGCGCCGCCCAGAAAATTCACATGGAACGCCGGACTTGTTTTTTCGGCAGCGGTAAGCAACCCGTTATCCGATAAATATTTTTTATAGCGCGCCGCCATACCGTTATATCCGCCGTTATCCCCTGCGAGTGGGTAAAAGCCCACTGTATAAACCGCAGAGCTATCGTAGCTTTCGGCAAAAACCTTTTCATCGGTGTAATTATTGCGCTCTGCCTCTGTTTCATCACTGCCGCGCAGCACAATAGAGGAATAAACGGCTGAGTAATTATTTTTAGAGCTGCCCGCCTCGGCATTTATCTTTGCAAAGCCGTCGCCCTCCTCAATAATTGCAAGCAGGGTGTTTTCTGCGGCGGCTGCCCCGTAAACCGGCATTAAAAGCGCGGTTTCATCCGATGTATTATCAAGTATTATTTCGGCTGCGTCTCTGCCGTAAACCTCGCCCGTAAAGCTGCGTGAGGCATTTTGAATTTCCTCATCGGTATACATAAGCGCACCGCTGCCCGCCGGAACAAACAAATAGGAGGCTTTATCCTTGCTGTTCGGCACCGAGCAAAAATACGGCAGCACCGAAACAGAAATTATTTTTGTTTTTCCGCTTTCCTTAATATCCTTAAACGGTACGGAAACCGCAAGCGAATCATCTCTCAGCCTGAATTCAAGCGAAATATCCGCCTCGGCGTCAATAAAGTGAAAGGTCATTTTAATTCCGTTATCAATTTTTTCAACCGAATAATTTCCTTCCTCCATACAATCAGAATACGCCTTTGCGGTTTGTATTGAGCCGTCCTCCGGCGTATAATACTCAATAAACAGCGGTGAGTTGATATTAACGCTTGTTCCGCCGTTCAGGTAGTAATCATACGGTACTGTAGACCATATATGCCCGCTTTTGTTGTTTTTCAAAAGCAGCACGGAACGCTCGCTGTCCCATTCAAGAGTATAATTGCCGTTTGACGCTGCAATTCCGCTTTCCGCAACCTGCGTTTCGGGAACCGCGTATTTCTTAACCGCTGTTTTTTTACCACAGCCTGCAAGACATAAAATCAAAGCGGCGGCAATTCCCGCTTGTATTCGTCGGATAAAGCTTTTATTTAAAGCAGATAACATTTTTTCGCCCCTTTGTTTAAGCTGACATTCATCAGCCTATCTGTAAACGGATTCCATAAATACGGTCACTAAAAAGCTCCAAAGCTGCGAAAGCAACATTCCAAGCATAAATATAATGAAAATTATAAGCAGCATTGCAAAGGCGGTAAGCAGCATTGACCCCAAAAACTTAGGAAATGAAAATTCGTGTATTATCATAAGTCCCACGGTCAGCACTATACCCACAAGTATTGCCGCAACGGTTGAAAGTCCCGAAAGCAGCGCGCTTGAGGGTGATGTTATTATGTGTGACAAAAGCGTAAACACAAGATTGTATATTATCCACGGCACCGTGGCATATGCCGTTACGATAAATACCTCTTTAAGCCTTCCCTTGCCCTCCATAAGAACGCATACCGCCCAGTTTGCAACCGAAAATAAAATTACAAGTCCCGCCGTTTTCACAAGCTGCAACGCAGCGCTTGATGTAAGCGGACTGAACGAGGTAAAACGGAAATCGCTAAGCATTTCGGAAATTACCGAAGTAATATAAAACAGCACCGTAAGCACCGCCGCTATTGCAAGCGAGCCCATATTCTTGTATTTTATGCTGTTAAACGAATTAAAAGGATGCGTCACCGTGTTAAAAAGCAGGCGGACCCTGGCGTTTTTAATTAAAACAATTTGTTTTTTTGAAGCCTCAACTGCGAAAATCACAGCCGCGCCTATAACGGCAACCGCAAGCAAAAATATCCAAACGAAATTTTTATTTACAAACTCGCTTCGCATTTTGCTGAGCGCCTGACTGTAGGTTACAAAGTCATAGCCCTCTTTAGCGTAGCTGCGCGCCGTTTTGTAATCACCCTCGGCAAAATAAGCCTTAGCAAGTCCCCGCCGCGCCAGCTGGTTTGAGGAATCCTCGCGAATTACGCTCTCCCATTCCGCTTTTGAGCCCTTATAATCGGCAGAAAGCGTCTTGCTCTGTGCAGACATAAGCGTTTTTCCGTAATCGGTAAGCAAAAATACGGTTACGGAATTATTTTGTGAATCGGCAACCGCCAGCCTGTCGTTGCTGTAAGCAAGCGCCACGGGAGCCGAAAACACACCCGCCTGCGTTCCTTTGCCCTTGCCGCCGCCAAAGGCGGTTATCAGGTTGCTTTCGGAATCATATATGTATATTATTCCGTAGGTTGAATCAAGCGCGTAAATATAACCTCTTTCATCGGTTTGAATTGAAGTGAAATTCTGAACAACGGCTTTATTGTTGCGTTTTTCGGTTTCGGCCTCTCCGAAATTATAGGTTCCGGCATCGGTTTTTGTGCCGTCAGGATTTGATTTATAAAGTATGTTTACCCCGTTAGGACTGAGCTTTTTAATCTGACCGTTTGAAGAAACGTTATTGGTTTGCCCGGTGCAGGTGTAAACAAAGTCCTTTTTATCAATGCACAAATCAAAAAACTGATACGGCAGCTTTTTCACCGAATAGGCTCTTTTCGCGTCGTTCTTTGTAAGTGCGTCCCACAGGTATGAAAGCGTGGTTAGTGCCGTGCCCTTAACGGTGTTAGCCCCGTAAAAGCCCGAAAATTCGCCGTTTTCCGCAAAAAGCAGCGCACCGTAATAGGCGCCGTCGCAAAGCACATACAGTGTACCCTTGCTGTCACGCTCAAGCTTTATGGGTGCGAACTTGAAATCGTCGGGTATAAGGCGTGAATCAGGCTTGTTTATTTCCCTTGTTACTTTGCCGTCGCCGTTTATTTCTATTACCCGCTCGTTTTCGGTATCAGCTATATAAATATCGTTCGGGCTAATCGGCAAAACGCCCTGAGCGCCGGTTATTTCAAGCGTCTCGCCGGCGGTGTCCGTAATTTTATATTCCCTTGAAAGCTTAAAATCTCCGTCAAGGAGGAACAGTCTCCCATCAGAGGAAAGCAGGTAAAAATTGCCCTCATTATCAGACGCTATATCGGAGATTTTCTCAATCCCCTCGTGTATTCCCATTCCCCTTATATCGGTCAGCTTTGAAACCGCGTAAACCGCGCGGGAAGAAACCGCCTCCTCTGCCGATGTACCCGAATAACCGTGAGTAAAGCTGCCGGTCGGAGTTCTCGCGAACAACACAGGCTGAACGGAAAAAGCAACGGTAAGCAGTGAGATACCGAGCATAAGGGAATATTTAATTTTTTTAAGGTAGCTGCGTTTCACATTTTCACCCTTTCCGAACATTGCTCAACACTATCCCTTCATACCGGCGCTGCCCATTGTTTCCACAACATTTGTTTGTGATACAACAAGAATTATAATCGGCGGAATTATCATAAGCACGGTCGCAGCCATTGCAGAGCCGGCGCGCGCAATTCCTCCCGCAGTTATTGACGATAAAACATAAGGCAGCGTTTTTAATTTTTCGCTGAAAACCGTACCCGACGGCATTGCCGACCAAAGACTTTGAAAGGATAAGAGCATGAGCGTCATCCATGCCGGCTTTATAATAGGCATAACTATTTTAAAATAAATGCTTACAGGCCCCGCGCCGTCAATACGGGCAGCCTCAAGTAAGCTGTCCGGCACGCTTGAATCCATATACTGCTTTATAAGAAAAACGCCGGTGGTTGAAGGAATTGCGGGAAGAATATAAACCCACAGCGTATCTATAATTTTCATATTGCTGTATATTAAATACCGCGGCACCTCAAGCGTATACGCATTGTAAAGCAAAGACAGCTGAACCACGGCGAATATTAGCTTTTTAAACTTAATATTCGTCTTGGCAAGCACATATGCCGCCATTGAAGCCACTATAATATGGAGTGCCGTTCCCGCAAAGGTTATAAAAACCGTATTGAAAATATATCTGCTGAGCGGCACACGCAGCTTTTCTATAAGCGTTGGCAAAATCACAAAGTTTTCCACGGTGGGTCTGTGAACGAAAAACCTCGGCGGAAAAACGAGCAATTCATCAAGCGGCTTGAAGGCTGTGCAAATACAGTAAACAAACGGCAGCATTGAAAAAGCGCCCGCCAGTATCAAAAAGAAAAAATATGTAAAATTTCCCAAACGGCTGTGAGTATACCTTTTATATTCAGCGCGTTTTTTCATATCAGCGAATCCCCCTGTTTGCGGTCACTTTCCCAAAAGATTTAAAATTTTGCCTATAATATATCTTGCAAATAGCATCATTAAAAACAGAGCTGTGGATATGGAAGCGGCATAACCCATTTCATACCTCACCGTGCCTACATCCAAAAGGTGCGAAACCACCGTATCAACCGAATTGTTTACCGATGGATAACCCGCAAGAGCCGTTATGACCGCACCGATTGAGAATGTAGCCTGTATCTGCATAACCGCGCCGAAAAGCAATATGCTTTTCATACTCGGCAGCGTTATGTACCAAAGCTCATACCACCTGTTTTTTATGCCGTCCAGGGCACCCGCCTCGTAAAGCTCGGGGTTTACATTTTGAAGACCCGCAATATCCGCAAGAAACGAAATGCCCATACTCGTCCAAAGCTGAACAATTATAAGAATGGTAAAATTGTAGGCTTCGTTTTTAAACCAGCTTATAGGCTCGGTAATAATTCCTAACGATATCAAAAAGCTGTTTGCATAGCCGTAGCTGTCAGAGGAAAACATAGTCTGCCAAATAAAGGTTGCGTTTCCTATCATAGCCGGAGCATAGAAAATAAAGGTCAGCACCGTTCTTACAACGGGATTGAAATCGTTAATAAACCACGCAAGCAGATACGCCAGCAAATAGCTGAGCGGCCCCGTTACAACCGCAAATTTCAGCGTATTAACAACCGCCTTTGGAAAAACCTCATCGCCGTTGAACATACGAAGATAATTTGTAACTCCGCTGAACTTCGGCAGTGAAATCATATCATAAGAAAAGAAGCTAAGCCCAAAGGATGAAATAACCGGTAATACAGTGAACAAAAAGAACAGTATTAAAAACGGCGATATCATTATATAATGCACGGCGTTTTCGCTTAAAGTACCGCGCTTTAAGGTTTTGTTTTTCATATTATTTGCCATATGCCGCCATACCTCCCTTTTTATTCGTATTCTGCTCTTTTTCTGAGCATTTCGTTATTTACAATGTCGCCCCATTTTATAAGGGTATCGGTCGGGTTGGCATTTTGCTCAACCACGTTCCAGTATGCCTGCTCAATTCCGCGGGTCACATAATATCCGCCGGGCAGCTGCGGCAGATTAACCGTATTTGCCCTTTGCGAAAGCAGAGCGGGCATAACATCGTTGCTCCAGTCAAGCTCAGAAAAAGCCTTGTTGCTTGCGGTTGCCACCCTGCCTATAGGTCCTAATATAGATTCCACATTTTCGGAATACGCTGCCTGCGTTTCGGCAGATACCCACCATTTAAGAAATTCCCACGCTTTATCAGTATTTTTGGAAAGCTTTGTAATTCCGCAGCCGGTGCCCTCCGCAGAGGATGAGAAATTTATTTTACCGCTGTCGGCTTTAACCCCCGGCAGCGTTACTGCCGTCCATCTGTCGGCAATTTCGGGTGCCGCCACCTCAATTTGAGTTATAAGAGTATAGGGCGATATTCCCATAGGCGCACTGCCTATTCTGAAACGATTAAAGAATGAATCCATAGCCTTGGGGAATTTATATTTTGTAAACCAATCGGTATATTCAATAAAGCACTGTATTTGGCGCGCCTCTGTTAAGGTGCTTATTCCCTTTTCCTCATCGTACAGCTCGAGACCGTTTTGCACAAGCACCGTAGGATAAAAGGTTGAGGGCATATACACCTGCAAATTATTGCGCTGTATTTTGGTAGCCGTTTCGGAAAATTCATCCCAGGTTTTCGGTATTTCAAGCCCGAGATCCTCAAAAATATCCGTTCTTATAAACAGCATATCAAAGGTTTGAGTATCGGGCAGTGCATATATACCCGATTTATATTCATACGGCTTTGTAGCGTCACTCGCAAAATCGGCTGTAACGCTGTTAAAATCTTCAAACTCACTCAGATTTTTAAGTGCGCCGCGCATTGCAAGGTTTACAGGCTCCGTTCGCGCCATTTGCAGCATAACGTCAGGTCCCTTGCCCGCAAGAATACCCTGAATAAGCGTTGCGTTTACAACGCGCACCGTTACCTCGGTTTCATATTTCGGGGTAAAGCTTTTGTTTATAAGCGCCGTAAGCACCTGCGCCTGATCTCTGCCCCAATTCACCCATATTGTAAGACCGTTTGATGAATCCGAGTCCGATATATTATCGTAATCGGCGGCAAAGGTCGAGAAAAATCTGATAGCGCCGTGCTTCATTTTTTCAAACACGGGAACACTTACATCAGGCTTTCCTGCCGAGTCGCCTATAAGATATATACGGTCTATATCAAGCGGCATTTCGGCAATTGTGCCGAGCAGCGCCCCCAGATTTGTATATGAATTGTAAAATGCGGTTTTATACTTATGCGCCGAATAAGGCTTTGCAAGCATTCTTTCAAATATCTCGCAGGCGCCGTTCACGGTTGATACCGTAGAACCGCCGCTTTTTTCCTGCAGCCCCTCTATTTTCTTCGCAATTTCTTTAAGAGAGTCAAGGCAGTAATTCATACGGCTGTCATAATCGGGAATCTGATTGAAAAGCTCGTAGCTTCTGTAGGTGTCTACCGTTTCGCCTACAAGCATGGTTATATCTATGTAAAGGTCGCCCATTGCCGAGGTTACATCCTGCAGCTCGGCGTAAATATCCGCCATTTCGCCAGAGGTTACCGAAAGTGAAAGCGTATGCTCGCCTGCGTCTATCCAAAAAAGATACGGGTCATTATCACCGAACGAATAATAATTCCAGGAGGCGCAGTATTTGAACTTCATCTGCTTTGCTTCCTCAAACGGTTCCCTGCCGTCTATTTTGAGGCTGCGGTACGAAATCGCCCCGAGGTTTATGTTTTGCCTGTAAATTGCGGCAAAGGAGTAATAGCCCGAGGTTTTAACACTGAATTTCCAGGTAAGTGTATCCTTGCTGCCAGACCAGTTTGAGCCGCCGATATAGTTAAGCCTGCCTTTAAGCGGGTCAGTGGGCGAAACCGAGGGGCTTGCGTTATCCGACATAGACACAAGCGAGTTGCTTGTTTTATAATCGGCATTTTCGCCCTCTATACATACCGTTTCCTTATTGCCCGAAAGCTTTTTCGGCGCTGTATATTTTTCGCTCCCGTCAGGCGGCACAAGGCTTACCGAGCTTACCGCCGCCTCACCCTTTATTACAGTAAGGGTAAGCGTATGCCCGCCGCTCGTAAAGCTCAAATAATACGGCTCATTTTCTATCCCTGTCAGATCCTCTGCATATGCAAGGGCAGCTTTATCGGATAAAATCTGCTCGGGCGCTATTTCATTTCCTGCACCGTCAAAACGTTTTTCGGAATTTTCCCAAAGTCCGTGGAAAATAAGCCTCTGAGCCTCAGAAAACGGAAGCTTACCGTCAATTTTCAGCTCCAGCTCCAAATCGCTGCGGCTTTTCAGAATAAAGCTGAGGCAAAGCATATAGGAGGCATCGGACGAAGTATTAAAATCATATGAGTACGTGTCCCCTGTTTTATATTCTTTTTTATCATTTGAAAGAGTTATGCTTTCTGAAGCCGCAGGCATAATATTTTTAACGTAGGCCTTGTATCCGTCATCCTGAGCAGATGAGGCAGTTAAAGTGCTTTGTTTGATAGTATTGCCTATATCGGTTTCCGAATTAACGGTCAAATTCAATAAATTTAATACCGTTATTGACGATAAAAGCCAACTTAATAATCGTTTAGTTTTCACCGATAACTCCCTTTTCCTTTCAAAACTCTAAAATAATCTTATTCTACATATAAATTTTACATTTAAAAATGTATTTTTTCAATACTATATATTGCTCATTTTATATAATTTTTTAGCATATTATCCAACCGCCAAATCAGCGCAAAAAACAAGCTCGGCGCATAGCTTAAAAAGCATTTATATGTGCCAAGCTTGTTTTTTATTTTATTGTTTAAGTATTATTTTTTTAAGCTCTGCAAGGTCAAGCGAATTAACATCGCCGTCCCCGTTAATATCGCCCGCATTATTCTTTTCAATTATTCCCGCATACATCTTTTTAAGGTGAATAAGGTCAAGAATATCTACCTTTCCGTCTGTGTTTACGTCTCCCGCAGCTGCGCTCACCTCAAAAAACACTCGCGCAACCGTATTCCATCCGTCCATTACGGCGTAGGCATAAATTCCGGGCTCGCTTATACCCTTTATATGAACGCTCTGTTCGGCAGTGCCTGAGCCGTTTTCATCAAGAGTAATGCCCACACCGTCACCTAAGCACGGTGTGAAATTCAGCCCGCTGTTACCGAATCCGCTGTCCGAAATATCAAAGCCGGATTTCACGGAATACAGCCGAACATTATACCGTCCGCCGGTAATTCCCAGCTCAGCCGCATTACCGACCGATAGCGTCAGCTTATCATCGGCGCCCAGCTTTACCGAGGTTTTATCAAGCTTAATATACGGCACGTTTTCGGGAATTGGATCGGAAGCAGACGTTACCGTAAAGAATGCGCGCGCAACCGTATTCCATCCGTCCATTACGGCGTAGGCATATTCGCCCGTTTCGGTAATCTTTTTTATATGAGCGGTTTGCAGAACACTGGCGGCACCGTTTTCATCGGTAGTAATACCCGCCCCGTCACAAATGAAGGCGCCAAAGTTTACTCCGCCCGAGCCAAAGCCGGTAGTGCCGCCATACGCCTTATAAATACGGACCGCATAATATTTTTTGGACTCAAGACCTTTCTCGCCTGCGGTTATTTTAATAGCAAGCGGAATATCAGCTCCAAGCGGAACAGAGTTTCTTGAAAGCAATACCTTTGCCGCGTCCTTAACCTCAATGAATATAACCGCCTTTGTATCCCAAGTGCTATCCATAACGGCATAAACATATATGCCGGGCTCGGTGATGGTTTTGTGCAAATCCACACTGAAGGTGCACCCGCCGTTTTCATCGGTCGTTACAAAGGTCGCATCGCCTATAAATTTAGAGCTATCCTGAAAATTGATACCGTGATTACCAAAGCCCGTATTATTTACGGTCATACCCGAATTTGCCTTATAAAGGCGAACACGGTGCTGAGCGCCGGGCGCTAATCCGCTGCTTATGCTTATTGAAACAGCGTCGCTCTGACCGACGTATACTTCTTTCGGGGTAACGGTAACATCAGATGAAATTACCGTAAAATCAATCTTTCGGTTTACGGCATAACCGTTGCCCTCATAAAAGACCGCGGTGTATTCGCCGCTGTCAAGCGGCCAGGAATAACCGTTATACCTACCGTTTTCACCTGACGGGAAGGACTCAGCGCCCCTATAAATATAATCGCAAAATTCGTACTTACTATTGTACCCCTTGGGGTAAACGGCAGCCCAGCTTACCGCAGATGGCAGTGCCGACCAGTCAACCGTGATTTTTTCGGCTGAAAAATATGTAGTTTTATCAATTATCGGCTCGCCTGCGGTTTCACTCACCGTAAATGCAAAACGTCCGCCCTCTGTGTAGCTGTCATTTAAAAGTAAAATCACTTCATATTCACCGGCAGCTATCGGCGTATTCAATTCGTGATTAACGATACCGTCTGCAATACAGTAGTTCCAGTCATTACCGCTCTTTCCGAGGCGCTCGCTGTATGTGCCGCCCTTTTTGGTTACTACAAACCAATCCTTACTGCCGGTAGCTCCGCAGTTTACACTGACGTATTTATCCCCTACATTAACCGGCGATATTGTAATAAGCGGCTCTATAACCGTACCGGACTTACACGATTGCTTTGTTTCGTCGCGGAAAAACAGCGCACCGATCTTCATTTTTTTAAGTCTTGTGCCGTCTGCTTGTTCCTCGGCGGTTTCTTCACCGAAAGCTGCCGGTTTAACGGTTATTGTGTGTTCGCCCGGCGCAATTTTACTAACTAATGTTGACGGTGCGTGTCTGTCGCAGACAATGCGCTTTTCCGTGCCGCCGTCAACAGATATATTTACCTCGGAGGTGTTATAGAAATTAGTCCAAATTGAAAATTCGGTTCCGGTAAATTTAAAGGTTATTGAGGCGTTCTCGGTTCCCTCGGTACATTCATAGTAGCCGTAGTGGGGTGTAGCGGCGGGTCCGTAATAAAGCGATTCATTGTATTCAAAGCCGCTTACCGCAATTACGTTCGGCTGCATTTTTGCCCCGATTAACGATTCTCTGTTGCCATCAAGCAAGCGGTCACTTTGAATTTCCGGCATAGTGTGAACGGGGTCGGCAGACGAAAGCTCCTCGCAAATAAGGCTGTTATAAAGAAATTCTTCCAGACAATCGTAATACTTTTTATAACCCGCATCGGTAGGATGAACAACATCTATAAAATATGTGCTCCACTCCTTGCCCTTATCGCTCATTGAGTTTACCAACGAGGCGCCGACATTTACGGTAGGAATATTATAAGCCTCCGCTATCATTTCATGCCCCGCCGCCGTGGGGTATAAATCGGGCAATAAATCGCTCGTTTCCTTATCAATAACAAACAGCGTTACAATATCGCAATCGGGTAATGCGGTGCGAACCTCACGCACAATGGTTTCATATTGAAGCGCCGCCTGCTCCTTTGTGGAATGTTTATATTTATCGTTAATTGCATATTCAATAAAAAGCAAATCGGGCTTTTGGTCAATAACATCCTGCTTTAAACGGTATGTACCGAAATAGGTACCGCTTTCGCCTATAGCGGTATTTACAACAGAAATATCAGCGGATGGGAAATTATCCTTAAGCCACTTACTTGAAAGCGCCTGCCATGAATAAAGCCCTGCATTTGTACTGCCGTAGCCCGCGGTTACCGAGCCGCCGAAATACACAACCTTTAGCTTTTTATCGGCAGTCAGCTTTTGATATGTGCCTGCAAGCGGAGTTCTGTAATGGATATAATTATCATAATTATGGCTTTTCTGTGCAGTTTCCGCCGACACAGCAGGAGCCGCAATAGCCGCAAGCATTAAAACGCTCATAAAAACACAAATTATTTTTTCGAATTTCATTTTTGTTTTCTTCCTTTCTGCTTTAAACTCACCTTCTTAATTATAATAAATATATTTTTTCTTATCAATATCGGCAATTAGCTAAAATATATATTTTTTTTGCATTATAAGTTGTTATTTAAGTTGATTCGTTTCTTTTTTATGTGCCGATTTTGTCGCATAAGCTGTGGTATTCTGTTTTTACGGCATAGGCAGTGTAAAGTTAAAATGAAAAGATAGCTCACGAAATCATAGAAAAGCTTCACGCAACGAGCAAAAACTCCCGTTTTCTTTGTTTTGACAAATTCAAACCGGCGACCTGAGCCGGGGTAAGACCGTTTAAAGCAGAATGGGGGCGAACAAAGTTGAAGAAAAAGACGAACAAGGAAATCAAGTTATTGGCACTTTCAAAAGAGGAAAAGCCCTGTTTGGTTTTGTACCAAGCCTTGAATTGCTTGTTAAAGCATTCAATCAGATTGTTTGAAATATCATCCTCAAAGCTTTGAACGCGTATATGTTTTGCACCGTCAAAAATGGACTTAACAGGAACCTTGTAGGCTGAATAACGGTCTGAAACAACCGCTGACGGTTTACCAAACTTAACGGCTTCACTGAACAGAGAAACAGCCTGAGAGGAATCCCGGTGCGGGGACAGGTGAAACCCGATAACAAATCTTGTTTCGCTGTCTATGATAAACCAGATATAATGCTTTACACCTGCTATTTTAACTACCGTTTAGTCAATATTTTAAAATCGGTTTATTATCAGTGAATTTGCGCCTTATTTTCCTTTTTCAAAGTGTGCTTTAACCTTTTCTGTGAGCATCTATAAGAATTTTTTGATATTTATTATCAAAAAATAAGAGCATTTGTAATTTCCCTTGACATTATGTTATCAAATATGATAACATAATATACAGAATTGAAATATATATGAGGAGGGATATTTTGTGAATGATGATAATAATATACTGCGCTCAAGGCAGCAAATAATTTCAAAGCTTACCGAGGCAAGGCTCGAAAAGCAAATGTCACAGGCGGAATTGGCAAGCTTAATCGGAACACAACGTTCCAATATATGCCGAATAGAAAGCGGCTCACAAAACTTATCTCTTGATATGCTTATAAAAATATCCGAGGCTCTCGGCAAAGATGTCAATATACTTTTAGAGGAAAGGAAAACGGAAATGAACAACTGCTATTCCCTTCGATTGTATGATGATGAAATACTGACATTTACACTTGACGAAAAGGGATTAGAAGGCTTAAAAGCTCATATTTTATCTGTAAATACCGATATGAAAAACCTTTTTCCTTTGGATTTGGAAGTAACTGACGACGGTGTTATTAAATGGCTGGAGCGCAGAGTCATTCCGAAAAACCGTGCATTTGTTGATGAATTATTAAAAACGCTCGGCCTCAGCCTTAATAATACAAAGGGAATTATTGATGCATGTAAAGGTCTTTCATTGAACGACAGCTATTGGGTTGTACCGTCAGATTTTAGCAGCACCTTTAAAGAATACAACCTTTACGAAAACCGCTTTTCAGAGGCTTTGTCCTTGGTAGCTTATACCGGCGTCGGCACGGCAAATCAGGCTTTCACAACTTCGCCCGAGCTTACCACACAGGGTATGCTCCGTAAAGCATGGCGTTTCTTTGAAAACGACGGAATTTATCTTTACAAGGGCGGTACCGAGGGCTTTGCCAATTCGGGTAAAGAGCCGTATTCCGAATACTACGCCTGTCAGATTGCAAAGGCAATGGGCTTAAGTGCGGTTGAATATGATTTGGAAAACTGGAAGGGCATATTAGCGTCCAAATGTAAAATATTCACCGATATTGACACTTCTTTTGTATCTATCGGAAGGATTGTAAAAACGGGCGGCATTAAGGCTTGCCTTGATTATTACCAAACGCTCGGCAACAATTTTTCCGAAAGTCTTAAAAGTATGCTTGTATTTGACGCGGTGATCTACAACGAAGACCGACATTTCGGAAACTTCGGTATACTGAGGGACAATCATACGGGTAAAATTATTTCGCCCGCCCCTATATTTGATAACGGTTTATCCCTTTTCAATTATGCCTTAGATGACGATATTAAGAATTTAGACGCATATGCCAAAACCCGTTCTAATCCTTACGGCGTTTCATACGAGAGCATTTGTGCCGAGGTTATGGGAACTAAACAGAAAAATCAACTTCGCAAGCTTATAGATTTCAAATTCACCCGTCATCCGAGCATTAACCTCCCCGAAAAACGCTTAACGGCGATTGAAAAGCACTTACAAAAAAGAGTCAGGAACTTACTTGCACTCCCTACATCTTGCAAATGATTAAATCACGGTATAGCCTAAGCGGTTATGCCGTGATTTTTCGATATAAGCGGGATGTATTTTTTCGATAATTTGACCGCTTTTCCTTCCTTCTGCCATTTGACTTGTTTATTTTCTTACTTATTTTCTTACAATAAAGCAAAAGATTTATCAACACATTTATATTTCTCACAAATCAATATTTTCTGCTATAAATCTTTCATATTGCCATTCGGGTCCGTCAAACAGTATTTGCAGCACCAGTTGTTCCAATTCTGATTTTTTCAGTCTATGCAGAAAATCAATTACATTGTATTCCAGTTCCTCCTGCCGTTGTTCTTCCTCCTCTCGGTATTTAATGACGTCATTGTAATATTTCTCTGCCTCTTTTGGAAAAGTTGAAAAATACAAGGCTATCATATGCTTGCAAATAATTCTTTTTCCGTCGGCATGCGGACAATTGCATTTAGATTTTCTCAGATGCTCCAAATCTATAAAAACATTATAATGTTTTTGCCCGCTGCCGCGGACGATACCTCTGATTTTTGCCTCGCTTTCTTTTGTACGTGTTATCACATAATTATCCGTAAAATACTCATATCCGCGCCAAACCGATTTATAGCTTGCCAAATTTAGTAATCCCATATTTGTTCTCCCTTAATCTTCCGTTTTTCCGAAATATGCTTAGACAATACAATCAGGGTACAATGCTTTTTTGAAGAAACGGCGCCGTTATCGGCATTGTTGCCCTCCGCTCACAAT